>DATFEG010000126.1:0-2804 GCA_035251445.1 Gemmatimonadales bacterium | reverse complement strand
GGTCCGAGCCATCATCATTGAGCGAACTTGTCGTGGTCCCACTTCGGCGACGAGCGCACCCGAAGGCGCGGCCGAGCTGCCGCGCCATTGCCTGCTCAACGATCTAACGCTGCACCGGTCCAAGGTAACGGTCCAGCCAGTCGAGTACCTCGCGAATCAATTCGATCCGAGGGGGCACGTGCCCGGCGTTTTCGAAGATTACGAGCCGCTTGTCTCGGGCGGAACACCGCCAGTGAGAAGAATCGCGGTTGCGAGGCGGCGCTCGACACCCAGGATTGGCAACGAGTCCCAGGCACCCAGGCTGTACCCGTAGTACGCACTCTTGGTGACGTGGTACGGCGGCCGCACATTCCTCGGGATCAGGATGTTGGCAAGCACGCGTCCGCCCACTTCTTATACGTCGCGAACGCGTCCGGGCGATAGAACGACGAGTTGATCTCGACCGCGTTCACCCGCGAATACCGCTCCAGATGCGAGCCCGTTCCCGGGGCGCGCTCCGCCAGCGCGCGGGGAATGCTCCAGCCGGCGGTGCCGACAAGAATCACGCGTCACCGCGGGAATGTGAAGGACGTGCCGCAGCGATGACAAGCGAAGCGCAGCGTGCCCCCGTCATCGGCAAGGGCGGACGTATCGTGGATGCCACAATTCGGACATTGCCTGGTCATATCGGGATCGATGACGTGGCCATTAGGGCAGCGGTAGGCGCCCTCGACCTGCCGATCCAGCGGCCACGCGTTCTGTGTCCACAGCATCTTGCCACCGCAAACGGCGCAGGGTTCGGTGCGGACCAGAGTGTTTTCCATGGGTTTCGTTTCGCTGCGATGCGGCTGCCGGGACCGCGATCTGTGCTGGATTACCTGTTCGTCACCCGACCGTTGCAACCTCAAGGCCAGCCGTAAGGATGGAAGATGAACGATCCGCAAGGTACGTCGCTTGCTCACAATCGTCACATGAGATCCCCTGGGTGGAACAACTCGCAACAACTGGCGGTGTTGGCCACCGCCCTTGGCCTCGGCTTGGGCGCACTCGCCCTGCGCCACAGCAGGCGCCGGCGGGCGTTCGATTTCAGCGGACGATCGGTGCTCATCACCGGTGGCTCTCGCGGGCTCGGCCTCGTCATCGCCAGGCAGGTGGCGGCGGAAGGAGCGCGCATCACGCTCGTGGCCCGCGACGCTGATGAGCTCCACCGGGCGCGGCAGATAATCCAGCCGGCCGGCGGGGACATCACATGCATTGTCGGTGATGTGAGCAAGCCCGCGGATGCTGAGCGCATGGTCCGCGAGGTGGTGGAGCGCACCGGTCGAATTGACGTCCTCATCAATAACGCGGGCGTCATCAAGGTTGGTCCGCTCGCGCACATGGATCTGACTGATTTCGACGAGGCGATGGCGGTCCATTTCAGCGGCCCACTGCACGCCATGCTGACGGCGCTGCCCGTGATGCGCCGCCAGGGCTTCGGGCGCATCGTCAACATCGCCTCGGTGGGTGGTCAGGTGGCGGTGCCGCATCTGGCGCCGTACTGCGCCAGCAAGTTCGCGCTCGTCGGCCTGTCGGACTCGATCCGGGCCGAAGTCGCGCGCGCCGGGATTTATGTCACGACGGTTACGCCCGGCCTGATGCGGACCGGTTCGCCCTTCAACGCATGGTTCAAAGGGCAGCATCGCCGGGAGTTCGCGTGGTTCACGATCGCCGACTCGCTGCCGGCGGTCACGGTGAGCGCCGAAACCGCCGCGGCGGTGGTGGTCGATGCCTGCCGCCACGGTGACGCCCACCGGGCGATTGGATGGACCGCGCGAGTCGGCGCGATCGCCAACGCGCTGGCGCCGAACCTCGTCGCACGCAACATGGCCGTGATGAATGACTGGCTGCTGCCAGGGACATCCGAAGGCGGGAACGACGCGCACAGCGGCTGGCAGAGTCTATCTGGGCTGGCCCCGTCGCGGCTCACGCGCCGAACCGAGCGCGCGGCGCGACAGAACAATGAGGTGCCGGCCGCTCCGGCGGACGACGGGCACGGCCTTTCAGGGACCGGCGACGCAGTAGAATGACGCCCCATCCCGAGCGGGACGGATAGCCTGACCCCAGACCCTCGGAACGCTACCCGCCGTACCAGCGCGCGATCTGTTGCAGCACGAAGGCATCGATGATCCCGACAAGGCTGGCCGGCAGCAGGACGCGGCGGATGAACACGTAGACGTCCGATTCGAAAGGGATGACGCCCGTATTCGAGAGGAGCGCCGGCACGAAATAGCAGAACACCAGCAACGGTACGATGCGGAAACAGTCGGTGGCCCGCGGGATGGCGCTGCAGCAGGAAGAGCGCCGCAAGGAGAGCTCATCCACACCTTGGCCGGCTCAGCACTTTGCCGGCAACATTCATGCAGAACTGTTGTGATGGCACTTGCACGACGCTCAGCCGCCGGGCCGACCCGTCTGTTGCTCATCGTGGCAATGACGGTGCTGGCGACCGCCTGTGTCTTTCGGAAGCCACCAAGAAGCTCGACTCAAGGCGGCGCTGCGGCTGACCTTGCGCAGCTGTGGGTAGAGCCGCGCGATCTCGAGACCCGGGATCTCTTTCACGGTTCGGGCGGAGCTGCACTCGCCCCCGATCCGTACGCGCGATACGAGCTCGTTGCGATCGACGACAGTGGTTACAGCCCCGGATACGACGTCCGCGACCCTCGCGGCGCCCGGTGGAGCGTTAAGCTGGGAATCGAAGCGCAGCCCGAGGTGGTGGCGTCGCGCGTGCTCTGGGCGATTGGGTACCATCAGCCTGCCACGTATCTGCTGACGAACTGGCAGCT
>DATFEG010000106.1:0-33989 GCA_035251445.1 Gemmatimonadales bacterium | reverse complement strand
CGCGCGAACACGTCGTGTTGAGTGCCCACTGGGACGCCTATGGCATCCGCGCCCCCGCGCGGGGGGGGGCGGGGGGGGGCGATTCGATCTACAACGGCGCTCTCGACGACGGCTCCGGAGTGACCGCGCTGCTCGCGCTGGCGCGCGTGTTCGCCGCGCATCCGCAACGCCGCTCCCTCACGATTCTCTTCACCGCCGCCGAGGAATGGGGGCTGCTGGGTGCGGAAGCGTTCGTGTGCGGCGGCCTCGTTCCGCCCGACCGCATCGTGGCGAACCTCAACATGGACGACGGAACGGAGCTGTGGGGCCCGAGCCGCGACGTCGCACCGCTCGGCATCGAGCTCAGCTCGCTTGGCCGCACGGTCGCGGACGTCGCAGGACGCAAAGGACTGCGGGTGTCGCCCGATCCCTTTCCGTCGGAAGGGTTCTTCCTGCGCGCCGACAATCTGCCGTTCGCGCGCGCCGGCATTCCGGCCCTGTACATGGCGCTCGGCATGCAGACCGCGGACCGGCCGGCCGGCTGGACGGAGGCGCGCGTGCGGGAGTACCTGGAACGTCACTATCACCGCCCGAGCGACGACTACGAGACGGTCGTCGTCGACATGCGCGGTTCGCAGCAGTATGCGGAGTTCGTACGGGACGTCATCATCGCGGTCGCCAATACGACCGAACAGCCCCAGTGGCTGGCGGGGGCGGAGTTCGACCGCGGTTTGGGCGCGAGCGCGTGCAGATAGCGGCACTCGTGTCCGCGCCTGGTGCGCGCTACTGTTTCGTTCCATACCCTCCCGGAGGGCGCCATGAAATGGATCGTCACGCATATCAAATGGATCATGTTGGTCGCCGGCATCCTCACCGCG
The DNA here is from genome assembly GCA_035251445.1 of Gemmatimonadales bacterium. GTDB lineage: Bacteria > Gemmatimonadota > Gemmatimonadetes > Gemmatimonadales > GWC2-71-9 > 20CM-2-65-7. Next base: position 33,132 of record DATFEG010000106.1, on the reverse strand, counting down.
ACGATGTTCTATACCGCGCTCGCGCCTCACGCCGCGTTGACCTCCAACTTTGGCCACAACCTCGAGGCCGCCGGCCCGCTCGCCGAGTTGATTGTGCGCAATTGGGGCTTCCTCATCGGACTCGTCGGCGTGATGCTGATCTACGGCGCATTTGATCCGCCGGGCCGACGCTTCATCCTGACCATTGCAGGCATCAGCAAGGTCTTCTTCATCACACTGCTGCTAACCGTGGGCAGCAGCTACTTGGGTCAACCCATCCTGATCGCGCTTGTCGTCGATTCTCTGGAGGTTCTGCTCTTCGTGACCTATCTCGTCATGATACGGACACCGGTAGGTGAGGGAGCGCCGGTCGCGCGCTAGTCGGCGCGACTCTGAAAGGGCGCGCTGTTGTCGGTCGGCCTGATTCTCAAGGCCATACTCGCCGATAATCTTTCCTCTCTTTCGTTTTAGGACTGGAAGTGGGGCCTACCGCTCCTCGATAGCGCGCAGCACGACCGGGAGCACCGGATCCCGGTTCCCGAAGTAATCCGCGGCAGACAACGCCACGGGGTACCGCATCTCGATCCACGGGCGCCGATCATCCGGACGTGAATCCTGCCAGTAGCGGTTCGAGATGCTCACGCGCACGCCACTCCAGGGCAGCAGCACTTCGTTGTCCTCCCCCGTGAAGTTGGGACTGGACATGCTGGGCTCCCCCGCAAACTCGGGATGGGCGACGCGCTCGAGGCGCGTAATGAAGTTCTGGGCCGCCGAGAATGTGGAGCGCGACGTCATCACGAAGATCCGATTTCCTTCCCTCGCGCGCTCGAATGCCGCAAGCGCCTCGACGAGCGGACCCAGGAGTTGGTTGTTACCGCCATTGTTGTGACGCACGTCCACGATCACGTTGCGCGTGGCCGACACCGATAGCGTGTCGGCGAGTCGCCGCGCAAACGCCGCCAACGTTTCCCCCTCGGCATCCGTGACCTGATTGAATTGGACATACAGTGTCTGCCCTGCCATCCGGCGCATCCAGTACGCTGTCTCGAAGCGCTCGAGGTACATGGGAGGCGTGCCCGATGCGCCAGCGGGCGGGCCCAGCTTGCGAGGATGGCGGCGCAGCGGCCCGGGAGCGAGCGCCACCGTGCGCTCACGTCCCGCTGAATCCATCAACGTGAAGTCGAAGCGTCCGTCGCGACTCGGGACTCCGAGTGCCTCGAGAAACATCGGGAATGTGAGGTACACGGGACCGAATGTCTTGAACGCCACGTCATTGTCCCGACTGATGTAGGGCTCCAGCCCGCGCAGCAAATCGGCGGCGGCACGGCCGCCGATACTGGTCACGCGACTGCCAGTGAGCCGCTGATATCCGCCATGACCCCGAACCACGTACAGGCCGTCGGCGAACCAATAGAAATCGAGCGGCAGCATCGATAGCGGGATGCGCGGCGTTGGCATGATGTAGACGAGTGAGTGTCCGTCGAGGAGGAGCGCCATGACCCGCTGGATCTCAACCACCATCCGTTCATCGCTCAAACGCGACACGTCGGCGCTCAGCCGGTCTATCGCGTCCTCGAATGCCGGCTGGTGCGCGGGTCTCGTGGGCCCAGCATGGAAGCGCCGCGCCGCGGTCAGGAGCACCTGCAGATCACTGCGCCAGCCGGCCACTCTGCCGGTCATGTCTTGGGTAGCGGGAAGCGCAGCGATCACGTGCAGAGCGAGGAGGACAGTCACGGTGTTCTCCGCGGGGCAGGGGGGATGGGTTCCGTACGTCCGCGGCGAGACTGGTGGTTTCGAGGAGTGCCGCGAAGCGCTACACCGAACGACTCCCGAACCCCCTCGCGCGCGCGAGCGACATTTCCTACTCTGGAAGCACCGGTCGCCCTAGTGACAGGAGGGTTACCGTCATGCCTACGCTTTCGCTCTCCGCCGCCATGCTGGCGCTCATCGCCGCCGCCGCCCACGGGCAAGCGACGAGTTCGCGACCGTCGATCGACCCGTGGGAAGTCACCGAGCTGACCGATAAGCCGTCCGTGATCCTGCAGTTGCAGGCGCTCAACACGCTGCCAGGCCCGATCTTCAAAGTGCGCCCTATCCTCCTCGTGCGGTGCCAAGAACACGAGCTAGAGGTATTGGTGTCGACAGGATCGGTGCTTGCTGCCGTCGGCAACGTCATGACCCCGGTACGTATCCAGTGGGGCACGCAGGCACCGGATGAGACGCGGTGGCACCGTTCGACCGATTCGACGTCCGCGTTCGTGCCTGATCCACGCTTGTTCGTCCCGCTGTTGGTGTCCAACCCCGACCTGCAGCTGGAAATCCGTCCAGCGGCGGCATCGCCCCAGCTGATTCGGTTCAACGCGCGAGGTCTCGAGCGGCACATGGCGCCGGTCGATGCGGCCTGTCCGCCCAGAGGGCCGGGTGATGCGGTCCTGAGCCACGTCTATGGCGAAGACAGCGTCGATGAACGTCCAAAGCTCGTGTCTGCGCCGCCACTGGAGTACCCGCCGTTACTGCGGCAGGGTGGAGTGCAAGGTCGCGTGATGATCCAAGCGATCGTCGACACACTCGGGCGTCCGGAGCCCTCGTCGCTCCAGATCCTTGCGCGACCGAGTACAGGGTTCGAGCAGTCCGCGCGTGACCACGTGCTCCATGCGGTGTTTCGACCCGGCCGGGTGAAGGGACGCGCCGTGCGCGTTCGCGTGCGAGTCCCGATCGATTACACGATCCCATGACTCCCGTTTGACCGCTCGCGCAATTAGACGAGCGCTGTTAGTCTCGTCGCATGATCGCGCAACGCATTTTGAAACCCGCCGCGCTGGTGTCGCTCGCCTATCTTCTGCCCAACGCGACTTGCGCCCAGAGCGAGCCACGAACATTCGAATCTCGACTCCACCGCTTCCGCGTGGTCACGCTGACCAACGCGCTCGAGTATCCGTGGGGCCTCGCGTTCCTCCCGGACGGCCGCATGCTCGTTACCGAAAGGCCCGGCCGGCTGCGGATCGTCGAAAAAGACGGCACGCTGTCGGCACCGATTGCCGGCGTGCCCGCGGTCGTGGCGGACGGCCAGGGGGGACTGCTCGACGTCGCGCTCGCGCCCGACTTCGCGCAGAGTCGCACGATCTATCTCAGCTACTCCGAGCCAGGGAACGGCGGCACGGCGGGCACCAGCGTCGCCCGCGCGCGGCTTGGGGAGAACAGGCTCGAAAACGTCACGGTCGTGTTCCGCCAGGATCCCAAGGTCTCGGGTGGCGCTCACTTTGGCTCGCGGCTCGTCTTCACACGGGACGGCAACCTGTTCATCACGACGGGCGACCGTCAGAATCGGCCGTTCGTGCAGGATCTCACCAAACTCCAGGGAAAGGTCATCCGCATCCGGCCGGACGGCTCCATCCCGCGCGACAATCCCTTCGTCAATCGTTCCGATGCACGGCCCGAGATCTGGTCCTACGGCCATCGCAACATCCAGGGCGCCGCGCTCCATCCCGAGACGGGACAGCTTTGGACGGTGGAGCACGGCGCGCGCGGTGGGGATGAGCTCAACGCACCCAAAGCCGGCAAGAACTACGGCTGGCCCGTGATCACCTACGGGCGGGACTATTCGGGCGCGTCGATCGGCGAAGGCCAGCGCAAAGAGGGGATGGAGCAGCCCGTCCACTACTGGGATCCGTCCATCGCGCCGAGCGGACTGATGTTTTACACAGGCGATCGCTTTCCGAACTGGAAGCACCACCTGTTCGTGGGCGCGCTGGGACATCAATTGCTGTCCCGGCTCGAGCTGGACGGCGAGCGCGTCCGCGCCGAGGAGCGGCTGCTCGAGGACATGAACCGGCGCATCCGCGCGGTGGTGCAGGGACCCGACGGTTTCATTTACTTGCTGACCGATGAAAGCAACGGTCGGATTATGAGGATCGAGCCTGCGTCTTAGCGGCGCGAAGGGTCTGAGCAATCCTTCTTAAGGTCCTCGCGGGACTGATCCTCGGGCTCTTACTCGGCACGGTCGCCGCCTCGATCGAGAGTCCGGCGCTGCGCGACATCGCCATCGGCGTCGAGCCACTCGGCACGCTGTGGACGAACGCGATCCGCATGACCGTGATCCCGCTCGTGATCGCGTTGGTGATCACCGGTGTGACGGGCGCGGCCGATCTCCGCTACATCGGCCGGCTCGGCCTGCGCGCCCTTCCCGCGTTCGTGATCCTGCTGATCACAAGCGGGCTCTTCGCGCTCCTGTTGGCGCCCGTGGCGCTCGACCGCCTGACGATTCCCGAAGCGGTCGCGGCATCGCTGCGCGGAGCGGCGGACATCACATCGGCGCCGCCGATGCCGAGCGTCGTCGAACGGATCGTCGCGATCGTGCCGGCCAATCCCTTCCGCGCCGCCGTGGATGCGGCGATGCTGCCGCTGATCGTCTTCACACTCATGTTTGCGGTCGCTCTCGCGCGGCTCGATCGGACGCGACGCGAGCCCGTGGTGCACCTGTTCGAGAGCATCGCCGAGGCCATGCTCGTGGTGGTTCGCTGGGTCCTGTGGTTTGCCCCGCTCGGGATCTTCGCGCTCGCGTTCGGCTTGGCGTCTCGCCTCGGCCTCGCAGCTGCCAAGGCGCTGGTGGTATACATGATCACTCTGTCGGCGGTGCTGTTCCTGTTCATGCTCGTCCTCTATGCCGTGGCCGCGACGATCGGGCGAACGCCGCTATCTCGTTTTGCGGCCGCGCTCGCGCCGGCCCAGGCTGTGGCCCTCAGCTCGCGCTCGTCGCTCGCGGCGCTCCCTGCGTTGATCACCGGCGCGCGCGAGCGCCTGCAGGCGCCGCCTCCGGTCACCGGCTTCGTTCTACCGTTTGCGGTGTCGGTGTTTCGAATCAACGTGCCGATCGCGTGGGTTGTGGGGGCGCTGTTCCTCGCCAAACTCTATGGCGTTGAGCTGGAAACTCCTGCGCTCCTCGGTCTCGTAGTTACCGCGACGCTCATCAGTTTCAGCGTGCCCGGCATCCCGAGCTCGAGCTTGTTTCTGCTCGCCCCGGTGCTCGTAGACCTGGGTTTGCCCGCCGAGGGCGCCGGCATTCTTATCGCGGTAGATGTGCTGCCGGACATGTTCAAGACGACGCTCAACGTCACATCACACCTGACCGTTGCAACTCTGGTGAACCGCTCATGAACACCTGGATACGGAGATTCGATATGCGCCGCGTCGTTCTCACCGTCCTCACGCTCACCTCGATGACTCTCCCCGCTCGTGCGCAGCAACCGAGCCCTGACAGCGCCGCCGTCCGCCGGGCAGCGCTCGACTACCTCGAAGGCTTCTACGAGGGCGATTCCTCCAAGATCGTCCGCAGTGTGCGCACCGATGTGCGCAAGATCGGCTACTACAAGGGGCAAGAGGCCGGATCGACCTACGCCACGGACGAGATGCCGTTTCCGGCGATGATCGCGTACACGAACAACTTCCGGAAAAACCGGCGAGTGACACCCGCCACGGCACCGCGCGAGGTGATCGTCGGCGAAGTCAACGATCAAACGGCTACCGCAAAGGTCGTCGCGTGGTGGGGCATCGACTATCTCCACCTGGCGAAGTACAACGGGAAATGGATGATCGTGAACGTGATCTGGCAGAGTCCGCCCGCAGCCAGGTAGTTCACAGTTGATAGTGAACGTGCTGCTCCTCTCTCTTAGCCTCGCCCAGGGGCATGGCGGGGACCACCTCGTCGGGACTTGGAAGGGCTACTGGGCCCGGGTCGCTGACACGATGGCGGTGATCCTCCACGTGCAGCGGGACTCGGCGGGTCGCTACTCCGCCACCTTCGATGCCGACCGCCTGCGCGTCAGCGGCATTCCGTTTTCCGACGTCCGGGTGCAAGGCGGCGAAGTCACGCTAGTGCTCCGCGGCGATCGTACGACCGCCACGTTCCGCGGCGCAGTCCGCGGCGACTCGATCAAGGGCCGCTTCGCGGAGGATGGTTCACCGGAGGGTGTGTTTGGGTACGCCCGCAGCAAGCGTTCCGCTGCACCGTTCGAAGAGCGTACGATCACATTCACGAACGAAGCCGTTACACTCGCTGGATCCTTGCTCTTGCCTCGTGGCTCCAAGCCCGTCCCCGCCGTCGTATTCGTGCACGGCTCGGGAGCCGAAGGACGCTGGGCCTCCCGCTTTCTCGCGACGCAGTTCGTCGCGCACGGCATCGCTGCCCTGATCTACGACAAACGCGGCGTCGGCCAATCGACCGGCGACTGGCGGCAAGCGACACCTGACGATCTGGTGCGTGATGCGCGTGCCGCCGTCGCGTGGCTCGAGCAAGAGCCGCGGATCGATCCGCGTCGCATCGGCGTGCATGGACACAGCCAGGGCGGCACGCTCGCGCCGATGGTCGCCACGCAGTCGCCGGATGTCGCGTTCGTGATCGCGTCGGCGGCGGCGGGAATACCGATGGACTCTGTCGAGATCTTCAGCGTCCTGAACGCCGTTTATCCGCGTGCCGCCTCGGCGCAGGATTCTGCTGCCGCGCGTGACTACGTCGGCGAGCTCGTGGCCGTCGCGTTTCGGGGGAAGGGGAGAACGCGCCTCGACTCGCTCGCGACTGCCCAGCGCGCGCGCCCCTGGTTCATCGAGCCACCGGCGGCGGACAACTGGTATTGGCGGTTTTCGAAGCTTTACGCGGCATACGAGCCGCTGTCGTGGTGGGCAAACGTGCGGGTGCCCACTCTGCTGATCTATGGCGATGCGGATCAGCGCGTGCCGGCGCGCGAGAGCGCGATGCGGATTGCCGCCACGCTGCAGCGCGCGGCGCCGAGTGTCGATGTGACGATCCGGATCTTACCAGGCGCAGACCACACATTCCGGCTGCCGCCGGGGCCAGGCGGGTGGCCGGTAACCGCGCCGGATTACGTGCCGAGCCTGCTACACTGGTTGGGGGGCCGCTAAAGCGTGTCGCCATCAGCCCTGTTCCTTGCGCTGCGCAGTCTCCTCTGGACGATTGTCTTCCCCGGGTTTTTCGGGGTCTTCGTCCCGTGGCGGTATTTTGGTGTCTCCCAGGTCCGGATCGACCTCACGAATCCGCTCCATCTCATCGGTCTGCTGTTCGTCGCGATCGGTGCCGCTCTGCTGGCCGCATGCATCTGGGAGTTCGCCCGGCGCGGCCGCGGCACATTGTCACCCGTCGATCCTCCCAAAGAGCTCGTCGTCCATGGCTTGTACCGCTATGTCCGCAATCCGATGTACTTGAGTGTCAGCACGATGGTCCTGGGCCAGGCGCTCCTCGCGCACTCGAGCGCGTTGGTCATCTACTGGGCGTTCTTCTTCGCAATGGCGAATCTATTCGTCCTGCTGTACGAGGAACCCACACTGAGGCGTCAGTTCGGGGAGTCTTACGAGCGCTACGCGCGTGAAGTGGGGCGCTGGATGCCGCGACTGCGCAAGGCTCAGCGATAACGGTTACTGTTTTGACACCAGGAGAGTCTATGCGTCTTGCGTTCGTTGCGTTCGCCCTGATCACCGCTATCACCACGACCGCAGTGGCGCAGGCGCCGCCCGTGCCGCTCCCATCCATTGCGCTCCCGCCAGAGCTCGACCGGGTGCTCCGCGATTACGAGCGCGGCTGGCGCGCCGGCGACGAGAAAGCCCTGGCCGAGCTGTTCACGGAAGACGGTTTCGTGCCGACCAATGGCGGCTGGGTGCGCGGTCGCGATGCCATCCGCCGGAACTACCAGAACTCACAAGGCGATCTGCGGCTGCGCGCTGTGGCGTACGCTGTGGCCGACACGGTCGGATACATCGTCGGAGCGTATGGCTACGGGGAGGAGGGGCAGGACCGCGGCAAGTTCGTCCTCGCGCTCCGTCGGCCCAGAGGCGGGGCATGGCTGATCGCCGCCGATATTGATCAGAGCAACAGAGCGGCGTCGAATTGAGTGCGTTGACTATGAAAAACGGCAGGCACTTCCTATTCCTTTTTGTCGCCTTCACAATCGCGTGTGGCCAAGGAGCGTCGAGCTCTTCGTCTGACAGCGCAGCGGCGATGGCGGCCGTCGAGCAATATCGGCAAGCATGGCTCAACGGGGATACAGCGGCGGCACTCGCGCGCATCTCGAACGACATCCGCATTCTGATTTCCGGCTTCCCGGACATCGCCGGCCGGGAGGCGACGCGCGAGCTGTTTGTCGACGAGATGGAGACGTACAGCGTGCCCGTGCTCACTCTGAATCATCAGGACTTCATCGTGCGCGGGGATCACGCAATCGACATCGGCACGTACGAAGAGACACAGGTGCCGAAAACGGGGGGGGGCGCGGCCGCGCCGATTCAGGGCCGCGGCCGCTTCATGTCGATCTGGCGGAAGGAGGGCGGCGAATGGCGCATCGTTCGGTACATGCTGAACGCGTTGCCCGCCCAACCCACGCCGCCTGCGAGTCGTTAGCGCTTTACGGCTGAATCTCCGTCAGCGTGATGACGTCGGCCCGCGCATTGACGACGTGCTGGCGCAGCGTGTGACCGTTCGCGGTTGCCATGATCGTCACGTTCCCGGCGGGCACATTGAAGACGTACGCGATGCCATCCGCGGCAGTCGCTGTGGCCGTCGAGCTCGGCGCACCGCCGAAGTTGTACTTGACGGCTCCTCCCGGAGGATTCGTCGTGACCGTGGCGCCCGCCAGCGGCGTGCCGCTGCAATTCGACACGACCACGCCGATAAAGCCGTTGCCCGTTGCCTGCGACTCGCCGGTCGCCGTGCCAAGAATGCCGAGCTCGAGGTTCGTGATGACGAGCACGTTGGTAGTGTCGTTGGCCGCAAGGGGACGCGGCGGATACGCGTAGGTCGGCAGGTAGCCATTCCTCGTGATGCGCAGGAAGCCGTTTACCGGCGTGCCGCCCGTCGCGATGCTGAGGTTGTAGAACCCCGGTGTGTTCGACGTATCCGCCGCGAGCGTGTCGGTGTCCGTGCGCAACGCCAGGATCTCGGCCCCCGACAGGGCAGTGGGCGCGAGCGCGTTGGCGCGAGTCTGCCCCTCGAGGGTGATCGTGTTCGGTGCCGTCGTCGGCAGTGCGGCGCCAAGGCATTCGAACCCCGCCTCCGGGCCGGAGGAATCAGAGCCGCATGCGGCGACGCCGAGTGCGAGTGTCAGTCCAGAGAGAGCGCGATACATCAGCCTACCCTTTGAAGATTTCCCGCCAATCTACGCGACTCGCGGCGCGGCAAGAAGTGAGGTACGCTCAGGCATGGCCGAGACTCCCACCCGCGTGGAAGCCTTCAGCGACGGCGTTTTTGCCATCGCGATCACGCTGCTCATTCTTGAGATCAAAGTCCCGCACGCCGAGCACGGCCTGTGGCCCGGACTCGCGGCGCTGTGGCCCTCGTACGTCGCCTTCCTTATGAGCTTCGTGGTCATTCTGATCATGTGGGTGAGCCATCACGAGCTGATGCGGATGATCGAGCGCGTCAACTATCCGATCCTGTTCGCGAATGGGATACTGCTGCTGACTGTGACGTTTGTTCCGTTTCCGACGGCGGTGCTGGCGGAGCACCTGCCCACGGCGGAAGCGAACTCGGCGGTCGCGTTCTATTGCGCGACGTTCGCCGTGAACGGGCTCGTGTGGAACCTGTTGTTCCGGACGATGGTGCGGAGCGGGTGCCTGCGGCCTGACCTCAACGCCGCCACGATCGCGGGCGTACGAAGGGCATACTACCTGGGCCTGACTGTCTACCTCGCGGCGGCAGCGCTCGCGTTCGTGCAGCCCTGGCTCGGGCTGCTGCTCAACGTTTCGCTCTGGGTGCTATGGATTCGACTCGGCTATCGCTCGCGCTCGGCCTGACGCTGCTCATCGCCTGCGGGCGCTCCAAGGACGTTGACGACTTCGCCGCGATGCAGGCGCGCGGCGAGCAGGCCATGGGCGTGAACCAATACACCTCCGCGCACGTCTTCGAGGACCTGCCTGACGGCGGGCGTGTCGTGCTCGATCGCGCCGATTCCGCCGACACGGCCGCCATCACGACCATCCGCGCCCATATGCGCGACATCGCGAGCGCGTTCCGCTCGGGCGACTTCACGAAGCCGTTCGAGGTCCACACGCAGACGGTCCCCGGCACCGCCGTCATGTCAGCGCGTCGCGACGCCATCAGGTACGAGGTGATCGATCGCGCCAGGGGCGGGGAAGTGCGTCTCACGAGCTCGGATCCGGCAGCGGTTGCAGCGATTCACGAATTCTTGGCGTTTCAACGCGAGCAGCATCACGCGGCGGGACACGAGACGCGTTGAGAAGCATCGTTTGTTCGTTGTGCGCGGCGCTCGTGCTTGCAGCGTGCTTCACGACTCCTCCACCCCCCCCGGTGCCCGAACCGGAGTACGCGGGCCGGATGTTCGATAGTGTTGTCGTGATCCTGAGCAAGCGCTATTACGACACCACGTTCATTCGTGATCAGCTGATGGGCATAAGCGAAAAATTCCGACCAGCCGCCTACGCCGCCAAGACTCCGGCGGAGGAACGCGACGTCATCTGGCAGTTTCTGGCGCAAATTCCGGCGTCGCATCTCGCCTTCCTCTCCAGAACGTCGGCGTACGACCTCTGGTGGGACATCCCAGGTGAGAGGCACATGATGGCGGGCATGCAACTGGTTGGGCTCGACGGGCGGTATTACGCCTCTATGGTGCTTGCGGGTGGGCCTGCCGCGCAGGCCGGAATTCGTGACTGGGATGAAGTGGTGACGGTCAACAATCGTGTCCCCTCGCAAAGCTCTTATGTCAAATGGCGCAGCGACGACGCGCACCTGGGGGACGATCGCGACCCACCCGTGTACGGGCTTCACGGCAATGCTGGCGGTCTGCTTCTGCAGATGGTCCGCGCAGTGGGTGACACCGTCTTGGTTTCAGTGAAGCCGCGACTGTATTCCGTGCTCGATGCCGCTCGCGCCAGCGCGCGGATCGTCACCCGCGATGGAGTTCGAATCGGCTACATCCACTGGTGGTTCATGAATTCAAAGGGCATCCGAAAGGGCTTCAGCGCGGCGCTCCGTGGCCCACTCGATTCGAGTCACGCCCTGGTACTGGATCTGCGTGGCCGTGGCGGCAGCGCAACCGGCGTCCGCGACGTGCTGAGATTACTCGCCCCGGGGCGCGATCAACAATTCGTCGGACCCATCGTTGCTTTGATCGATCGCCAAACCCGCAGCGCGAAGGAAATGCTGGCCTATGAACTTCGAGAGCGAGGACTCGCGCGCCTCGTGGGTGAGCCAACGGCCGGTGCCGTGCTCGCAGCCGGATTCGAGGAAGTCAACCATCGCGCGATGCTGATGTATCCGGGACGAGCGCTCCCGATTTACACGGCTGCGATCGAAGGCCACCCCGTCGAACCTGACATCGAAATGGCCTGGGGTGGTCCTCACTCGGGCGGGCGCGACCCGATTCTCGAAGCGGGCCTCGCCGAGGCTGCAAGGCTGGTGCGCGCGAACGGGCCGGGGTTTACGCGACGCCGCTGATCTGTACCGCGTCGACATGTCTGATCTGTCCTTTAGGACAGTGTCTGCCGAGCACAGGCTTTAGCCTGTCTAAAAAACCATCAAGGATCGAGACACTATCCAACAACCGAGGACGAGGCCCCCTTCGTTTGTTTTCGACACCCTAAAGGGTGCGCTCGGCAAACACTGTCCTAAAGGACAACGCGTCGTTTTAGATTCCTTCACCAGGGTGATGGTTCGCCTGCTTCCGGAAATACGCGCTGACCGCTTCGAGTTGACGTGGTCCCACGCTCGTGGACGAGTACTCCGGCGCCCAGCGTAGCCCAAGCACGTTCCCTGGTAAGCGGCTCGCCGAGTAACTGCTACCTCCCTTGAGGAATTGAACGAGGCGGGGCAGATCGATTCTCGGGGGCGTGCGGATGAGCATGTGCACATGAGTCTGGAGTATCTCAAGATCTATTACCTCTACATCCTGCCGAGACGCCGTCTTCTTAAAAAACTCGTCGAGGAATGCCTTCGTGGGCGCATCGATCATCGGCAGCCGATCGTGCGTTGTCCACACAAGATGAATGAACAATTGATGCGTCGACATGTTTGCTCTGTCCTTTAGGACAGTGCCTGCCGAGCACAGGCTTTAGCCTGTCCAAAAAACATCCAGAACGAAAACACTATCCATAACCCAGGGAGGAGGCTCCAACCCAGGTATGAGGCTCCCACTTGTTCTTTTTTCGACATCCTAAAGGGTGCGCTCGGCAGACACTGTCCTAAAGGACATTCGTTCGTTCGCTTTTCCCCAAATCTCGAAGCGCCCGTCAACCCTGCATCAACCGCCCCCGTCAGGAACAGATGGGGGATTTCAGACCCCCATAGCGACTTCATCACTCTCCCTGTAGAACTGAGCCTATGAACAAATCGCTCGTCATTCTCGCCCTTGCGGTCTCGGGCCCCCTCTCCGCCCAAGTTGCCGGCAAGTTTCCGCCCGACTCTCTCATCAACGTCAAAGTCATCCCGAAGCATACGCCCGTGATGCAGGTGGTCGGGATGATGCGCAACGTCGCCGGCGCCCTCGGCGTGCGCTGCCAGTACTGCCACGTCGGACAAGAGGGCCAACCGCTCGCGCAGTTCGACTTTGCGAAAGATGAGAAACGCACAAAACTCACCGCGCGGCAGATGATGCGCATGGTCGAAGAGATCAACCGGCGCATCGACACACTCCCGCACGATCACTCCCAGCCGCATAACGCGCCGCATGACACCCTGCGCGTCACGTGCAACACGTGCCATCGCGGCATCAGCCGGCCCGTACCCCTCGAGCAGCTGATCGCGGAGGCCGCGCAGGGACCGGGAGCCGATTCTGCGACGCGCGCGTATCGGGCGCTGCGCGAGCGCTATTACGGCCGGGCGGCGTACGATTTCGGGGAGCCGACGCTCAATATCGCGGCGTTCCGGACCGCGCGCGCCGGAAAGTTCGACGCGGCGTTCGCGATCCTGAAGCTCAACGAGGAACAGTTCCCGAGCTCGTCGAACCTCTCGACGTTCCGCGGGAACATCAACCTGATGAAGGGGGATACCGCCGCCGCGATCGCGTCGTTCCGCGAAGCGGTCCAGCGGGACTCGACGAACGGCGAAGCGCGGAATCGGCTGCGGCAGCTTACTCGATCGTCGCCTTGATCACCCGGTCCAGGCGAGGGAACTGCCGGGCGAGATAGCGCTCGCCCTCGACGTGCATCCGGTATTGCTCGGGCCCGCGCCCGCGCGGCGCGCCTTCGCCGTATCCGTTGTACAGACTGTCGACGACCTCCATTCCCGACACCACCTGCCCGAACGGCGCGAAGCCCATGGCATCGAGCTGGTCGTTGTTCCGATAGTTGATGAACACCTGAGTGGTGCGCGTGCCGGGCCCCGCGGTCGCGAACGACACCATGCCGCGCCCGTTGGTGCGACGCACCGGATCATCGGGAATGCGGCGCTCGCGCCATGCGGTCGTAACGGTCGTGTCGCCGTGAATCCCGAATTGCGCCATGAAACCGGAAATCACACGGAAGAATCGCACGCCGTCGTAATACCCTGATCGCACGAGGTTGTAGAAGCGGTCCGCGCCGAGTGGCGCCCAGGCGCGATGGACGGCGATGACGAAGTCGCCCTTCGAAGTCGTGAAGCGCACGCGAAAACTGTCGGGCGCCTGCGTCGCGAAGCCGGGGCTCGCGGGATTGCGAAAGTCCGGCGCACCGGCGGTATCGCTTCCGCTCGCGCGCGCGGGTTGGTCCGCCGACTTCTTGCACGCCGCCGTGAGCGTCAACAGCACACAGAGTGTAGAGAGGTATCGCATGGCGCTATCCTACGCTGCGCGGGCGCCGTTGGCCAGACACGTGATCGGGCACCGAACTTGCCCCTGCGCCGGTCATGGCCAAAACACAATTCGCTGTTGCGATCGCGCTTGCCGCGATATTGGGCACGGCCTGCGCGCGCTCTCCGCTCACGCCCAATCCTGGGGCCACATCCGGCATCGGCGACGGCACGGGCGCTGGCGCGATCCCCGGCTACGAAGCCATCGACCTCGGCACATTAGGCGGCGAGCGAACGCTGCCCAGCGCCATCAATGATGACGGGGTCATCGCCGGCACGAGCCAGGCCGCCGACCGCCGCTACCTCGGTTTCGCGTATCACAGCGGCGTGATGCGCGCGCTGCGCCCGTCGCAGACCTTCTTTAATGAAAGCGCCGATGCGATCAATGCGAGCGGCCAGATTGGTGGCGTGGTGCGCGACGGCCGCACCGTGCTCCGCTGGAACTTTGTCGTCACCGACGCCGCCGACTTGCAGACATTTGCCGCACCGACCGATCCGGCGCCACCACCCAGCCGGGTCATCGCGGTCAATGCGCGTGGCGACATGCTGGTCAGCCTCGACGACAACGTCGCCGGCGCGCGCGCGCTCGTCGTGCGCGACGCCGGCCTCCAGGATCTCGGCGGACTCGGCGCGCGCGTCTGGACCTACCCGCTCGCGTGGAACGAGCGCGGGCAGGTCGTGGGCATGAGTCACGTGCGGCACGTGTCGCCCACATACGAAGTCTTCCGCCCGTTCATTTGGGAATCGGGCGTGATGAAGGATCTCGGCGTGCTCGGCACCGTCACGTGCGGCGACACGCAGCAGGACTGCGCCGGCGGCGACGCGACCGACATCAATGCGGACGGAACCGTCGTCGGCACGGTGACCGGCCCCGGCGGTCTCGATCGCGCCTTCATCTGGCGGGGCGGCCTGATGCATGACCTCGGCGCCTTCGAAGGTCACAGCACGCGCGCCATCGCCATCAACGATCGTGGACAGGTGCTCTTTGCGGTGGGATTCCCGGACCTCGGCACGTTCGTGTGGGACAACGGCAGCCTGCGGCGCGTCGGTCCGGTCGGCTTGCGCCTGTGGGCACGCGCGCTCGGCGAGAACGGGCAGGTCGTCGGCGAAATGCAGCAACCGGACGGCGCGGTGCACGCGTTCGTCTGGGAGGCCGGCGCGCTGACCGATCTCGGTCCCGGAAACGCCACCGCCGTCAATGCGCGCGGCGATGTGATTGGCACGGATGGGTTGCGAGGGATGTTGTGGCGGAGAAAGACGTGAACGGTCCGCTCAGCTGTCCCAGATCTTGTTTCGTCGAGTTTCAGGCATCCAGAGCAGCGAGAGAAGCAAAGCTATTGTCGGTATCGCGATCGGATAGGCGAGCGCCGCCGCGAGGCTGCCGCCCGATTGCTTCCACGCCCGTCACGACTTGAGTTTCCTTCCCCAACGGATCGCGTTCCCTTCTCCCGGGTAGATTAATCCCGACCGCCCGCGCGTGAGGGTGTATGCGGTTGGGAGCCGTCCCCATCTTACTGGCAGTGGGCATCCTCAGCGGCTGCGGCGATTCGACTGGGCCCGGTCCGACCAGGGTCGATTTCACCATCCTGTCGCAGTCGGGACCTGACGTCGTCCAGCCGACTCCCTCCGAGATCACCTTGACCTGCAGTGTGCTCCTGAAGGCGATTAACCACGGCAGCGGGCGGGCGACTTGGCTCGAATCCTGGCTGCTGCTCTATGCCGGTCCCAACCGATCCGTCCCGATCGATACCGTCAAGATTCCCGCGGCAATCATGGAGCAAGCGTGGGGGGCGACGCTGGAGCCGGGCGACAGTGCAATTGCCGGCTGGGAGTTCACCGCGAACGGCCCATTCGCAGCCACGTTCGTTTTCCACTATCGTCCTCCGATCGGGTTACCGAAAGCGTCGCGCCCGAGCTTCACGTGCGGTCCCGATGTCCCGCCGGGGAGCGCGCCACCCACGTTCACGACATTGAGCGTTGACCCTTCCACGGGCGAGATCCAGAGCGGCGATAGCATGCGCGTAACCTACACGGCCGAAAGTTCGGTCGGCTTGTGGCAAACGAGCGTGCTGCTCTCGGGCGCATGTGAAGCCGAACAGAACTTCCCCGAGTTGTTCACGCTCACGGTGACACGTACGGTGAAGGTGTTCGTGCCTTCCGGTTGCACGCTCGGGCAGCCCCTCGAGGTAACCGTCGGCGCAACCGATATCGCGCTGCGCGGCGTCGGCGTGAGATTCTCTTTGACATATGTCGATCGAACTCCGCCCACTGTCGGAGCGTGGTTCGGCTACGGTCTCTCGAACACGCTTCAGGGGTTCTTTTTCGCGGGCGACACGTTCACGGGGAGTGTCGGCGCGGCCGATAACAATCGCCTTGCCGGCGCATTTTGGGAGGTCTGGCCGGCCGGGAAACGCGACTCCATTCGTCTTGCCGAGCAGAGTTTAGCGCAGTCGTTCGCGATCCCGATTCCCGACAGCTGGGTCGGGAAGATCCAGATGCGCATGTACAGTCGCGATGCCGCCGGGCTCGTCAGTGACACGATCGTCAGCCCGCCTGACAGCCTCCGGATTTATCCCACCGTCGCAAGGCCGGTCCGTTATACACAACCGATCCTCGACATCCGCGCGGTTGCCCCCGACTTGCGCCGGAACAAAGCCTGGGTACTGATGCAGGAGCACAACGTGGCCGTCCACCGGGTTTACGGCATCTCGCTCACCTCGATGGCTCTTGTGGATACGATTGCGGTGCATGGCGGTTGGGACCTCGACTTGACGGCCGGCGGAGACAGCCTGATCGCGACAGCAGGATACGGTCTGGACGTGATCGACCTGCGCGCATCGCGTCCTACGGTTAGCCATCTGTCGCTGACCTCCGTCGATTCCGTGCACGGGCAGTACGCGCAGAACGTCCGTGTCGCTGAGAACGGGAAGGTATTCGTGATCCTCGTCGGACAGACCCTGAACGACAACAAGCTCGTGGAAGTGGATCTGGCGGCCGGCACCGATCACGTGCGCACGGACGCGGGCAATGGCGGGGTCATCGACGGCGTCTGGTTCGAGCCGTCCTTGGATCGCTCGGTGCTGTTCTTGAAAGGATCGCAGGGGATTCAGAAGTACGCCAGCGCGACCGGCGCCTTCACCGCGCCACAGCCCCTCAATTCGCCGAGCGGTGGTGGCGTCGCGGTGGACGCGACCGGCTCGCGGGTCACGGTTGGCTGGGATCTCTATGATGGCGCCATGCGGTTTCTGCGCCGGCTGGACACCCCTTCGCCGTACTCGTCCATGCCGGCCCTGTTGTCTCCGGATGGGTCGACCTACTATCACGCGTTTTGGCCGCACGGCATTCTCAGCGGCAACACGCAGACCGGCAATTTGATCGATCGCCAGCGCACACCGCAGAGTCTCTACATGAAGATGGCTGCGGACGGGTCGAAGATCGTCTTCGTCGATGCCCAGTTCGGTCGCGTCGGTGTGATGGAGTTGCACTGATTCAGGAGCCGGTGTCCCAGATCCTCATGTGCCGAGTCTCCGGCATCCAGCGCAGCGACAACAGCAACGCGAGCGCGGGAACCGCAATCGGGTAGGCGAGTGCCGCGGCGAGGCTATGCGTGTTGTTCCACGCCCACGCCGTGACGAACGGCACCAGACCGCCGCCCCAGCCGTTGCCGATGTGATAGGGCACGGACACTGACGTATAACGGATGCGGCTCGGGAAGTACTCCGCGAGAAACGCGGCGATGGGACCGTACACCATCCCCACAAACGACACGAGCACCGTGACGATCAAAATCGCGAGCGGATAGTTCAGGGCGTCAGGCTGCGCGACCTTGCGTAGCAACGCGAACAGCGGATAGTAGCTCACCGCGGCGAGGAAGAAGCCGGTGAGGATCACCGGTTTGCGGCCGATGCGATCCGAGAGCGAGCCGCACAGCACAAGCGTTGGCGTGGCGATCAGCAGTGCAACGCCGACAATCAGGTTCGAGGTGAGCAGGTCGAGTTTGTTGACGGTCTGCAGAAAGTAAATCGCCCAAAACTGGCTCGAGTACCACACGCACCCTTCGCCGAGCACGACGATCGTGGCGATTGCGACGTAGCGGAGGTTTTGCCCGGTGAACGCTTCCCGCCACGGATTCACTGCGGTCTGGCCCTTGGCCTTGATCCGCTGAAAGATCGGCGTCTCCTGCAGGCGCCACCGGATGTAGAGCGCGACCAGAACGAGCAGGAGCGAGACGAGAAATGGAATGCGCCATCCCCAGGCGGTGAACGCTTCAGTTCCCAGAGCGAGCTGCGTCCCCGTGATCACGACCAGCGCGAGCACAATGCCGAGCGTGGGGGACGTCTGCAGCCATCCCGTGTAATAGCCGCGCCGTTCGTCAGAAACGTGCTCGGCAACGTACGTGATGGCGCCCCCGTACTCTCCCCCCAGGCATAGGCCTTGCACCAGACGGAGCAAGAAGAGAATGAGCGGCGCGGCCAGGCCGATCGTCGCGTACGTCGGCACGACGCCGATCAGCGCGGTAGAAACGCCAATCCCGGTCAGCGTGACGAGAAACGTGTATTTCCGGCCGACGAGGTCCCCCACGCGGCCGAAGACGAACGCGCCGAGCGGGCGGATCAGGAATCCGATTGTGAAGAGCGCGATGGTGCTGAGGAGGGCCGCAGCCGGATCCGTCTTGTCGAAGAATTTGACCGAGAGTATGGAGGGGCCGAGCAGGCCGAACACGTAGAAATCGTACCATTCAATGATATTGCCGACTGCGGCAGCTGTGACGACTCGTCGCAACGCCGGGCGCTCCACATTGGGAGCGGGGGAGGGATTTTGCATGACCGAGCGTAGTCGTCCCTTTCTAACTGCGCAATGGCGCAACCTGATCATCCTGACGTACGCCGTTGACCCGATGCAGATCATCGAGCGCGTACCCGCCGGCACCACACTGGATTCCTGGCACGGCAAGACGTTCGTCAGTCTGCTCGGCTTTCAGTTCCAGGACACGAAGGTTCTCGGCGCGTCGATTCCGTTCCATCAGGATTTCGAAGAGGTCAACCTGCGTTTCTACGTGCGGCGCGTCGTCGGTGACGACGTCCGCCCCGGTGTCGTATTCATTCGTGAGCTGGTGCCGCGTCCACTGGTCGGTGGCATGGCGCGCCTCCTCTACCGGGAGCCGTACCTCGTCGTCCACATGAGGAGCGCGGTACAGCCCGGTCCGCCGCCACGCGTCTCGTACGCGTGGGACCTGGACGAACGGACGTGCGTGATCGCGGGAGCCGGCGAGGGCGAAGGCACCAGCGCCGCTCCCGGGTCGCTCGAGGAGTTCGTGACGCAACGCCCGTGGGGGTACAACGGTGAACGGGGGAAAGACACGCTCGAGTACTATGTCCATCACCCGACCTGGCGATTGTGGGAAGCGCGCAACCTTACGGTCGACTACGATGCCGCCCCTATCTGTGGTGGCGAGCTGGCGCGCCAGCTGACGGCCCCGATCTCCACCCTCATCGCGGACGGCTCGGCCGTCACCGTGCACTGGAGAAATCAGATTATTTGAGGCTCCTGCAGGACGGGTGTGTGAAAAACCACCGCAGCCCTCTACCTTCCTCAATATGAGACTTTCGCCGCTGCTGTCCGCCGTCCTGCTATTCGTTTCGTCCCAGACTTCAGCTCAAGCCACTCAGGCTACTTCCAGTCCTGTGCTCGAGGCCATGAAGGTCGAGCTGGCGCGCGCGCTTGCCGCGCTGCGCACGGGCCCCACGCCGCCGTACTTTCTTGGCTACGACATCACCGAGCAGCGTGAAGTCAGCGTCACCGCTTCGTTCGGGGCGATCACAGACCGCAGCGACGAACGCCGCCGGGCGCTCGACGTGCAGCTGCGAGTCGGATCGTATTCGTTCGACAACACGCACGCTGTCCGCGGTGAATTCCCCGATTTTGCGATGTACTTCAACTCCCCCGTCGACATTCCGATCGACAACGATCCCATGGCGATTCGGGCGGCGCTGTGGTACGAGACCCAGCAGCGCTATCGCGACGCGGTCGAAGCGCTCAGTCACGCGCGCACCAATGCCGGGCTGCGGGTGGCGCCCGAAGATTCCTCACCCGACTTCTCCCGCGAGTCGCCGGAGCAGTACATCGAAGCCGCGGAATCGCTGGTCGTCGATCGCGCCGCGTGGGAAGCCAAGCTCCGCCGCTATACGGCCCTCTTTGCGCGCGAACGCGACATCTACGGCGCGAATGCCCATTTCACCGCAACCGTCGAAACGCACTGGTATGTGAACAGCGAGGGGACGACGATCCAGACGTCGCAGCCGGGCTACCGCCTCTACATCGCCGCGTTCAGCAAGGCCGACGACGGCATGGAGCTGCCCCGCTATGAGTCCTTTTTCGCCGCGACGCCCGAGGGCCTGCCGGACGATGCGGCGATGCTGCGTGCCGTCGAACGCATGATCGCCGATCTCCAGGCGCTGCGGCGCGCGCCCGTGATCGACCCTTACACCGGACCGGCGATTTTATCGGGCCGCGCCTCGGCCGTCTTCTTCCACGAAATCCTCGGCCATCGCCTGGAGGGACACCGGCAAAAGAGTGAAGACGAGGGACAGACCTTCACGCGCCGGGTGAGCGACGCGGTGCTGCCGACCGGCTTTTCTGTGTCCTTCGATCCGACGTTGCGGAAACTGGGCAACACCGACCTCGCCGGTTACTACCGCTATGACGATGAGGGCGTGAAGGCGCGTCGTGTCGGCGTCATCGAGCGGGGCATGCTCAAAACGTTTTTGATGTCGCGCATGCCGATCGAGGGGTTCGCGAATTCGAACGGGCACGGCCGGCGACAGGTGGGGTTTGCGCCCGTGGCGCGACAATCGAATCTGATCGTGCAGGTCGCGACGCCCCGGACGCGCGCGCAGCTGAAGCAGCAGCTGATCGAGCAGATCCGCCGCCAGCGCAAACCATACGGGATGTTCTTCGACGACATCGAAGGCGGCTTTACGATTACACAGCGCGGCATTCCCAACGCCTTCGAAGTACTGCCCGTGATGGTGTATCGGGTGTTCCCCGACGGGCGCGAAGAGCTGGTGCGTGGGGTCGATCTGATCGGCACTCCACTCACGGTCTTCAGCAAGGTCACCGCCGGTGACGACCAGGTCGCTGTGTTCAACGGGATGTGCGGAGCGGAGTCGGGTTTCGTGCCGGTGTCCGCCGTGTCGCCCGGTGTGCTCATATCGCAGATCGAGATTCAGAAGAAACCGAAGTCATCCGAACGGCCACCGATCCTGCCGCCACCGCCACTCGCCAGCCAAGGCGACACCGGCAATGCGGTGCTGCGCGCCATGCGGGACGAGCTGGCTCGGTCGATGGCCGAGTTGCGCCTCGACACGATGCCACGGCCCTATTTCCTCTCATATCGCATCGACGATGTCACGCGCCTGGGCGCTGAAGCGTCGCGCGGCAGTCTGATCTCGAGCTCCGGCAGCCGCAGCCGCCGGCTGACCGTCGAGTTGCGCATCGGGGATTACGCGTTCGACAACACGAACTTCCTTGGCTCGCCGTCGGGTATGTTCGGCGCTGTCGGAGAGTTCGGTGGCGGCATGGGCGATCTGCCGCTGGACGATGACTACGCGGGGTTGCGCCGCGAGCTCTGGCTCGCGACCGACGGATCTTACAAAGCAGCCATCTCGGACCTCGCGCAAAAGCGGGCGGTGCTCGCGAACCGGACCCGGCGCACCGATCTGCCCGATTTCAGTCGTGAAGATCCCGTGACGACCATCGATACGGTTCCCGTGCCGCGCCTCGACCGGAGCGCCGTCGAAGGCGTGGTGCGTGACGCGTCTGCCGTATTCCAGACAACCCCGGACGTCTACCAGTCGGAGGTCAGATGGTCGGGCGGCTTTGTCCGCACCTGGTACATCAACAGTGAGGGGACGTCCTACACTCGCGTCGCGCCGTGGGGCTCGGTCCACGCGAGCGCCAGGACGCAGGCAACGGATGGGCTGCCGCTTGAAGACGGCTTCGCCGAGTATCGGGATACACCCGACGATCTTCCCGGTCGCGAAGCGCTGACCCGCCAGGTGCAGCAGTTCGCTACCCGATTCACGAAACTGCGGGACACGCCCCCCTCCCAGACTTACAATGGGCCCGTCCTCTTCGAAGGGACCGCCTCGGCCGAGCTGTTCGCCTTGGCCATGGGCTCGCAGTTTTTGGCCGATCGGGTGCCGATTTCCGAGAACGGGATGTTCAACCGTCTCGGTGGGAGCGAGGGACTGATCGATCAGATTGGCTCGCGCGTGTTGCCGCGCCCATTCACGGTCATCGAGAACCCCACACTCCGCCGAGTCGAAGGAGGATTCATCGGGGGGCGGCTCGTAGACGATGAAGGTGTCCGGACACGGGAAACGCGGCTGGTCGAGCGCGGCGTGCTGAAGACGCTGCTGACGACGCGCGTGCCGGTGACGGGCATTCCGCGCAGCTCAGGAAGCCGGCGGGGTGGGGGACCCGGCATCACGAACCTGTTTGTGACCAGCGACAGCGGTCTTACCGATGCGGCGCTTAGGAAGCGCGCGCTCGCGCTCGCCGCCGAACAGGGGAGCAACGGCTACGCGATCGTGATCCGGCGCATCGGCTCGGGCAGTGGCGGGCGTGGTGTCGGCGGAATCATGGCCGCGATGCGCGCAGGGGGTATCGGGGGAGGAGGGGGAGCGGGCGCCATACCGGTCGCCGAAGCGGTGAAGCTCTATCCCGATGGTCGTGAGGAGCCGATCCGCGGCGCGCTGCTCGCGGGCGTCAGTGACGCGTCCTTCAAGGAGATCGCCGCGGCGTCGCGCTCGCGCACCGCGCTCACGCTTCCAGCACGAGCCGGCCTGCGAGGCATGTTCACGATGTTCTCGATGCGGCGATCATCGTTTGGCGGGGTCGGTCAGATAGCCACCTATGTCGTCCCCTCGCTGCTGTTCGAGGAGCTCTCCATTCGCAAGCCGACCGGCGATGGCATGGCCCCCCCGGCCTTCAGCCCACCGTGGGCGGAGACCTCGCGCGAGTGATGCAGGGGCGCGGACTGGCGCTCACGGGGCTGCTCGCGATGCTGGTCGGCACGGCCCCCACGGCCCCGTGCCAGCAGGTCGTCCGAGGAACAGTGTTCGACAGCCTGCTGCGCGTCCCCTTGTCGGGCGCGGATCTGTGGCTGCGCGGCACCAATTGGCGCGCGCGAACCGACTCGATCGGACTCTTCGTATTCGATAGCATTGCTCCGGGCGACTATACCGTACTCCTCTCCCACCGCGGTCTCGATTCCGCGGGACTGTACACCCTGCCGTTGCCGTTGTCCGTCCGTACTGGCGACACGGCGCTGGTGCGGTTGGCGACACCGTCGCTCGGGACGCTGTGGTCGCGACGCTGCGGGGAGGAGCTGACCCCCCGCGCCGACAGCGGTGTCGTCTTTGGCGTCGTTCAGGATGCGGCAACGGGAGCTCGCCTCGCAGGGGCGGGCGTTTTGCTCCGCTGGCTGCGTCTCACGCAGACAGGCCCGATCAATGTGACGACGCAGGAGCGCAATCTCACTGCGCGCACCGATTCGACCGGAACGTATTACGCCTGCGGCGTCTCGCGTGACATGAAGATTGCCTTGCGCGGCTATGCCAGTCACGATTCGACCGGCATGCTTGATCTGCAGCTCGGCCGTCGCGGCGTGGGTCGCCAGGATCTCATGATCGCGCTGGGCGCTGCGCGTCGACCGGCCGTCCTGCGGGGCAACGCGCAGACCGATGAACAGACGCCACTGTACGGCGGCCGGGTGTCGGTGCGCGAAGGGCCGAGCACCGTCGTCGAGCCCAGCGGCGGCTACACGGTGCGTGGGGTGGCCCCCGGCACACAGTGGGTGACGGTTCAGGCGATCGGCCGAGCCCCCGTCGGGCGGGCAGTGGATTTTCGCGCCGGCGACACGACGTGGCTCGATGTGGCGCTGGGGGCATTGCCCGTGTCGCTGTCACCCATCCGCGTCGTGGGGCAGCCTTCGCGTATGCTCCAGGAGTTCGAGGAACGTCGCCGCGCCGGACTGGGCTACAGCCTGGGAGAGGCCGAGATCAAAGGGGCCGGGTCACTGCGCGGCGTTGTCGGCACGCTCCCGACGGTGCGCATCGGGCGCGGCTCGGGTATCAAGGACTTCGTGGTTCTGCTGCCTCGTCCCGGAGTGGACGCTCGCGGCTACTGTGCTGCCACGCTCTACGTTGATGGTTTCCTGTCGGATTACGATCAGCTGCAGAACTACCGCCCCGAAGACGTCGTGGGCATCGAGTTGTATCCGCGCCCGAGTCTTGCCCCGATCCAATTTCAGTCGATCTCGACCGGGTGCGGGGTACTGATCATTTGGACCAAGTATTTAAAATAGCTGTTTTTGCGCCGGAGGTTATCTTAGCGCATGGCTGATAGCGGCTTGTTCGGCTCACGCGGAGGAGGGGGGTCGTCATCCGGCCGCCCGTCCCGCGGGGCGGGATCGCTCACGGTGCATCTCGCCGACGAGCTGGATGTGTACTTCAATGAAGTCGCCCACGGCCGTCCCGTTGGATTCGTCGCCTCGCCGAAGTGGAAACCGCGGACCGACGTTTATGAGACCGACCACGAGCTCGTCGTGCACATGGATATCGCGGGGATGCGGGCGGAAGACTTCAATGTCGAGCTGAACGACGGCATCCTGAAGATTTCGGGCGAGCGGACGACCCGCCAGCAGGGCAAGCGTCACTACCACGCGATGGAAGTTCAGATCGGTCCGTTCGAGCGGCGCTTCCGGCTACCGGTCGTCGTCGATCCGGCGTCGATCCGCGCAACATACGAGCATGGCTTCCTCGAGATCCGGTTAGCCAAGCAGCCACCGCGCTCCTCCGGGGCCCACTCCGTTCGCGTCGGGGCGAGCCCCTGATGGAACGGCTCCCCATTCTCCCGCTGGGACAGCTCGTCGTCTATCCGCACGTCGTCCTGCCGCTGTCCCTGACCGACCCGAAAGCCGTTCAACTAATCGATGAAATCATCCAGGGCGAAAAGCGTCTGATCCTGGGCGTGGTGAAATCGATGGGCGGCATGGAGCCGCCTGAAGGCGCGGTGATGAACACGCTGCCGCATCAGATCTACGATGTCGGCACCCTCGGCACGATCGTCCGGATGCTGAAGCTCGGAGACGGATCGGTGCGCGTGATGGTGCAGGGCCTCGAGCGCGCCAAGCTGAGCGACATCTCGCAAGGCGAGAAGTGGTTGATGGCGAACTACGAGGCGGTGCAGGAAAACTTGCTCGAGGACGCGCGCACCGAAGCGCTGAAGCGCACTGTCATCGCGCAGTTCTCGCGCGTCATCGACATCGCGCCTTACCTCGGGTCCGAGCTGCACGAGGTGCTCGCGGGCATCACTGAGGCGGGCAAGCTCGCCGACTTCATTGCCGCGAATCTCGATCTCGCCTTGCCGGCGAAAGCCGAGTTACTGGCGATCGACGATGTGACGCGGCGGCTCGAGCGCCTGGGCGAGTTCCTCGTGCAGGAGCTGCAGGTCCTGGAAGTCGGTACGCAGATCCAGGAGAAGGTGAAGCACCGGCT
This sequence comes from Gemmatimonadales bacterium, assembly GCA_035251445.1. GTDB lineage: Bacteria > Gemmatimonadota > Gemmatimonadetes > Gemmatimonadales > GWC2-71-9 > 20CM-2-65-7. Next base: position 7,812 of record DATFEG010000106.1, on the reverse strand, counting down.
GGACCAGAACCAGCGCGAATACGTGTTGCGCGAGCAGCTCCAAGTGATTCGCCAGGAGCTGGGTGAGGGAGAGGGCGACGACGAGCTGGAAGAGCTCTCCAAACGTCTTGAGGAAGCGCAGATGTCCGCGGAAGCGAAGAAGGTCGCCGAGCGCGAGCTGAAGCGGCTGCGCCAGATGTCGCCGCAATCGGCCGAGTATCAGGTAGCCCGCACCTATCTCGATGTCTTCGCCACGCTGCCGTGGGCGAAGGTGACTCAGGACCGGCTGGATCTCAAGGCCGCGCGCGAGATCCTGGATCGCGATCATTACGATCTGAAGACCATCAAGGAACGCATTCTCGAATATCTCGCCGTGCGGACGCTGAACCCGTCGGCGAAAGGGTCGATCTTGTGCTTCGTCGGCCCACCGGGCGTAGGGAAGACGTCGCTCGGTCAAAGCATCGCGGAAGCACTCGGCCGCAAATTCACCCGCGTCTCGCTGGGAGGCGTGCGCGACGAGGCCGAGATCCGGGGTCACCGGCGCACCTATGTCGGCGCGATCCCCGGGCGCATCCTCCATGCGCTCCAGCGGTGCGAATCGCGCAGTCCCGTCTTGATGCTCGACGAGGTGGACAAGATGGGCGCCGACGTACGCGGCGACCCCACCGCCGCCCTGCTCGAGGTGCTCGACCCCGCGCAGAATTCGACGTTTGTCGACCACTACCTCGAAGTGCCGTTCGACCTGTCGGCCGTGATGTTCATCGCGACCGCCAACAGCACCACGCCGATTCCCGATGCGTTGCTCGATCGCATGGAGCAGCTGACCCTGGTCGGCTACACGCCGTCGGAAAAGCTGCAGATTGCGAAGCGCTACCTGTTGCCGCGTCAGATGAAGGAAACGGGTCTCGCAGGCGAAACTGAGCGCGCCCACGTGGCGGACGGCGCCCTGGAGCGCCTGATCGCCGAGTACACGCGGGAGGCGGGTGTGCGTCAGCTCGAGCGGGAAATTCAGGGAGTGCTGCGCAAAGCCGCGCTCGAGGTGGTCGAAGGCAAGTCGACGATCGTCAAAATCTCGGGAAAGAATCTCGAGAAGTACGCGGGGCAGCCCAAAGTGCAGAGCGAGGTCGCGGGACGCGCGCCCGAGATCGGCGTCGCCACGGGATTGGCGTGGACGCCGGTGGGCGGCGACATCATGTTCATCGAAGCCATTCGGATGCCGGGCAAGGGCCAGATCACCCTGACGGGGCAGCTCGGCGACGTCATGAAGGAGTCGGCACAGGCAGCCTGGAGCCTGTTGCGGGCGCGCGCCGGGGCGCTCGGCATTTCGCTCGATGCCTTTACCCAGTCGGATGTGCACCTGCACGTCCCGGCAGGCGGCGTGCCCAAGGATGGCCCATCGGCCGGAATCACGATTGCTGCGGCGCTTGCGTCACTGCTTTGTCGCAGACCCGCACGCCATGATGTCGCCATGACCGGCGAATTGACGCTCCGGGGGCGCGTGCTCCCGATCGGCGGCCTCAAGGAAAAGCTCACGGCGGCGGCTCGGGCGGGGGTCTCCTCGGTCCTCGTGCCGGAACGCAACAAGAATGATCTGATCGACTTGCCGGACGAGGTACGGAAGTTGCTTGATATTCGGCTCGTGGAAACGATCGACGACGTCCTCGAGCTCGCGCTGCTCGACGCCCCAGTGGAAGACCGGCGAAGCGATCGGCGCTCCGGGGGTATTCGCGTCATGCCGTCGCCTTCTGGACCTGCAGCCCCTTCACCACCTCTGCCGCCGTCGGGCGAAATCCGCCGATGAGTGACGTCACTGCGCTCGAAACGGCGCTCGCCGAGATCCGGCGGCGCGACGGCAAGTACAACGAGCGCGCGTACGTGTTCGTGCTCGCGGCGCTCGAGTACGCGCAGACCAGACTGCCAGCGCGCCGGCACCTCACCGGGGGCGAGCTGGCCTGGGCGTGCCGGGACTTCGCCCTCGAGCAGTTCGGCCTGCTCGCCGGGACGGTGCTGACCTTCTGGGGCATCCATACGACTGAGGATTTTGGTCAGATCGTGTTCATGCTCATCGACGTCGGGTTGCTGGCGCGCCAGCCTACCGATCGGATCGAGGACTTCGAGCGGGTGTACGAGTTCACGGAAGTCTTCAAGGCCGGTGCCGGATATCGCTGGCCGGGAGTCGCGTCTGATCAATGATCAATGATCATTGATCATTGTGAAGACGTCTCGTTCGGCCGAACGATCGGTCAGAGCTCGAAATAGTTTCCCAAGTCCGCGCACCCGCCGTCGCGGGGCGTTTCTATCCCGCTGACCCCACCGAGCTGCGAGCCGTCGTCGCGACGCTGCTTGCAGATGCGCGACGAGACGTTGCCTCTCTCCCGGCAGGTAGAGCGGGTCAGGGGATGAGCGCGGCCATCGGTGTGATCGCTCCTCACGCCGGCTATCTGTACTCAGGTCCTACCGCCGCCATGGTTTTTGCGCGCGTCGCAGTCCCCGGCCTCGTCATCATTCTGGCGCCGAATCACACCGGCGCGGGCGGAGCTGAGTCGGGCGTGTCGCTGTGGGAAGCCGGCGCCTTCCGCACGCCGCTCGGTGAAGTGCCGGTCGACGCTGATGCTGCGCAGACGATGCGCGAGATCTCGAACGGGTGGATCGAGGTCGATCACGACGCGCACCAGGGCGAGCACGCGATCGAAGTCGAGCTGCCCTTCCTGCAGCTGCTACGCACGGACGTGCGCATCGTGCCGCTCGTGATCGCGTGGGATGCGTGGCAGCCGGCGCGGCTGCTCGGCGAAGTGCTGGCGCAAGTCATCCGCGCCGCCCCCGAACCTGTTCTGCTCGTGGCGTCGAGCGATCTCAATCACTATGAGCCTGCCGCGACATCCGAGAAAAAGGACACCATGGCGCTCGAGGCGATTCGCGCGCTGGATGGAGAAGAACTGCTCGCGCGCTGCAAGCGCGAGCACATTTCGATGTGCGGCCGCGGGCCGGCTGCGGTGCTGCTGCGTGCCGCGCGGGACCTGGGCGCGAAAAAGGCGGACGTGGTAGACTACCGCCACTCGGGATGGGTCTCTGGCGACAACGGACGGGTGGTGGGGTACGCGGGAGTGGTGATTCCGTGAATCCGGTTCCGGTTCTCTCGGCGAGCGAAGCGGCAGCGTGGGACTCCGCGGCGCGGACGCAGTACCGCGTACCGAGCCGCGTGTTGATGGAAACGGCGGGCCGGGCGTTGGTGCAGGTGCTTGTTGCCGAGTTGCCGTCCGCTGTGAGCGGAGGCGTCCTGATCGCTGCAGGCGCGGGCAACAACGGCGGTGATGGCTGGGTCATAGCTCGCGCGTTACACGCCGCCGGTATTCCCGTGTGGGTTGCGGCGCTCGATCCCAAGACCGACGACGCCATCGACAACCGCGCGCTTGCGCGAGTCGATGGGGTGCACGAGTTGGGACGAGAAGAAGCGTGGCCGCATGCGGGCGTCGCTGTCGACGCGCTGCTCGGCACCGGCGCGATGGGGCCGGTCAAGGGTGAGGTGCTGGCACTCGCGGAGCGGCTGGTTGCCTACGGCGCGCCGATCGTCGCCGTGGACGGGCCCACAGGACTTGATCTCACGAGCGGCGAAGCGCACGGACCCATCCGCGCGCAGCTCACGGTGACGTTCGGCGCGCCGCGGCGCGGGCATCTGCTGGCGCCGCAATGGTGCGGCAAAGTCGTCGTCGTCGATATCGGGCTGCCGCCGCCCGATGCCGCGTGGCCCGTGTTGGTCACGGATGTGTGGGCAGCCGCACGACTGCCACGCCTTGCCCCGCAGATGCACAAGGGCGACCGCGGGCGCGTGTGCGTCATCGGGGGCGCCGATGGGATGACCGGCGCCGCGCTGCACGCGGCCCGCGCGGCACTCGCTGCCGGCGCCGGGCTCGTCAAGCTCGTCGCTGCGCGCGACACCATCACCGCCGCACAAGCGAGCCTTCCCGACGTGCTCACCGTCGAGTCGGCACTCGGCGACGCGCTCGAACCTGCTGTTGCAGAGGCACTCGACTGGGCCGACGCAATCGTGCTGGGCCCGGGGATTGGCCGTGAACCGCTCGAGGCGCGGCGCGAGTTCATCGCCGCCGCGCTTTCGCGTCGTCGTGTGCCTGTCGTCGTGGACGCCGACGCCCTGCATTTGTTGCCCGAGACCCAAAATCCCAGCGCCCAGCCCCTTGTCCTCACCCCGCACCTGGGCGAATTCCGCGCTCTCGCGGGCGATGCGCTCGCCGACGAAGCCGCCAACGATCGCTGGTCGGCGGCGGCGCGCGCAGCCGTCAAGCTCAAGTGCACCGTCTTACTCAAAGGGGTACCCACCGTCATCGCCGACCTCCGCGGGCCGGAGCACGTCGTGGCGAGCGGCAACCCCGGTCTCGCAACCGGGGGGAGTGGTGACTTGCTCGCGGGGTTCATCGGCGCGTTTCTCGCGCGCGGCACAGCGGCGGTTGAGGCCGCGGCGCTCGGCGCGCACACACTGGGTCGTGCGGCCGAGCAAGGCGCCAAGCAGTGGACGGCGCGCAGCCTTCGGCCCGCCGATGTGCTCGCCGCGCTCCCCGAGGTATGGCGCGCCTGGAACGACGTGAAACCGGACGGTCCGCCTGTGCTCGCGCAGCTCGATACGCGGGAAGTGGCTTGATGCCCTTCACAAAGTGTCGTGGATTTACGACGGTCGTCGGGTGTATAATCGCGTGCACAACGGGTGGCGGCGGGGCGGTCCGGCCGTCCGGCACGGCCGGTTTCCTTGGGGCAGACAATCGCATTCTCATATCCGATTTCTCGGACGTCCGAGCGGTGGCCGCGTCACCCTGGCTGGTCTTTGGTGCGACCACACATGGATTGCTGATTTACGATCGGGTGGCGCGTCGCTTTCGGCCGCCCATCACGGCACTGGATGGCTACCCGGCTGGGCGGGTTCGGCGTGCAATTGCGGACGAAACGGGACGGGCCGTTTGGCTCGATCTCGGAACAGCCGGAGGTTACATCCGTTTTGATCCAGATGGACGCACCTGGACGCCGGCTCCACTACCTTCGACGCAAAGTAACACGACGCTGACAGTGGAAGCAGCATTGGCGCGCGCGCCGCTGGCGGACGCGATGCGTGCAGCGATCCTGACGGACTCGCGCCTGCGGAGTCATCAGTTTACGGCGGCAGCCGCTACGCCCGACCGTCAGGAAATCTTCTTCGGGACGAACGGTCTTGGTCTCGTTCGGGTAGATACACAGACAGGAGCATGGGAAGTGTTGACCTATGGATTGCTCGCTCCAGGCGTCGGCGCGGTGGCAATCGCGTCAGACGGCGTCTGGGCCTCCAATGTGAGGTTGCCCATGGCGGACAGCCCTCGTCGCGGGCTGACATGGCTCGCGACTGATCTGTCGGTCACACGCACCGCGGATTTTTCCTTTCACTATTCCCGTCGCCTGCTCGCTGCCGACAATCATCTGTGGATCGCAACGGAGCAGGGCGTCGTCCGGATCGATCTCTCCACGTTCCGCCCCCGTACGTGGGACCTGCAGGACGTACTCAGTCTCGCCCGCGCGAGGGACGGCGTTTGGGTCGGCACGGCGCGCGGCCTTTCCTTAATTACTGCCGACGATTTGGTCGAAGACATTCCATCGAGTGGCGTCGCCATCGTCAGCCTGCTCGCTGCTGATGACACCGTTTGGGTCGGCACGAGCGCAGGGTTGGGACAGGTTCTGCCCGGCACGCGTGCGATTACAATGCCTCCCGAGCTGGCGGAGCGCGCCACGCTGCGGGTTCCCGTCTACGCGCTCGCGCGATTCCAGGACATTATCGTGATGGCGACCGAGCGGCAGTTGCTCTGGCGCAGTCCAACCACTCATGAGTGGAGTGGTATCAGTCTGCCACCAACACTCGGCCGCCCTACCGCAATGATCGCCAGGCCGAACGGCAATCTTTGGATCGGTGGCACACAAGGTCTTGCCGAGGCCGACATCGCCAGCGGCTTGGTGCATGTACATCCCGTTCCGTATGAAGTGCCGGCCGCCGTCCGCGATCTCGCTGCCGATCCATCGTACCTTTGGGCCGCGACCGACAGCGGCTTGTTGCGCATCCGATGAACCTGGGGCCCGGAAAGGAATTCGATCGGATCCGCGCGATCATCGCGCGCCTGGGGGAGTTCACGGACGATGTGGCCGATCTCGGCGACGATTGTGCGCTCATTCCACTCGGGCGCAGCACGCTCGCCGTCAGCATCGATTCCTCGATCGAAGACGTCCACTTCCGTACCGATTGGCTCGATTTCAAGGAGATCGGTTTCCGCGCGGCCGGATCGGCGCTATCGGACCTCGCCGCCGAAGGTGGGACGCCGATCGGCGTGCTGGTCTCTCTCGGTCTGCCCTCCACCGGTGAAACGAATGGCGTCGATCCCGCTGTCGAAATCATGGCTGGTGTCGCGACCATGGTGAACAATCTCGAGGCCAAGGTTTTGGGGGGCGATCTCGCGCGCTCCGACAAATACATCGTCGACGTATGTGTCCTGGGGATGGCAGAGCGTCCGGTTCGGCGCTCGGGCGCCCGTGAAGGCGACGCTCTCTGGGTCACCGGCTATCTGGGTGGCGCTGCGCTCGCCCTCGAGCGGCTGCGCGCCGGGGCGGGGGCGCGCATGTCCACGCCGCTGCGCAATCGTTATGCCTGTCCCGAACCGCGCATTGCCGCCGGGCGGTGGCTGGCGCATCATGGGGCGACCGCAATGATCGACATCTCGGACGGACTTGCCTCCGACGTGCAGCATCTGTCCGCGGCCTCGGGTGTCGGTATCGAGATTAACCTGGAGCGCATCCCCTGCTGGGAAGGCGTCGAAGCAATGGCTGCTGTTGCCAGTGGAGAAGAGTTCGAGTTGCTCGTCACGATGCCGCCGATGTTCGGCGACGCGAGCGCCTCCGCGTTCCGCGGCGAAACCGGTGTGGAGCTGACCCGGATTGGTACGTGCCTCCGTACGACCGGTGGGCGCCGTAGCGGCGCGCGCCTGCTCGATCACAACACGCCTGTTCCCTTGCCGCCAGGATACGATCACTTCGCCACGCCCCAGTGATCAGGACGCTCTGGTATTACATAGTCCTCTTCATCACTAGTGTTGTGCACGCCTCGGCCGCCGTCATTGCGGGTGTGTTGCGCCTGCCGTTCAAGCGCGGCGGCATCTACGATTGGGCGAGCAAGGACTGGTCGCGCGACATCCTGCGCGCCGCGGGAACGCCGGTGGTCGTGGAGGGCCTGGAGCACATCCCGCGCGATCAGCCGGTGATATACGCCTCCAATCACTCTTCGATGTTCGACATCTGGGCGCTCTCCGCCACGCTCCCCGACTCGGTACGCTTTGTCGCCAAGAAGGAGCTGTTCAAGATTCCGCTGCTGGGCCCCGCGATGCGAGCGGCGGGACACATTCCCATCGATCGCGAAGCCCGTAAAAAGGCGTTCGAGGCGTACAATGAAGCCGCGCGCACGATCAAGCGCGGCGTCACGCCGGTCGTCTTTCCGGAAGGAACCCGCAGCCGCACCGGGGAGCTCTTGCCGTTCAAGAACGCCCCGTTTGGCCTCGCGATCGCGGCACAAGTGCCGGTCGTCCCGATCTACGTCCACCATACCTTTGAGATACTCCCAAAAGGCGCATGGCGCCTGCGACCCCGGCCGATTCAATTGTTGATTGGCAAGCCAATCTCGACCACCGGATTGCGTCCGGAGGATCGCGAGCGCCTGCGGGATGAAGTGCGTGCGGCGATGGTTGTCCTACAGTCCAAGGTACGGTAGGGTTGGACCACTCATGAGCACTCTCATCTCGGTACACGCGCGCGAAATCG
>DATFEG010000131.1:0-2378 GCA_035251445.1 Gemmatimonadales bacterium | reverse complement strand
CCCCCGCGCCCCCCGCGCCCCGAAGACCTTCTCCAGCTCGTAAGCCTGAGTGACTTCGAGCTGATCATAGCGGCAGTCGCTGGCGTCCTTGTCGGGGCGCCAGCGTTGGAAAACCGTTCCGTGTCGGAACCGATCGCCTTGCATGTGATCGTACTTCACTTCGCAGACGCGCTCGATGCGCAGCGGTTCCCAGGACAGGTCCTTTCCCGCGCTCCAACGGCTCTGCCCGCCCGGCATGCGGGTCGATTCCGCTTGGGCGTCCGCCCATTCGCGCCAGGGATGGCTCTGTAGCGCGTTCTTGCGGAGCGGAGCCAGCTCCTTCACGAGCTGCTTTCGCATCGCCATGGTGAATGACGAGGTGACCCCCACGTGTTGCAACGTCCCGCCGTCGTCATACAGACCGAGCAGGAGTGATCCGACAGCGTCCTTCCCGCTCTTGTGCCACCGAAAACCGGCGACCACGCAGTCCGCGGTGCGGGAATGTTTGATCTTGAACATGGCGCGCTTGCCGGGCTGATACGTTGCGCCGGCCGGCTTCGCAACTACGCCGTCGAGGCCGGCGCCTTCGAACCGCTGCAGCCAATCGAGCGCGAGATCGTGATCCCGGGTCACGGGCGTCAGATGCAGCGGGCGGCGCACCTTGGCGAACAGTTTCTCGAGCTGCTTGCGGCGTTCCTCTTGCGGCGCGTTCATCAGGTTGGTGCCGCCGGCCGCAAGCAGATCAAACGCGACAAACGCGGCAGGCGCCTTTTTCGCCAGCATCGCGACGCGCGATGCGGCCGGATGCAGACGCATCTGCAGTCCGCCGAAATCCAACCCGTGCGGCGTAGGCATCACGATTTCACCGTCCACCACGACACCGACGGGCAGCTGCTCGAGAAAGACCTCGTGCAGCTCGGGGAAGTAGCGATCGAGCGGCCGCAGATCGCGACTCTGGATGTACACGTCGCCCTTGCCGGGCCCGCGGAATACGATGGCGCGAAAGCCGTCCCACTTGGGCTCGTACAGAAAGTTGCCTTCCTTCGGGACGGCGTCGGTGAGCTTGGCGAGCATCGGCTCCACGGGCGGAGGAACCGCCAACGAGGGGGGCGCGGGAGAGGGGGCGGCAGCGCGTGGCATGCTATAAGTTGCTCAGCCGCCCCCTCGAACGCGATAATGGTACCTACCCTACATGACAGACGCCCGCATTCAACAGGTCATTGACCTGATGGCTCGGTTTGCCGAGCAGACCGGCGAGCAGAAGCGCTACCTCTGGACCGATGCTTTTGCGGTGACGAACTACCTCGGCTTGGCACGCGCGACGGGCGAACAACGGTTCATCGACCTCGCCCGCGCGCTGATCGACCAGGTCCATGGGGTGCTCGGTCGACACCGTCCGGACGGCGATCGCTCCGGATGGATCAGTGGGCGCTCTGAATCCGAGGGAGCTGCGCATCCAACTGCAGGCGGCCTCCGCATCGGCAAGCCAATGGATGAGCGTGCGGCTAACGAGCCACCCAACGAGCGTCTCGAATGGGATCGCGACGGACAGTACTTCCACTATCTGACCAAGTGGATGCACGCGCTCGATCAAACCGCCCGGGTCACCGGCGACTTGTGGTACAACTGCTGGGCACGTGAGCTGGCGGCGACGGCGCATCGCACGTTCGTGTATACGTTGCTCGACGGATCGCGACGCATGTACTGGAAAATGAGCATCGACCTGACACGACCACTCGTGCCGTCCATGGGCCAGCACGATCCGCTCGACGGTTACGTGACGTATCTCCAGCTTCTGGACACGCCGCTTCCACCGCAATCGTGTGCTGCCTCATCGCTCGATACCGCGATTGCGGACTTCGCATCGATGCTCGATATGAACCGGCTCGCGACGGATGACGCACTCGGCATCGGTAGTCTATTGATCGATGCCTACCGCTTCGCACAACTCGGCGACGGTCGCGACGAGGAGCTGCTGGAAGCGAGTCTCGAAGCAGGGCTCGGCGGTTTGGACGAGTTCGCCCGCTGGCACCTGCAGACGCCCCTTCAGGTCCGCCGGCGGCTCGCCTTCCGGGAACTCGGTCTGGCGGCCGGTCTGGCCGCGATTGAACGGCTGCGGGATATCGCGCCCGAGCCTCTGCGGCCGTTGATTGGCGAGTTGGAGCGATACGCGCCGCTGCGGAATGCGCTCGAGACGTTCTGGCTGCAACCGGAGAACCAGCGCACGGACACGTGGCAGGAGCATGCCGCCATTAACACGGTGATGCTGGCCACAAGCCTCCTGCCGGACGCCTTTTTGACGCTCCATGGCCCTGGACAGGCGCCGGCCGCCAGCAAACGGGTGGAACGAGACCGTTTCAACTCTCAACCCGAGGGGGAGCAGGCGAAGCAGCGGGGGG
>DATFEG010000054.1:0-20962 GCA_035251445.1 Gemmatimonadales bacterium | reverse complement strand
CCGATGCTGCCGTACGCAGCGGGGTAGGCGCTCGCGAGATCCGGCATCACTTCGGTCAGCGGGGAATTGCGGTCGTAGTCGCGCTTGAAGTCGAGCAGCGCATTCAGCAGCGTGCCCCACTTGCCCTTGGTGATCCCGATCGAGAACAGCAGCAGAATCGTGAAGTCCGTGGTCTTCTCGACTTCTACGCCCCGGCGATGGAGATAGGCCGTCACGAGCGTCGCGGGGATGCCCTTTTTATCGAGGCCGCTCTCGGTCATCCCCGGGGTAACGATCGACACCTTGATGGGGTCGAGCATGCAGTAGTCGTCTTCGATATTCCCAAAGCCGTGCCAGTCGTCCCCCGGATGCAACACCCAAACGTCGGGTTCGCTCGCGAGGAACTCCGGCGACGCGTCCGCGAACGCCACCGCCTTGCCGTTCTTTCCCTGCTTCACCTTGTCCGGATTCCAGGTATTGAAGAACCAGTCCTTCTTGGCGGCGAACTCCCGATGGACCCGTCCCATCGTTTGCCGGAATGCCACCGCTTCCTGAATCGACTCGGCGGTGATCGCAATGCCGCCGGCGCCGTCCATCATGGCCGCCGTGACGTCGTTCGAGACGATGATCGGGTACAGCGGCGAGGTCGACGCGTGCAGCATGTACGACTCGTTGAAGCGCGCGTGCGGAATCGGGCTGCGCCCATCCCGGATGTGCAGGAACGAAGCCTGTGACAGCGCGGCGAGCAGCTTGTGCGTGGAGTGGGTCGCGAAAATGGTTGGGCCCTTGGTGTAGTCCTTGGGATCCCCGTACATCGCGTGCCGGTCTTTGTACAGCGGATTGAACCGCGCGTAGGCGTACCACGCTTCATCAAAATGAATGCGGTCGACGCTTGGATCGAGCAGCTCCGTCACGCGGCGCGCGTTGTAGCACAGCCCGTCATAGGTGGAGTTGGTGACGATCGAGTGGACTGGCCGGGCGTCGATGCCTTTCGTGACGAGCGGGTTCGCCTTGATCGCCGCCTTGATCGCCTCCGGCTTGAGGCGCTCGGGAAGAATGGGACCGATGATGCCGTAGCGATTGCGCACGGGCACGAGATACGTGGGGATCGCCCCCGTCATCACCAGGCTGTGCTCGATCGACTTATGACAGTTGCGGTCGCACAGCGCGATCTGGTCGCGCGCCACGGCGGCCATGAAGATGACGCGGTTGGACATCGACGTGCCGTTCGTCACCGAGTACGTCCGGTGCGCACCGAACACGCGGGCGGCGTACTTCTCATGCGCGCCCATCGGCCCCGTATGATCGAGCAGCGAGCCCAGCGCGCCTACACTGATCGAGAGATCCGAGCGCAGCAGGTTCTCGCCGAAGTAGTCGAAGAACATGCGTCCCACGGGGGACTTGAGGAACGCGGTGCCGCCCGTGTGGCCCGGAGTGTGCCAGGAGTATTCGTATTCCTGGCTGAACTTCATGACCGCCGCCGCGAGCGGCGGCATCATCACGTCGATGTAGCGCCGCATCGCGGCGACGACTCGCCCGCCGACGAACGCCGCCGTATCCTCGAGCGTCCAGATGTATTCGTCCACCATCTCCATCACGTCGACCGGGATGGACGATGCCTCGCCCCGTTCCGCCATGAGGAAAATGGGGATGTTGTCGTTCCGGGACCGGATGAACTGGAGCAGCGCGCGCGCCTTCTGATGGTCGCGCTCGCCGTTCGATCCCAGCGCCCAGTCCAGCAACAGCGCGTGAATGGCCGAGTCCGATACGACGACGGACATGCCATCTTCGGAGGATGCCGCCTCGACCACCTCGATCGCGCGGCCTTGCAGCTCCTGCACGAGTGTTCGGGCTGCGTGTCCCTCGGCGGTCTGGGTCCGGAGCTCATCGTCCACCATGAGCGCCCGAAGCTGGATGCGTTTGGTGCGTCGCTCGATCATGTCACCGGCTCCTCATGCTTGGATCACTCCGGGCGCGTGTTCCACCGATAGAAAGTCACGACGTCCGCGGTCGGCTCTCCGAACGACTCGACGTAGAGAGCTCGGAATTCCGGGGTCGGATACAGCCGGCTGAGCGCGCGATCCACGAGCGCGCGAAATCCCTCGTCGCCGCGTGGGAGTGGGAGAGCGAACGCCTCGTAGGTGAACAGCCGGTCCAACACCTCGAGCTTCGATCCCGACGGGTGGTGCGTGATGGCGTCGAGCAGGACCGAACGATCGCCGAAGAACACGCTGGCGCTGCGATCCAGCACGGCCGTAATGCCGGCATCGTAGCTCGTCACCGGCGCGATCTTCGAGGTGAGCTTGAACTCGTTGACCTTGCCGTTGAGCCACGGCTCGGCCGTCGTGCCTTTGATCACCGTGAACGTCTGGGTCTGCAGCAGCTGGCCTGCCGACGCCCGCCAGGTCGGGTTGGACGGCGGCTTCTGGTTCAGGATTTCACTGAGCCGCTCGGGCGCGTCCTTGCGCAGCAGCGCACCGATCCCTCCCGGGAACACGGGGAGTGAGAACGCGACTGCCGCTCGACGGCTCCACGTGTCGGTGTCCGCCCCACAAAACGCGTCGACTTTGCCCGTGCTGACAGCCGTGAACCGATCGGCGGGGCCGACCGCGATCCACTCGACGCTCAGCGCTTGCACGCCGAGTTCGTCCTTCACGGCACCCGCCACGGTCTTGCACAGCGCCACCGTGAATCCCGCCGCATTCCCGGATTGGTCGCGGTAGGAAAACGGCCGCGCGTCGGATTGATAGCCGAACCTGATCCGGCCGCTCTGTTTGATCCGCGTGAGCGTGGGTGATGCGGCAGCCCCGCTCTGCTGAGCAGCCAAGGGTCCGGTGGGCGCGGCGGGCGCGGCGATGGCGAGGCAGACGATCGCGCAGGCCGCGGTCTTTATGGTTCGAGACATGACTTCGCTCCTTTCCACGGTTGCGGCCGTCCTCATACGCGAGCCGGCTGGTTGACGGCCGGTTCCGGGACCCCGCGTGGACTCGTGCGCCGTTCGGTGAAGCGATGTGCAATGAAGCCCCAGAGCAGGTAGGTGAGCGACGCCACGAGCATGCCGCCCATGACCGCCTCGAATCCCGAGGCGTAGAGCGCGTACGTGCTGTAGAGCATCGCGATCACCGCGATGATCGAGTTGCGTCGAAACACGTTCTGTGGGGCGTTGGCCATCTTCATCATCACGCCGAGGGCGGAGAGCGCAATGATGTAGGGAATCACGTTGGTGACGACGGCGAGGTTCACCAGCTTGCCGAACTGCTTGCTGAGATTGGGCGAGATGGTGGAGAGCGCCAGGGCGGTCTGGACGCCGCCGAGAACGAGCATTCCAACGATCGGCGCGCCGGCGGCGTTGATCTTCGAGAACAGCTTCGGGAACATGCGCTCATCCGCTGCCGCTTTTCCCGTCGACGCGATGGTGAACTGCCAGCCGAGCAATGAGCCGAGGCAGGCCAGCACCGCCAGCGCCATGACGATGCGGCCGACGGTCGGGTTGAACATGTGGGCGTAGGCGGTGCCGAACGGGCCTGTGGACTTCGCCAGCTCGTCGTTCGGGACGATCCCTTGAATCACCGCCGTCGAGAGGATGTAGATGACGCCGGCGCCCAATGTGCCGAACAGGCACGCGAGCGGCACGTTGCGCTTCGGGTTGTCCACGGCGGCGGAGTTCTGCGCCGCGGATTCCATCCCGAGGAACGCCCACAAGGTGAGCGAAATGCTCGATCCGATCCCCGCGCCCAGGCTCAACCCCTGGGGATTCCACGCCGCCGAGAACGTGGCGCCGCTGAACCAGAACCAGCCGATGATCGAGAGCATACCGACGGGCAGAATGACGCCCCACACCGTGATGGAGCCGATCTTCCCGGTGACCGCGGGACCGCCGAAGTTCGCAAACGTCGTGAGCCAGAGTAGCGCGATCACCCCAAGGCAGGTGGCGATCGGCGTTGCGGAGAGCCACGGAGCGAATGCGGACAGGTAGCCCACGGCGGAAATCGCGATTGCGACGTTTCCGATCGCGAGCGAGATGAAGTAGAGGAAGAAGACCAGGAAGTACCCGTCTTTACCGTACCCGTCTTCGGCGTAGGCCGCCATTCCTCCGGGCCGTTGATTGAAGATCCCCGCCTGGGCAAAGCCGTAGGCGATCGCCATCGAGCCGATGGCCGTCACCCCCCAGGAGAGCAGCGAGATCGCGCCCACCTGCGCCATGTTCGTCGGCAGCATGATGATCCCGGAGCCCATCATGTTCACGGCCACGATGAACGTCAGCTGGACGAGAGACATCTTTTTAGCTGTTGTTGTCGCCACGCTTTCCTCCCTTGGTCGCCTTCCGACCTGACGCCGACTCCCGGACCACGTAGGTGTAGAACTTGATCCGCCCCTCGGACTGCTCCTGGTAGACGCCCTGGACCTCGTAGTTGAAGCCCGGGAAGCGGTTAAACGACTCCTGAAATGCCGTGAAGTAATCGAGCATCGGTTTGGCTCTGTCGTCCCAGCGTTCGCCGGGAACGACGACGCCGATCCCCGGCGGGTAGATCAACGCGAGGGTGGCGGAGACGCGTCCTCTGATGCTGTCGAGCGGCACGTACTCGACCTCGTTCGCCACCAGGGCCTCGTAGGCGTCCTTGGGTGACATCGCCGGTGCGGGGAAGCTCGAGGCGCGGAAGCAGAGCCGCTGGAGTTCCTTGATGTTGCCTTTGCGGTAGAACTCGTGCATCTCCGTGCAGACCTGCCGGATGGTGTAGCCCGCGTAGCGCTCGCTCTGGGCTGTCGCGATCGTTGGGAGCACCTCCGCAAGTGGAGCATCCTGATCCCAGAGATTCTTGAACTTGACGAGCTTCGCGATCAGGGTGTTGAGCTTACTCTCGTCCTCCGCCGGCGTCATGAGGAACAGGATGCTGTTCAGGTCGCACTTCTCGGGCACCACTCCCTGCTCCCGGAGATAGTTGGCGACGACGGTGGCGGGCACGCCGAAACTCAGGTACTCACCGGTCCGCCGATCGATGCCCGGCGTCAAGAGGGTGAGCTTGTTTGGATCGACCATCGCGTAGCCGTCCGCGTACCCGGCATACCCGTGCCAGGCGGCCCGCGGCTGGAAGTTCCAGCACTGTTGCTCGCGCTTGATCACGTCGGTGGGCAGATCCTCCCAACGCACATCGGTGGCGTCCTTCGTGAACCGGGAGTCCCGGATCGTCACGACGTCGGGAACGAACGGGTCGAAGAACCACCGCTCCTCCTCGCTCCGACCGGTCTCTGCGTAGTAGTGGGCGAATTGGCGGAACTTCTTCCTGGTTTCGATGCCCAGCTCGATGCACCGGTCCCACAGCATCTCGCCGGCTTTGCCCTCATGGATCTTCGCGTTCACGTCCAGCGACGCAAACAACGGATAGAAGGGGGACGTCGACGCGTTCATCAAGAACGACTCGTTGAAGCGCTTGTGCTCGATGTAGCGTCTCTGACCTCGGATGTGCTCGTCGCGCTTGTGGATCTGGGAAGCCTGCGAGAAACCGGCTCCCTGCTTGTGGACGGACTGAGTAGAGAACAGTCCCGGCATCTCCGTGCCCAGACCTTCGAGCCGCATCGGACTGTGGTTCTCGAAGAGGGGATGGAATGCGTTGTAGCCGATCCATGCTTCATCCCAGAGCACGTAGTCACACAAGTGACCGATCTGCTCGAGTACCTTGCGGACGTTGTAGACCGTGCCGTCGTAGGTGGCGAGCTGAATGCACGCGAGCCGGAAGGGACGCTGTGCATCGGCGCGCTTCGGATCTCCGACGAGCGGGTTTGCACGGATCTGTTCCCGCAGCTGTTTCTCATCCCACGCGTCCCAATCGACCGCGCCGATCATGCCGAACGAATTCCGGGCAGTCGGCAGGTAGATCGGAATCGCGCCCGCCTGAACCAGGGCGCCCTGGTGCAGGGACTTGTGGTTGTTGCGATCGAAGAGAACCAAATCTCCGCGTTTCAGGACGGCATTGGCCACGATCTTGTTCGAAGTGCTCGTGCCGTTCAGCACGAAGTACGTCTTGTCGGCGCCGAACACCTGAGCGGCGTGACGTTGCGCCAGGGCCGCGGTCCCCTCGTGAATCAGCAGATCGCCGAGGTCCACGTCGGCGTTGCAGAGATCATTGCGGAAGATGCCTTCCCCGAAATGCTTGAAGAACAGCTGGCCCGCGGGGGATTTTCGGTAGAACTGGCCGCCCTGATGTCCCGGGCAGGCGAACGCGACGTTCGCTTCGGCGTCATAGGCCATCAAGCCGCCGAAGAAGGGCGGCAGGAGGCTCATCCCATACTGGATGATGCTGGCAACGATTTGCTTCCCGTAATACGCCGGGGTCTGTTGGCCGAGATAGACATAGCCCGTTACCTCGCCCGTCATTCCCAGCACCGCGACGTCGGAGATCTGGTGCGCGTCCGCGAGCGCCCAGAGCGGCGTCTTGAACCCGATGGCGCGCACGGCGTTCGCCAGTGAGCGCGCTTTCTCACGGCGCTCGCCATCAACCGCCGCGATGTACGCCCCGACCCCGGCATCCTCGGACACATCTCGCTCGAATCGGTCCGTGACCTCAATCTCGAAGCGCTCGGCGGCGATGTGCTGGAGCAGCTGCTGCGTCTCGGCGTTGTCCTTGTCGACGACGGCGACGACTTTCAGCAACTTGTGAAACGGGATCGGAATCGTCGGGCTCTTGATCGAGAACTCGATCGGACTGCGCTTCGCGATAGCCACCGTTGCGGCGGGCACGCCGGCCGTCCGCGACCGAGCATCTGCCCGACCGTCCGTGCGTTTCGTCACGACCGCCGTGGTGTCATCCGCCATTGGACCTCCAGGAGTGGCAGCCACTACCGCGTCAGACAATAGACGTGGTAGGTGCCGTCCTTTTCTTCAGTGCCTTCGACTTCCTTGGCAAATCCGGGGAACTTGTGTCCCCACTCCTGGATCGCACGCAGGTAGGTCAGCCAGGGGCCGTCGGCCGGACCGATGTTTTCGCCCGGCATCACGATCGGAATGCCCGGCGGGTAGGGGATGACGCCGACGCCGACGATGCGGTTGGCGATCTTGTCGAGCGGCACTTTCTCGGCCTGGCCGGCCATGAGGCGCTGGAACGCGCGCCGCGGGGTCATCTCGGGCGTGGGCAGCGTTGCATAGGCCTGCGCCTGCCAGTAGCCCTGGCGCCCTTCCTTCATATAGGCCCACATCTCGTTGCCCAGGTCTTTGAGCCCCATTCCGGCGTAGCGCTCGCCCCCTGCGGTAGCGACACCTGGGACGACTTCATTGAGCGGCGCGTTGCGGTCGTAATCGGCCTTGAAGTCGAGCAACGTGTTGAGCAGGGTGCCCCATTTCCCCTTCGTGATGCCGACAGAAAAGAGGAAGAGCACCATGTGGTCTGTGGTGCGGGACGGCACGATTCCGTGCCGGGCCAGATAGGCGGTGACGATGTCCGCCGGAATGCCGTTCGTGGCGAACGTGCCGTCGTCCTTCATGCCCGGGCATACGATCCCGAACTTGATCGGGTCGAGCATGCACCAGTTGTCCGCAATGTCGCCGAAGCCGTGCCACTTTTCGCCCGGATGCAGGACCCAGCACGACGGATCCGTCGTGAGCCGCTCCGGGGATACTTCATGGAACGGGACGCGCTTGCCCGTCTTCGCGTCTTTGATCTCGGGCGCGTTCCAGGGGGCGAAGAACCAGTCCCGCTTCGCCGCGAACTCCATGTGCACGCGCGCCACGGCCAGGCGGCACGCCACGGCTTCGTTGATCACCTCCTGGGTGAGCGTCTGCCCGGCGGGGCCATCCATCATCGCCGCGGCGACTTCATTGGAGGCGATCAGCGCGTACAGGGGCGACGTGCTGGCCTGGCCGGCGTACGCTTCGTTGAAGCGGCCGTGGTCGATCGCGCCGCGGCCATCCCGGATGTGGATGTAGGAGGTCTGGGAGAGCGCGGCGAGCAGCTTGTGGGTCGAATGGGTCGCGAACACCGTCGGGCCATCCTTCGGATGCTCGGCGGGGTTGCCGCGCATCGCGTGACGGCCCTCGTACATCGGGTTGAACCGCGCGTACGCGTACCACGCTTCGTCGAAATGGATGCGATCGACGCTCTTGGCGAGGCGATCCTGCGCGTCCGTGGCGTTGTAGCACATCCCGTCATAGGTGCAGTTCGTCACCACCGCGTATACCGGACGCTTGGCGGTCGCGTTCTTGGTGAGCGGATTTTGCGCGATGCTCTCGGCGATCGCCTTGGGCTCGAGACGTGAGGGTGGGATCGGCCCGATGATCCCGTAATGGTTGCGCGTGGGGCGCAGGAACACCGGGATCCCGCCGCTGATGGCCAACCCCTGCTCGATGGACTTGTGGCAGTTGCGGTCGCACAACGCGATCTCGCCGTCGCCGACGCAGGCGCTCATGATCGCGCGGTTCGATCCCGACGTCCCGTTGAGGACCGAGTAGGACCGGTGCGCGCCGAACACGCGGGCCGCGTAGCGCTCGCTCGCGCCGATGGGTCCCAGGTGCCCCAGCAATGAACCCAACGCCGCGCGCTCGATGCCCATGTCGGAGCGGAACAGGTTTTCACCGTAGTAGTCGAAGAACGCCCGTCCGATCGGGGACTTGAGGAAGGCGACGCCGCCCTGATGTCCCGGCGCGGCCCACGAGTGCTCGCGATCGCGGTCGTAGCGCGCGAGGGCGGCCGTAAACGGTGGCAGCAGGCCCTGGATGTAGCGCTCGATGGCGGCGCTGGCGCGACCGCCGATGAAGGCGGCGGTGTCTTCCAGGATCCAGATGAACTCGTCGACCAGCGTGGCGACTTCCACGGTGACGGTGCCGGTAATGCTGCGATCCGCCATAAGAAAGACGGGCACCGTCGCGTTCCGCGCGCGGAGCGTGCGCAGGAGCTGGGTGGCCTCCGCGTGCGTGCCTCCTCCGTTTCCCTTCCCGTTGTCCTGACCCAGGGTCCAGCTGAGGAAGATGCCGTGCAATGCGGCGTCGGAGACGACGTGCGCGAGGCCGTCAGCGATCGACAGCGCCTCTACGACCTCGATCCCGCGCTCGCGCAGTTCGCCGGCCAACGTGTGAATGGCCCGGGCGCCGGCCGTGCCCGTTCCGTTCAGCTTGTCGTCGACGATCAGGACTCGCCGAGTCAGGGGGCGCGCGGTGCCGACAATCACGGGCGACCTTTCACCGCGCAGGCGCAGAGGCGGGGGCTAGTACGCATATGAGAGATAGACCATGCCATACGTGAAGGTCGAGGTCCGCTGATATCCCTGTTCGGCGGCTTCCTTTGGATCGGCGAGTGCGCCGATGAAGCTCAGGGTGAAGTTTGAATTGACTTTCCAATCGCAATACGCGTCGATCTCGGTCGCGAGGCGATTCGATGTCACGCCGGGCCCGAAAGTGGCCGGTTGATCGACGCGGAAGTCGTAGCCGAACAAACCTGCGCTTACGGCATCGCTGGGCGTCAGATGCAGGCGCACCTGGTGCGAGATGAGGTTCGAGTTGGAAAGGAAGTACTCTCCACCGATCTCGCCCTGCCACCAGGTGCCCCAGTCGTAAAAGCCCGGGATCAGCATGTCGAACGATTCGTCCGCTGCGGTGCCCGGATCGTCGCCCTGGAAGAACGCGTACCGGTACGAGACCTTGGGTGCCCACTTCATTTTGGAGAGCTGGTAGGCAGCGAGAACATTCCACGCGGTCGATTTTCTCAGATCCCCGTTGTCCTCGAGCGCGTATTCGATCTCGAAAGAGAGATCCGGCACCTTGCGCAGCGGTGCGGTGTAGGCGCGCAGGTTGAAGACGTTCATGCCGTCCCGCGCCGGGAACGAATCGGCCATGAAGTGGAGGTAGCTCGCTCCGAGCGTCGTCGCGGCGCCGATCGTTCTCTCGTAATTGCCGCCCCACACGCGCGTGCCGGTCTCGGACTCCGGAACCTCATCGCGGTCCAGGTAGAAACCTTCGACCGTGTTCTTCTTGGCGTGAAAGCGCGCGACGCCGGCGAACGCCCAAGCCTTGCGCGCGTTGCTCCAGAACCCGCCGCGGCTGCCACCTTCGCCGCCGCCATCCCACAGCAGCAATCCGTGGCCGATCGTGTACCGAGCGCGGCCCAACGTGACTTCGAGCGCGTTCTCGCCGATGGACAGCTCTTTGCCCGAACGCCAAGCCAGGGATAGGTCTTCAACTTTGAACGAGGAGGCTTCGGAGCCGACAAGCGGCGGAGCGGCGTAGGTCCGCTCCCCGACCACGCTGAACTTCGCGACAAGCGTACCCTTGCCGGCGGGCATCGTGCCGGTAATGCCTGGCCGGATGAAGCTCTCCAACCAATTGTCGCTGAGATCGCCGGAGGGATCAGGCCGGACATCGGCGTACAGCGAGTTCGCGAACCCGAACGCGCCCAGCCCAGCATCAAGGTTGAAGGTCCATTCGAGTTTGGTTGGAAGGCCTGTCGGTCGCGCGTCCTTACGTTGGGCCGACGCCTGGCCGGCTATGGTCAGGAGAGTGCAGCCCACGATCATGCCTTGGAGACGCATTGCAGACTCCCTGTTTCGCGGAAGGGACGACGCTCAAGCGTAGTCTGTGCCGTCACCTAGGGGGCCAGTATTGGACCTTTGTTCTATTCCATGGTTTTAGGCCGCGAGTCACATTGCCTTCGTATTCGACTCTCATCCCGAACGGGGGAGCACATGGCCGTGATGTTCCGCGTTACCGCGGTCGGCTGTGCCGTCACGTTTTGCGTCCTGGCCTGTGGCGGGGATGGTGCCAAAGCGGGGCCCAGCGCCGTCGATGTTGTCGTCGCACCCGTGCAGGTGCGCGACGTCCCGATCATCGTCGAGTGGGCCGCGCAGACCTTCGGTGCAAACGACATCGAGATTCGCGCGCGCGTGAAAGGGTTCCTGACACAAAAGGTGTACAGAGAAGGTTCGCTGGTGCGACGCGGCGATCTTCTATTTCAAATCGATCCACAGGAGTACCAGACCGCGGTCGCCCAGGCCCGCGCGACATTGGGCGAGGCCCAAGCGGGTCTCTCGAAGGCCAGCGCCGACGTCGCTCGTCTCAGGCCGCTCGTCGAGCGCAACGCCGTCAGTCGCCAGGACCTCGATCACGCCGTGGCCGCGCAGCAGGGGGCGGAAGGCCAGGTGGCCGCCGCGCGCGCGGCGATGAACAACGCGCAGCTCAACCTCAGCTACACCAAGATCACGAGCCCCATCACCGGACTCGCCGGCGTGGCGCAAGCAGACGTCGGATCGCTCGTCGGAAGCCCCGGCCCCACGTTGCTCACCGTCGTCTCGCAGGTCGACACGGTCAAGGTCAAGTTCCGGATTGCGGAGCGGGAGTACTTGATCCTCAGGCGGGCGCTCGGCGATTCGGCGCGCACGACGGACCGGCGCCCGGCCCGTCTCGAGCTGGTGTTGTCCGACGGCTCGGTCTACAACGAGAAGGGCACCGTGGTCACCGTGGATCGCAACATCGATCCGGCGACCGGCACACTCGGCATCGAAGCGCTGTTCCCGAATCCCACCGGCTTGCTGCGGCCGGGGCAATTCGGCCGGGTGCGCGCGCCCGTCACCACACGCACCAATGCGATCCTCGTGCCCCAGCGGGCCGTGCGCGAAATGCAGGGAACGTTCAGCGTGGGCGTGCTCAAGCCCGACAGCACGGTTGAGATCCGTCCCGTCAAAGCGGGGGCGCGCGTGGGCAGCGACTGGGTCGTGGACACGGGCCTCGTCGCCGGAACGGTGATCGTCGTCGAGGGCATGCAGAAGGTGCGGCCCGGCGTCAAGGTCCGGGCGACGCAGGCGCCAGCCGATACCGTTCGCGTGATGCCGGTCTCCGACACCTCGAAGCGAAACTGATCGATGGCTGATTTCTTCATCCGACGTCCGACGGTCGCGATCGTCATCGCGATCGTGACCGTTCTGCTGGGCCTGGCCACGCTCCAGAAGCTGCCCATCGAGCAGTACCCCAGCCTTGCCCCGCCGACGATCCGCGTCGAGACCACGTACCCCGGCGCCTCGGCCGAGGTTGTCGAGCAATCCGTCGCGACGCCGATCGAGCAGCAGGTCAACGGCGTCGACAACATGATCTACATGAAGTCGCTCAATACGAGTGACGGTCGCATGCTGCTGGACGTGTCGTTCGAGGTCGAGATGGACCGCGACATGGCCAACGTGCTGACCCAGAACCGCGTCTCCCAGTCCCAGTCGCGCTTGCCGCAGGAGGTGACGCAGCAGGGTGTGACGGTGAAGAAGATCAACCCCAGCATCCTGAACGTCATCTCGCTCTATTCTCCGAACGGGACCTACGACGCCCAGTTCCTGAACAACTACGCGATGATCAACGTCCGCGACGCGATTCTGCGCGTCCCGGGCGTCGCCCAAGTCGACTTGTACGGCGGCGCGGAATACAGCATGCGCATCTGGCTCCGGCCCGACCGGCTCGCTACGCTCGGGCTTACGGCGTCGGACGTCATTTCCGCCGTCAAAGAGCAGAACCTCCAGGCGCCGGCAGGGAAGGTGGGCGATGAACCGGCGCCACCGGGGCAGGAGTTCACGTACACCGTGCGGGCGCCCGGCCGGCTCGTTACGCCCGAGGAGTTCGACAACATCATCGTGCGGCAGACGGCGGGCGGGATCGTCCGGGTCAAGGATGTCGGTCGAACGACACTAGGCAGCGAAAACTATCGCTCGTTCGGGCGGCTGGACGGGCAGCCCGCGGGCGTTCTCGCGGTCTACCTCCTGCCAGGCGCCAATCAGCTCAAGTCCGCCGAGGGGATCTATCGCACGCTGGATGAGCTGAAGGCGTTTTTCCCGGCGGACATGGACTACAAGATCACCTACGACACCACGCCGGCCGTCGAGGCCTCGATCGAGTCGATCCTGCATACGCTGGTCGAGGCGTTCATCCTGGTCACGCTGGTGGTCTTCATCTTCCTGCAGAGTGTGCGCGCCACACTGATCCCGCTGCTCACGGTCCCGGTGTCCCTGATCGGCACCTTCATCTTCTTCCCGCTGCTCGGCTTCTCGCTCAACACGCTCACGATGTTCGGCCTCGTGCTGGCCATCGGCATCGTCGTCGACGACGCGATCGTCGTGGTCGAAGCGGTCATGCACCACATCGAGCATGGGAAAACCCCGCATGAGGCGACCGTTCAGGCGATGAAGGAAGTCTCCGGGCCGGTCGTCGCGATCGCGCTGATTCTCTCGGCCGTGTTCGTGCCGGTCGCCCTGCTCGGTGGGCTCACGGGCCGGTTATACCAGCAGTTCGCGCTCACGATCGCGATTTCGGTGCTGCTCTCGGCGTTCAGTGCCCTGTCACTCTCACCGGCCTTGTCGGCCATGATCCTGAAGCCCGGCCATGGGGAGCCCAAGGGAGCGATCGGCAGGTTCTTCGCGAAGTTCTTCGGCTGGTTCAACCGTACATTCGAGCGCGCGACGTCCGGATACGTCACCGTTTCGCGGATTTTTGTGCGGCGAGCCGTGCTGGCACTGGGCGTGATCGCGATCGCGACCGTGGCGACGGGGGGCCTGGCGCGGGTGCTGCCGGGCGGGTTCGTGCCGGATGAGGATCAAGGCATTTTCATGATCAACGTCCAACTGCCGCTCGGCGCCTCGCTTCAGCGCACGGACGCAGCACTGCGCCAGATCGAGGCAATCCTCGCGCAGACCGAGGGCGTCGATGCCTGCAACGCAATCGGCGGGCTCGGCATGCTCACCAACAGCTTCAGCCCCGAGTTCGGCTCATTCTTCTGCCGGCTCAAACCGTGGGATGAGCGTAAAGGGAAGGCGCTGCACGTGGCCGGTATTCAGCGCACCGTGGGCGCGGCCCTGGCTCAGTTGCCCGGAGCGGTGGCGTTCCCGTTCATGCCGCCGACCATCTCCGGGTTCGGCGCCGCGGGCGGTTTCAACTTCCTGCTGCAGGACCGCAGCGGGACGATGACGGTGGAAGACATGGGCCGGCAGACTCAGGCGTTCCTGACCGAGGCCCGCCAGCGGCCCGAGCTGGCGAACCTCTTCACATCATTCAATCCCACGACGCCACAAGTCGCGGTCACGCTCGATCGCGAGAAGGCGCGTGAGCTGGGGGTCCCCATCAACGATGTGTTCGCCGGGCTCTCCGCGTTCATGGGGGGCGCCTACGTCAACGATTTCAACCGGTTCGGCCGCCTGTACCGGGTGTATGTGCAGGCCGAACCCCAATTCCGCTCGCGCCCCGAGAATATCGGGCAACTGTACGTCCGTAGCAAAACCACATCGACGATGGTCCCCCTCTCCACGATGCTGCGCGTGACGCCGTCTTCCGGAACGGAAATCACGACGCGCTTCAACCTGTTCCGATCCGTCGAGATCAGTGGCGTGCCGGCGCCGGGATCCAGCTCCAAGCAGGCAATGGCGGCGCTCGAGGCGGCAGCGCAACAGGTGCTGCCGTCGGAAATGGGCTTTGCGTACTCCGGCATGTCCTATCAAGAGAAGGTGGCACCGCCGGCCGCGCCGACGTTCATTCTCGCCATTGTCTTCGTGTTCCTGCTGCTCGCGGCGCAGTACGAAAGCTGGCGGCTCCCCTGGGCCGTGCTGCTCGATACGCCGCTGGTCGCGCTCGGCGCGTTCCTGGGGGCCTGGGCGTTCGGCTTCGATAACAACGTTTACGTCCAGGTCGGTCTGATCATGCTCATCGGCCTGGCGGCAAAAAACGCGATCCTGATTGTGGAGTTCGCGAAAATGAAGCAGGACCAGGGATCGAGCATCGAAGACGCCGCGCTCGAAGGCGCCAAGCTGCGGTTCCGCCCTATTCTGATGACGGCGTTCGCCTTCATCCTGGGTTGCGTGCCCTTGATGCGCGCCAGCGGCTCGGGGGCGGCGTCTCAGAACGTGATGGGAACAGCGGTCGTGTTCGGCATGCTGATCGCGACGGTCGTCGGGCTGTTCATCATTCCGGGACTCTTCGCGTGGACGCAACGGTGGAGCTTCGGGAAGAACCGACGGAAGACCGAAAGAGGCCCGGCGCCGGCGGAGCCGGCACTGGCCGCAAAAGCGACGAGCGCGCGCTGATGTCCCGCACCCGGCGCCGGCTAGGGCTCTCAGTCATCGCTCTGGTCGTGGCGGCATGCGCCGTGGGTCCCAACTTCAAGGTCCCACCGACGGCCGTTCCAGAGAACTGGCGCGATACGACGATCTCCACGCAGGACTCGTCCTACGCCAATCTGGCCTGGTGGGAAGTCCTCGGTGACTCCACGCTGCAAGAGCTCGTGCGGTTGGCCCTGCGCGAAAATCGTGATCTGCGCGTCGCACTGGCCCGCGTGAACGAAGCCCGGGCGCGGCTCGGCATTCAGCGCCTCGAGTTTCTGCCGCAGGTCGACGTCGTCGGACGGGCGGGTCGGGTCCAGGTCAGCGACTCCTTGGTGGGCGCGCGCGTCGGCACGTACAACCTCTTGGAGGTTGGGGCGCACATCAGCTGGGAGCTCGACCTCTGGGGACGCCTGCGGCGCCTCAATGAATCCGCCAGAGCCGGCTTGCTCGCCACCGAGTTCGCACGCCGGGGCGTCATTATCACCGTGGTCGGTGACGTCGCGCGCGCCTACCTGGAGCTGCGCGATCTCGATCAGCAGACCGGTCTCGCGCAGACGATGGTGCAGACGCGGCGGCAGTCGCTGGACCTGGCGCGGGCGCGGTTCGAGGGCGGCCTGACGTCAGAGCTGGACGTGCGTCAGGGGGAAGCGGAGCTCGCGAGATCCGAGGTGCGGCTGGCAAGCATTCGCCTCCAGGCCAGTCAGAAGGAGCAGGAGTTGAACATCCTGTTGGGACGGATGCCGGGCACCGTCCCGCGCGGTGCCGCGCTGATCAACCAGAGGTTCCGGACCGACATTCCGCCCGGCCTGCCGTCGAGCCTGTTGCAGCGCCGGCCCGACGTCCGGCAGGCCGAGCAGGAGCTCCGATCCGCGAACGCCATGATTGGGGCGGCGATCGCGGCGCGGTTCCCGACGATCTCGCTCACCGCGGCGGGAGGCACGCGCACCGATGCGATCGAAAACCTGTTCAAGGTGGGCACCGGCTTCTGGCACCTGGCGACGAATGTGATGCTCCCGATCATCAATGCCCGCCGGAGCGGCAAGCAAGTCCAGCTCGAGCGCGCGCGGACGGAAGCTGCTGTCGCGCGGTACGACCAGGTCGTGTTGAACTCGTTCCGCGAGGTTGAGAACGGCCTCGTCGCGCTGCAGCAGCTGCAGATCGAAGTCGGCGCCGCGGTACGACAGGTGACCGCCGCGCGTCGCGCGGTGGTCCTGGCAGGCGACCGCTATCAGGGCGGCGTGGACAGCTACACGACGCTGCTCGATGCGCAGCGCGTGCTCGCCGATGCCGAGCTCGACGAGTCGAGCCTGCAGCGCCAGCAACGGGTCGCCGTTGTACAGTTGTATCGGGCGTTGGGCGGGGGCTGGGACCCGGTTACCGATACACTGGCGATCCCGCACCCCGCCAGGTGATCAATGATCATTGATCAATGATCAATGATCATTGATCATTGATTATCGTAGGGCTTCATCATTCGCGGCCGTGTGCTGTCCTGGGTATCTTCGAGCCTCATGGTAGGATCGCCGGAAACGCCGAAACCCCAGACGCGCGCGCGCAGACCTCGAGCTCGTGCGCGCGCCAGAACGCGCAAGTCCGTTCTCCAGACCAACGACGGCAAGCCGATTCCGATCGTGCACGTCGTCTCCGAGTGCTGGCCCTACGCGCGCTCGGGCGGGCTCGGCGAAGCGGTCGCCAGCCTTGCGGCTTACCAGGCCGCGGCGCGATTGCCCACCACCGTCGTCCTGCCGCTTTACAAGCAGGTCCGCTCCGTCGTCACAGAGATGGAGCCGATTGGAGTGCCGTTCACCGTGCAGCTCGGTCCAACCAGCGAAACCGGCCGGCTCTGGCGCGCCAAACGGACTCAGCGCGGGACCGACGTCGTGTTCGTCGAGCATGCCGGATTCTTCGATCGGCCCTCCCTGTACGGCGAGGGACGAGACTATCCCGACAATCACCGGCGCTTCGCGTTCTTCTCTCTTGCGGCACTGGCCGCGCTGCCGCGCATCGCGCCGGCAAACGCCATCCTGCACGCGCACGACTGGCACGCGGCGATGGCGCTCGTCTATCTGCGCTCGCTCCTGAACCGGCATCCCTACTACCGCCGTGTGCCCGCGGTGCTCTCGGTACACAACGCGGGGTATCAGGGACATTTCCCCCCTGCGACGTTGCCCGAGATCGGATTGCCGTGGGAGCTGTTCAACTGGCAATTCCTCGAGTGGTACGACAACGTGAATTGGCTGAAGGGCGGCCTCGTCTCGGCCGACGCCGTCGTGACGGTGAGTGCGACGCACGCCCGCGAGCTGCAATCACCAGACGGCGGCTTCGGTCTCGGCGACACATTCCGCGCGCTGCGCGACCGGCTGTTCGGTATTACCAACGGAATCGATTACGACGTCTGGGATCCCACGCGCGACCCGCACATCGCCCAGCGGTTCAGTGCGCAACACCTCGAGGGCAAACGGGAATGCAAAGCCGCGCTGCAAGCGCGCTTCGGGCTCGCGCAATCGCCGCGCACGCCGCTCTTCGGGATGGCCGCGCGGCTGGTGGCTCAGAAAGGACTCGATTTGCTTGTCGACGGCCGCGCGCTGCTCGCGAATGACGCCCAGTACGTCTTTTTGGGGCAGGGGGAGCGACGCTACGTCGAGCCGCTGCGCCAACTCGCGAAGCGGTTTCCTAATCGCATCGCGGTCGAGACCGGCTTCACCGATCCGCTCGAGCACGTCGTGGTCGCGGGGGCCGACATGCTGTTGATGCCGTGTCAGTACGAACCCTGCGGTCTGACGCAGATGCGCGCCCAGCGGTTCGGCACGCTGCCGGTGGTGCGGCGCACGGGCGGTCTCAACGATACGGTCGACGACGGCAGCACCGGTTTCGTCTTTGACCAGTTCACCGTCCCGGCACTGGCGTCGGCGCTGCAGCGCGCCGTGCACCAGTACCACGACGAGAGCGGCTGGCGGGTGCTGATGCGGCGCGCAATGGCCAAGAACTTCAGCTGGCAGCACTCCGCGCTCAAGTATCTCGCGGTCTATCTCAAGGCACTCGAGGTCGCCGAGCGGACCGGGCGCGGCACGGACTGATGGATTACGTGCTCGCGCTGCACAGCCATCTCCCGTACGTATTGAACCACGGGCGCTGGCCGCACGGCAGTGATTGGTTGTGCGAGGCGGCGATCGATACGTATCTGCCGTTACTCGAGACGCTGCGCGGGCTCGCCGCGGACGGCGTCGACGCGCCGGTCACGATCGGCTTCACGCCGGTCCTCGCCAATCAGCTCGTCTCCCCCACCTTTGCCGTCGAGCTCGAAGCGTATTTCCAGCAGCGCCTGACCGCGTGTGACGAAGCCGTTCCGGCCATGGCGGGGACGGACGACGCGCATCTCCTTCCTCTGACCGACTACTGGCGAGACCGGCTGCAGCGCTTGCGGGCGCTGTTTCGCTCGGTCAACGGCGACCTGGTCGCGCCATTTCGCGCGCTCGAGGAAGCCGGCCACATCGAGATCATGGGGGGGGCCGCCACGCACGGCTTCTCGCCCTTGTTGGGACGTGACGAGAGCGTCCGGCTCCAGTTCCTGCTGGGGCGGGCGGAGCACGAGCGATTGTTTGGGCGCAAGCCCGCAGGTTGCTGGCTGCCCGAATGCGCCTACCGCGGCCGTGGAACCTGGATGCCGGTGCCCGACGCGCCCTGGTCCGGAGAACGTCCGGGCACGGACGAGTTCGTCGCGGAGGCGGGGTTCCGCTACTTCTTCACCGACGCGCACCAGGCCGCGGCCGGGATACCGCTCAGCGTGTACGAGGATGATCTCCCGATGGGAGCCGAGCGATTCGATCTGCACGGCGGGCGCGGTCAACCAAAGCAGTACGCGGGCATCATCGAGAACTCGCCGTATCGGACGTATCGACTGTCATCTCGCGGCGGCGGCCGGGTCGCTGCTCTCGTACGCGATCCTGTCGCGTCCGCGCAAGTGTGGAGCCGCCACAGCGGATACCCTGGTGACGGGACTTATCTCGAGTTCCACAAGATCCGCTGGCCCGGCGGGCTCAAGCTCTGGCGCGTCACTGGCAACGGCGTCGACCTCGGTGCGAAGGAGCCCTATGATCCAGCCGCGGCGCGGTGGCGCGCAGCCGATCACGCCAGGCATTTCGTCCATCTGCTTGATCGCATCGCTCGGGCGGAGGCGGAAAGCGACGGCGACGAGGGGGGAGGCAGCGTCGTCGTATCGCCGTTCGACACCGAGCTCTTCGGACACTGGTGGTTTGAGGGGCCCGACTTCCTGGGCGAGGTCTATCGGTCTTTTACCGGCGGCCTCGAAGTGCGTCCCACGACGGCGAGTCACCATCTCCGCGAGCGTCCCCCCGACACCTCGTTGCAGCTCGCCGCGGGATCGTGGGGAGCGAACGGCGACTACAGCATGTGGCTCAATGAGCAGACGGTGTGGACCTGGCGGCGTCTCTGGCCGCTGGAGGCGGCCTTTTGGGACGCGGTGCCGTCGGCGCTCGCGTCATCCGGGGCGCGGCCGATTCTCGCGCAGGCTGCACGCGAGCTGCTTTTGGCACAGGCGTCGGACTGGCAGTTCATCATCTCGACCGGCGAGGTCGAGGATTACGCGATCCGGCGCTTCAACGGCCATTGCGACGACTTGGAGCGCTTGCTCGCCGCACTAAAGAAGAAGGGCAAGGATCTTGCGTCCGGCCGTGCGCTCGCGGAAGAGCTGCGACTCCGCGACGACGTATTTCCAGATGTACTACCCACGCTGGCGCGAATCATCAATGATCATTGATCATTGATCATTGATCATTGTCTTTTCAGTCGTGGCCTCCGATGTACAGCCGAATCATCTTCTCCCAATAGGGCCAGTCGTGGGCCCAGCCGTCCCAAATCCGCAGTGCATTGCCGATCCCCTTACCCCAGAGAATCCCCGACATTTCCCGGTTGTTGCCACACGCGGGATCGTGCTCCCCGATCGCGAGAATGATGTCTTGCCGCCGGAAGGCCGCCAGACGCGCGGGATCCTGCTCGTGGCGCATGAAGTCGACGGGATTACACGCGTACACATTGGCATCGGAGTAACCACCGGTGAGGCGCTTGATATCGTATGTTCCGGAGAGACCGATGATCCGATTGACGAGGTGGGGATGGCGAAGTCCGAAGCACAGCGCGTGGTAGGCTCCGAAGCTCGCGCCGACTGTGATGAGAAACGGCGTCTGGTTCCTTGAAAGGCTGAACGGGACGACTTCGTCGCGCAGGTAGCGATCGTATTGCAGGTGGCGCCACGCGCGGTGCCCGGGATGAACGTGATCCGGCGCGTACCAGCTTTCCTCGTGCACGTGGTGGACGCAGTACAGCTGGATCCAGCCGCGCTCGAGATGGTCCCCCAGCACACTCGACCGGTGCATCCAGCGGTCAGTCCATTCGTTGAGCGTGCCGAGGGTCGTGGGAAAGACAAACACGCGCGCTCCCGCGTGACCCAGCACCTGCAACTCCATTTCCCGTCCGAGGGCAGGGCTGCGCCAGCGATGGCGCTCCTGGTTCATTCCGGTTTGCCGTTGCGCAACAGGAAGGGAAGTGCCTTGCGGAACCGCCGGCCCCAAGCGGACTCGTGGTGTCGCCCATCCCGATCTTCTACCCAGCGCAAGTCGCCCCGCAGGTCGTAGCCCTTCGAGACCAGGAGATCCCGCAACCGGCGGGCGAGCGCCACGTGTGCCGGTCCTTCTTTCAATCCCACGTCGAGATACACGCGACCCGGCCCCCGGGTCGACCGCTCCACCAGGTCAAGGATGGCTCCGTTCGCGAACCACAATGACGGGCTGAGCGCGGCGGTGAACCCGAACACTTCGGGATACTGGAAGTAGGCATACAGGCTGATCAGACCGCCTAGGGAGGAGCCAGCAATGCCCGTATGCCGAGCGTCGGGCTGCGTCCGGAATCGCTCATCGATGAG
>DATFEG010000045.1:0-16828 GCA_035251445.1 Gemmatimonadales bacterium | reverse complement strand
CAACCAGCAGCGTGGCGGTGGCCGCGACGAGCGCTGCGGCAACGGCCGGGACCCCCCGGCGTGTCGCGCTCACGCGAGCGGTGCTCCGGCCGCATCGAAGAGATAGACGCGGCGCCGGTCCACCTTCACGCCGACTTGCGTTCCGACTCGAACATCCGCAAACCCCGGCACCCGCGCGACGAGTGGTTGCCCGCCCGCGTCGAGATGCACAAGGGTTTCGCTTCCCAAGGGCTCCACGACAAGCACGTCGGCGTTGCCCACGCCGTGGTCGGCGGCGCAAAGGGTCACGAATTCCGGACGGATGCCGAGCTGGAGCTCTCCTTCGTAGGTAGAGAGCTCGATGGGGATCACCAGGCTCCCGACCTCGATCACGCGTCCCTTCTCCGCGGCGCGGCCCCGTCCCTGAAGGACGTTCATTCCGGGCGTGCCCACGAAGCGGGCGACGTCCACGTCCGCGGGACGCTGGTAGACCTCTTCGGGGGTGCCGACCTGTCGCAGCCGTCCCTCGTGGAGCACAGCGATGCGCTGCCCGATCGTCATCGCCTCGGTCTGATCGTGCGTCACATAGATCATCGTCGCACCCAACGCGCGATGCAGCGCAAGCAACTCACCTCGCAGCGCGATGCGCAACTTCGCATCCAGACGCGACAGTGGTTCGTCGAGCAGAAACACCTGCGGCCCGCGCACAACGGCCCGCCCCAGCGCGACGCGCTGCCGCTCACCCTCGGACAGCTGGTCCGGCATCCGATCGAGCACGTCCTTCAAGCCGAGCCGGGTCGCCGCCTCGAGAACGCGGCG
Organism: Gemmatimonadales bacterium; assembly: GCA_035251445.1. Lineage (GTDB taxonomy): Bacteria > Gemmatimonadota > Gemmatimonadetes > Gemmatimonadales > GWC2-71-9 > 20CM-2-65-7. The sequence goes on along the minus strand of DATFEG010000045.1, from coordinate 16,030 downwards.
GGCGATTTGGGCCGCGGCAACACGCCGGACCTCGAGCGGAAACGCGATGTTTTCGCGGACGGTGAGATGCGGATAGAGAGCCGGGTTTTGAAAAACCATGGCGACGTCGCGCTCTGCGGGGGACAGCTGCGTGACGACGCGCTCTCCGATCACTACGTCGCCGGCGGTGGGCACCTCGAGACCGGCGATACACCGCAGCACGGTGGTCTTGCCCGATCCGGACGGCCCGAGCAGCACGAGCAGCTCGCCGTCGCGCACCTCGAGATCGAGCGGATGGAGCGCCTGAACGCCGCCGTCGAACACCTTGCTGAGGCGGCGGACTGTGATCGGCGCCATCGGTTAGGTAGTCAGGCCGATAGGAGCGCCCGCGCCAGGCCGTAAGCGACCGCCCAAACGATGAATCCCGTTACGATCACGCCAGGGGTCTTTTCGATCGGCTTGGTAGTCGCGCCGGTCGTTGCGGTGAGAGCGTTGACCTCGATGAGCGCGACGAGCACGAGCAGGCTTCCCCAATACGCGGCGCGATTCCCGCCCGCGGGAAACGCGAGATGCGATGCCGCCCCCATGTAGAACAACATCGGGATGGAAAACACGACGTTCGTGCGGGACGCCAGAAACGCCCGCCGGGCGGCGGCCGGGGCGGCCGCGTTGGCCTGGCCGCCGGAGGCGGCTGCCTTCGCCGATGCGATCACGACCTTCTGATTGCGCCAGATCACGCCCCACACGTTGATGAGCATGAGCGTGCCGAACAACGCCCCGGTGAGGATGGCGACGCCCCACTCCGACGACGCCACCGACGTGCCTTCGCGCGCGGCGCGGCCAAAGCGATCGCCGAGGATTGCCGCGCCGCTCACCCACGTGACCAATGCCGACCAGCGGAACCAGGCCAGTGCGCGCGGGACGAGCTTCTGCGTCGCAGCGCTCTTGGTGGCCGGATCGGCTTCGGCCATGAACGGGCCCTGCACGAAATTGAAGTAATACAGGAGCCCGATCCACGTAATGCCGGCGAGGAAATGCAACCATCGAAGCGCGAACAGCACGAGCTCCGCCACGAGCGCCTCCGGGGTGGGAGAGGACAGCACGTTTCGCGGAGCAAAATAGGGGAGGAACCGCTGCGCGCAATGCGGGGTTTGAGAGGCACCTCTCAAAGGACGGAAACGAATGGCACAGGTGAAAGAGCAACGCGCTGCCGGGACGATGGGAGAAACGCAATACGCACTACCCGCGCTTCCCTACGACTTCGGCGCGCTCGAGCCCCACATCGATGCACAGACCATGCAGATTCATCACGGCAAGCATCATCAGACGTACATCACGAATCTCAACAACGCCTTGAGCAAACACCCTGAGCTCTTCACCAAGAGCCTGGAAGAACTGCTCCGCGACATCAATTCCGTACCCGACGAAATTCGCACCACCGTGCGCAACAACGGCGGCGGGCACCACAATCACTCGCTGTTCTGGACGATCATGGCACCGGCCTCGAACGGCGGCGGCGGCGAACCGCGCGGCGCGCTCGCTGAAGCGATCCAGCGCACGTTCGGGGACTTCGCCAGGTTCAAGGAGCAATTGAGTACCGCGGCCACGTCACAGTTCGGCAGCGGCTGGGCGTGGCTGACTGTCGCCAACGGAAAACTCGAAGTCGCAGGACGGCCCAATCAGGACAGCCCACTCATGGACAGGAAGATTCCCATCCTGGGTCTCGACGTGTGGGAGCACGCCTACTACCTCAAGTATCAAAATCGCAGGCCGGAGTATGTGGCGGCCTGCTGGAACGTCGTGAATTGGGCCGAGGCAGGGCGGCGATTCGAAGCCGCGCTATGACTCGGCAAAGATCCGGTTGACGGTGCTGAGCAGCACCTCGAGGTCCAGGGGCTTCGACAAGATGTCGTCGACCTCGAGGTGCGCTCCAGACCACTCGCGTGTCGCCGCGGAGAGCACAACAACGGGAATCGCCTGCAGTTTCGGAATGTGCTGTTGCACTGAGAGAAAGTGGCGGCCGTCCATATTTGGCATCTTGTAATCGAGCAGAATCAAATCGGGCACATCGATTCTCTCGAGTACCTGGAGGGCGTGCTGGCCGTCCCGCGCTGTATGCACGGCAAAGCCTTCGTCTTCGAGCAAATCGCGCAACGTCATACGGACGTCCGGATCGTCATCTACAAGCAAGATCGAGCGACGCATGTTCGTACTCTCGTAGACAAGCGACGGGCGCTTCAATATCACTGATGCCACAGCTGTGAGACGAATGCCACAGCCCTTTCGGATTATCCCTATCAGTTGTACCCCGATAGATTTGTGACGGGCATCACGTCAGAAATGGGCATTCGCAATCGGAAGCATCCGAAGTATGCCGCGGTTGTTTTGCGCCCGGTTGAGGAGGCCGAGTTGCACGCCTTTGAGAGTCCGCGCGGAGTTGTAGATGCCGATCGACAACCCAGCTTGCGTCCCACGCACGCGGTTGTAGGCGGCGATGGACACGCCGTGCAGCTCGCGGGTCTTCACGTAGAGCGCGGTGCTCCATCCCTTTATCGAACGCGCATCGACGGTATAGCCCGCGAGCCCAACGCCGCGGAGCCGGTCGGTGGCGACCGTCGCCAGTCCACTCACTCCAATGCCGCGGAGCGATCCCCCCGTCACGCTCGCGAGTCCGCCGATCGATATGCCGCGCGTGTCACCGTTCGCAACGGTAGCGAGCCCTCCGACCCCGATACCAGTGATGTCGCGATTGACCACGGTCGCGAGCCCCCCCACCCCGATTCCGCCCAGACTGCCGTTCGCGACCGTGGCGAGCCCGCCGACCCCGATACCAGTGATGTCGCGATTGACAACGGTCGCGAGCCCGCCCACCCCGATTCCAGCCAGACTTCCGTTTGCGACCGTAGCAAGCCCGCCGACACCGGCGCCGGTCAGGTCCCGATTGACGACTGTCCCGAGCCCCGCCACCGCGAGGCCCCAGAAATCCTGGTTGGCGACCGTCCCCAGTCCCGCGATCGCGATTCCTTCGACATCACCGTTCGACACGGTTCCGAGCCCGCTGACGGCAAGGCCCTCGAGCCGACCGTTCGAGACCGCGCCAAGACCGCCGATCATGACCCAGCGTGCACGACGCTCAGCGACCACGCCGGCGATGCCGATTCCGATCCCGTTCAAGTCTTCGACACCGGGGCCGGCGATGCCGATCGCAAGACCATTGACCCTGCCGGACAGGGGTTCGCGCGGCTTCCAGATGGTGAAGTTGACGCCGTTTACGACATCGAGGTCCGCATCCGCGAAGTTGATACGCAGACCGTTGGCCCGCGCCGCGTTTCCAATCATGATCCCGTTGTCACGAATCCCGAGAGTGACGTGCCAGTGGCTCGCGGCGCGACGTGGCGCCCTGTCGGTGTTCGTGGTGTCTTGGGAAGGGAGAGCGGCAGGCAGGAACAACAGCGCGACGGCCAGTCGGGGCATGGCCGCCTTACGACAAGCGCCTCATCCCCGTTTCAGAAAACGCAGGCGCGGAGTACGCCGTCGTTCGTACTTGAACTCTCGAATCGCGGGCCGCATGGGAGCGCTCAGCACGCGTTGGACGACGTGGAGCAGCGTGTCCGGGTCGACGGGTTTCGGGAGAATCTCGGCGACCCCACCCAGACGCGCGCCTGACCATTCTCGAGTCCACGCAGACAGGACAATGATGGGTACGGCCCGCAGTCGTGGGTAACGTCGCCGGGCGGCGAGGAATTCTTTTCCGTTCATCTCCGGCATGATGTAATCGAGCAGGATCAAATCGGGCGTTTCGATCTTCTCGAGCAAATGCAGAGCTTGGTGCCCCTCCCGAGCAGTATGGACCAGGTATCCGCCCGTGGTCAGAAGCGCTCCCAGGAGCAGCCGCACGTCGGCATCGTCATCGACTATCAGGATGGATGGGGTCACCGAAATTCCAAGCGTCACGGATCCAAGAAGCGTAAGAGACTTCGGCCCCGAGAGGTGCTACCCGTAGGATATGCTTCGGATTGTCTAATACCTAACCACTACGGAGTCTTAGCGCGGAGGACTAATCATCGAGGGCGTGCACCGCTGTTCCTCACCATCCCATCCGGTCTCGGAGCGACGTTACGTGCGCTGTGTGGTGGCGTCCGTGCCACGCGTAGAGCGCGACGAGCGTGTCGAGGGATGGCGTGCCCCACTCGGGGTGCTTGACCGTGCGCGCGAAATCCTCCGGTCGCATCCCGTGCAATAGGTTCACCCAGCGCGCATGCAGCGCCGTGAGCAAGTCCAGCGACGAGACGATGGGCGCCGCCGTTTCCGGCGTCCGCGCCCAATCTTTCTCTTCGTAAGTCTTGATCGCTGGGTTGTCCTCGGTGAGACCCCACTTGAACCGCATGTAGGCGTTCATGTGACTGTCCGGCAGGTGATGCGCCACCTGTCGCACCGTCCAGCCGCCGGTGCGATAGGGCGTCTCGAGCTGCGCGTCGTTCAAGCCCGCGACTGCGCGGCGGAAGTTGACCGGCGCCTCCGCGATCTGCTGGATTGCGGCGGCGCGGTCCTTACTCGAGAGCTGTTGAACCGGCGTGAACTTTCCTATTGGATACCGCTCATCGCTCACGAGTGACTCGCCAGTTGGTGTTCAGTTCGGTAAAACCCGCTCGGATGCGTGGGTTTAAGCCCTACAATGGAGCGGATGGGATTCGAACCCACGACCCCCTGGTTGCAAACCAGGTGCTCTCCCAACTGAGCTACCGCCCCCAGACGCTCAAGAAAATAGGGACCGAGCGGCAATACTGGTAGGAACGACTGGTCGCCGCTACGGGAAAACCCTTGCTCTGTGCGCGAGGTGTCTCACTGGTTACGGGATCGACCACGGGGACTGATCCTTTTTGCATTTCGAGCACTAACCCCAAACCGATTGAGGGAGGTGCATCAGAAGCGTACTGACACACCGTGTGGCATGAGCGCGACACCACCGAACGGACCAATGGAACGATTCTCCAGCTGTGGTATATCGCAATGTGGAGCATTGAATTGGCGGAGGCCTCATGCAATTTCCAGATCTGAGTCCGAGAGCGAATGTCACATTGATGCGGCGCGGAATGTTGGTGCTCGGTGAGCGCGAAGCCCGGCTACTTGAAGCAGTAGAGCGCGTGCGGTCGATCAAAGACGCGGCTGCAGAGGCAGGGATCAGTTATCGCACCGCGTGGAGCGCGATCCAACAAATGGAGCAGGCGCTCGGCAGACCGATTGTTGTATCGCGAGCCGGTGGTCCCGGTGGCGGCGCGACCACTTTGACCGAGGAGACTCGGCGTCTGCTGTCGATCTACCAGGACCTGCGGCGCGAGTTGGAGGAGTGTTTGATCCGCGTCTGGGAAGCGCCGGAGGCGCTGCACCAAGCAACCGGCTAACGCGTTATCGCAAGCGCGTAGCCGGTGAGCGACGCGCGCAGCTGGTAATTCGGCCGAGCCACTCCTTCGATCGTCCCGCTGTACTGGCTCAGCGCGTTCACGTCGGGGACGCCGATTGTCAAGATGACGGCGCCCTGCGTGAGCTGGCCGATCAACGCAAATCGTGTGGTGTTGCCGGTCAGCGGCGGTTGAAACAGCCGCAGACCGGTACCCGCTGTGGCCCTCGTGAGTGTGGAGCCCGCGGGACCCGTGATTGTCAGGACGATCGCGGAATCCGCGCCCGAGTTCGGCGTTGTGAGCCGCACCTTCAGTTCACCCGCCCCGCTGCCCGTGGAGTCGCCGCAGCTCAAGCCAACGATGACCACGACGCTCAAAAGGCAGGCGTGCAAGAGCGATTTCATGGGCGGCCTCCTTCTTTTTCTATTGCCTGCAGCATCGCGGCACTCAGCGGTGCACCGGTCGCTTTAACCCATGCGAGGAAATCCCCGATGTCGAACGCCGAGTTGTTATTGCCAAGCAAATCGAGATAGCGGATCTGATCCGCGGTGAGAGGCGTCCCGGAACCGAGGAGATGCGTCACGACCTGCGCGGTCGCCAGCGTCGGCGCCGAGACGGACATCGTGAATACGCGGTTCTGACTCTGTCCGCCGGAGGTCACCGTCGCGGTAAAACTGAAGTTGCCCGTCTGGCTAGGAACGCCGGATATCACACCAGTCGCGGCAGCGAGTGTCAGACCCTGCGGCAGCGCCCCCGTAGTGATGGTCCAGCTGTTCACGCCCGTCCCGCCGGTGCTGCGCAGCGTATCCGCATAGGCTGCCCCCATGACGCCGTTCGGCCGCGCGGCGGGTGTGGAAATCACCAGGGCTCCGAAACTCGCTCTAACCGTATAGGGACGACCCATTGGCAACGTGAGGACGTTGTTCGTGGTGACGGTATCGCCGGACCAGCCGCCGAAAACCTCTGACCCGCCCGCCGTCGCCGTGAGCATCACTGCGCGGCCCTCGGCGATGAACGTCCCCGCGAGATCGATTGCGGTGTCGGCTTGAATGGTCCCGTTGCCACTGACCGTCGCAATGAGTTTGAAGTCGCGCGTAACGTTCGCCGTAAGCGTGCCACCCGACAGGCTGCCGACGTAATTGTGCGAAATGGTCCCGCCATCAGACCACGACTGGAAGTGAAATCGCCTGCGGCCGTCCGCCGAGATCTGCCCGTCCTCGAAATCGACGGCGTAGGCGCCGCCCTCATCCAGCAGGTCCCGGTAGACATTGTACGGCGCACCCTGGAATTGGATAACAGCGTTGCTGTCGCTCGCGCGCACGGCGGACAGGACGCCGAATCGAATCCGGAAAGACATGGTGTTGTCGAGCACGAGCTGTTGCACGGCATCGATACCGAAGCCGGCGAAGGAGCCGTCGTGGTTCTTGCGGGCTGCGGGCGACGTGCGAAAAACGAAGGCCGGGTTCAACGTCGTGCCTGGATACAGATCGCCGGCATCGCCGCGATCGGAACACCCGAACGTGATCGAGGTTGAAGGGCAGTTCACGCCAGCCGGTGACGCATCGAGATTCCCGAACGCGTCCGCCTGTACGACAGCAAGACCATGTATCAGGCCGGCGTTCATGTCATTGCTCGGTGCGCCTTGCGCGATCTGCGCGGAATCGACGTGCCAAATCAATAGACCGCCGCCACAGCCGGGGGGGGTCCCAGCCTGGCGGCAGTGAATGCGAATTACGGCGCTGTCCGCGGACTGCCGCTGCCGATTCTCGACCAGGAAGTACTCGCCTCTCGGGTTTGCGCCCTGGACCGGCACATAGAACGCGGTATCCGAGAAGGGAGCGGCATTGAAGGTGTAGGTCCCGGTCGTTGGAAGCGGGGCGATCGTCACCCAGCCGAGCTCGTTCAGCGACCAGGCTTCCATCCGCGATGGACTGAGCCCGGACGTGAAGCTTCCTGAGCTCATCAGACCCCACTGCCCAATGCCCTCCGACTCGTTGCTCGTGTCATACAGGTCGGGCAGCCCGAACCCGTGTCCCGTTTCATGCGCTACGACGCCGATCGGCATGATTTGGGATCCATTGCACGAGGTTGCGCCCCCCACCGCGGGCTGCAGGATGTAATCGCTGACCGATACCCCGTCCTGGGTCTGGAACGCTGGATTGAGAAAGAAGCGATGAGCCCAGAGATGGTTTTCCGGTGCGCTCGGCGGACCGCACTCGGCTCCGATCGCCTGATGCATGAACAGCACCAACGGCACCACCCCTCCCACGGCGTACTGTGAAAAGTCGATCTGTGCGTCGAGCTCGATCAACGCCTCGCGCAAAGCGGACTGCATGCGCGAGATTGCCAGATTGCTGAACAGACCGTTGCAGTTGGGGGAGCTGAAGGGGTTGTTCTGCTGACACGTGGCGCTCGTGCCCCCGACGTACCACACCTCGGAACTATCAAGATTCGCGAAGCCGTAGGCGCTGCCCTGAATGTCGAACAGCCCGTTCGACATTTCACTGTAGTAGGAGCGTAACGTGTACGGCCTGCCCGCCGCGGCCCCCGTCGGGGTTGGGGCAAACAGCACCTCGTCATAACTCGATTCCGGAAACAGTGGCGCGGGAGAATCATTGTAACGAAACAGGATGGCGGGAACGTTCAGCACGCCGGTCAGGGCAGTTGACGACGGAGATGCAGTGACTCCGGTCGGTGCCGTGCGGCCGATGGATTGATTGAGAGTGGAGAACTGACCCGTCGACAGCAGCCGCGCGCGCGTGTCGCGAACCGCACGGGCACGTGTGCGCAGGACGCCATCCCGGCGAAAATCAAACCCCGGAACTTCCCAGTGGTGGTTTCGCTTGCGTTGCGCGGAAGCCTGACCGACTCCAATTGCCGACAACAGGGCGACGAGGCCCAACGTCGGAACGAGATATGGCGCCACCTATTACCCTCCTGGGGAGGACCGGCTAGCCCTGCGAAGAACGCCCGCAATTTAGGCTATTCTTCCCATGCCGTGGAAGCTGTGGCAGGTCTCACACGAGGTCTAACTCAAAGAACCACTCGCCCTTGCCAATTGGGTACAGCCGGGCTAAGCTGTACGACCGTTTCCAGAACCGAGGCTGCGTTGCGCACAGAGACCCTGCAGAATATCGCGCTGTTCGACAAGTGTAAGAATTTCACCCGGGCGCGCGAAGTCCAGGCTGCTGGGCTCTACCCCTACTTCAAGCCGATCTCCCGCTCCGAAGACACGGTCGTCGTTATCGAGGGTCAGGAGCGGGTAATGATGGGGTCGAACAACTACCTCGGCCTGACCCATCACCCCGAAGTGCTCGCCGCGGCCCGCGCCGCTCTGGAGCGCTACGGATCGGGCTGTACCGGCAGCCGCTTCCTCAACGGTACCCTCGACCTCCATGAGCAGCTGGAAGGCGAGCTTGCCGAGTTCCTTCGCAAGGAATCCTGCCTGGTCTTCTCGACGGGCTATCAGGCCAACCTCGGCCTCATTTCCGGACTCGTCGGACGCTCGGACGTGGTCTTCCTCGACAAACTGGACCACGCCTCGATCGTCGACGGCGCCAAGATGTCGCACGGGGAGACGCAGCGCTTCAATCACGGGGACCTGGCGGGACTCGAGCGCAAGCTCCAGAAGGTGCCTGAGGGCACGGGCACGATGATCATCGTCGATGGCGTCTACTCGATGGAAGGCGACATCGCCGACGTGCCAGGTCTGCTCAAGGTCGCCCAAAAGTACGGCGCGGCCCTCGCGATCGACGACGCCCACTCGATCGGCGTGCTCGGCCCCAACGGCGACGGCACGGCGGCCCACTACGACCTCGTCGACGAAGTCGATCTGATCGTCGGGACGTTCTCGAAGTCGCTGGCGTCGATTGGCGGATTCGCTGCGGGTTCGGAGAATGTGATTCACTACCTGCGCCACCACTCGCGGCCGCTGATCTTCACCGCCGCCCTGCCGCCCTCGAACACGGCCGGCGTGCTCGCGGCGCTGCACGTGATGCAGCGCGAGCCGGAGCGGCGCGAGCAACTGTGGCGCAATGCCAGACGGCTGCAGGACGGCATGCGGTCGCTCGGCTTCGACATCGGCCCGACCGAGACGCCGATCATCCCGGTGTTGATCGGGCCGCTCGAGAAGACGTTCCTCTTCTGGCGCAGGCTGTTCGACGCCGGCGTCTTCACGAACCCGGTGGTCCCGCCCGCGGTGCCGCCGTCGCAGTGCCGGCTGCGCACGAGCCTGATGGCGACCCATACGGCCGAGCAGATCGACCTCGCCCTCGAGGTCTTCGGGCGCCTCGGAAAAGAGTTGGGGGTCATCTGACCGCAGTGGAGATCGTGCCCGTCTCCGACGGGCGCGGTCTCGATCGCTTCATCGCTTTTCCCTACGACCACTACCGCGCTGATCCGCTGTGGGTACCGCAGCTACGCCGCGACGTGCGCACCCTGCTGACGCCCGGCAAGAATCCGTTCTTCGAGCATGCCGAGGCGCAGTACTTCCTGGCCGTGAGACGGTCGGACGGTCGCATCGTCGGACGGATCGGTGCCATCAAGAACGACATGCACAACAAGGAGCACCAGGACGGCGTCGGATTCCACGGGTTTTTCGAATCCGTGAACGACCAGGACCTCGCCAACGCGCTGTTCGACACCGCGGCGGCCTGGCTTCGAGCCAAGGGGTTCGACACCATGCGGGGGCCGATGAACCCGTCGGTCAACGACGAGTGCGGGCTGCTCATCGAAAACAACGGCACCCCCCCGTCGCTGATGATGCCGTACAACTTCCCCTACTATCAGCAACTGCATGAGCGATATGGCTTTAGGAAAGCCAAGGACCTCCTCGCGTTCGACGGGGGCGGCCCCGAGTCGGCACCGGAGCGGTTTCGCAGGTTGGGTGAACGGGCCCTCAGGCGGTCGGGTATCACGCTGCGCACGCTGAATAAGAAGCGTTTTGAGAACGAGGTCGAGCTGATCAAGAAGCTCTACAACCGCGCGTGGGAGAAGAACTGGGGTTTCGTGCCGCTGACGGACGCCGAAATCGACCACCTCGCCAAGCAGCTCAAGCCCATCGTTGTTCCAGACCTGGTGATCTTCGCCGAGCAGGCCGGCGACGTGGTCGGGTTTGCCATCGGTCTGCCCGATTTCAATCTCGCGCTGCTCCACAACCGCTCGGGCCGCCTGTTCCCCGGAATCCTCAAGGTTCTGTGGCACGCCCGGAAGATTCATCGTGCCCGCATCCTGCTCCTCGGCGTCATTCCCGAGCTCCGGGGCCGGGGCATCGACGCGACCCTGTATCACCGGATTTGGGAGAACTCGGTAAAGCACGGTATGCCGAGCGGCGAAGCGGGCTGGATACTTGAAGACAACGAACTGATGAAGAAGGCGGCGACGGCGCTGGGCTTTCACCAGTCCAAGGTCTTCCGCATCTACGACAAGCCGCTGTGAACGTCTTCGTGACGGGCGCTACCGGCTTTGTCGGCGCGCACCTCGTGAAGGCACTGCTGGCCCGGGGCGACTCCGTCACGGCGCTCGCCCGCAGACCTGCCCTTGCCGAGATGTTGGGCTGGGGAAACGACGTTCGACTGCTCAAGGGAGGCCTGGACGATGAGGGCGTCGTCCGCCAGGGCTGCGCGGGCATGGACGTGGTGTATCACGTGGCCGGGAAAATCGCCGCGCGCGACATGGCGGAATTCATGGCCACGAACCGCGACGGCACGGCCAGTGTCCTCGAGGCGGCACGGGACGGCGGCGCTCGTCGCTTCCTCTTTGTCTCCTCGCTTGCGGTATCCGGCCCCACGGAACCGGGACAGCCCATCGATGAAACCAGGCCGCCGGCACCGGTCACGGACTACGGGCGTTCGAAGCTCGCGGCGGAAGTGCTGGTGCAGGCCATGCCGCTGCCGTGGACGATCGTCCGGCCCCCCGTGGTGTACGGCGAATGGGATCGCGGCACGCTCAAGATCTTTCAACTGGCCAAGCGGGGCATTCTGCCCGTGTTCGGCGACGGATCACAGGAACTGTCGGTCATTCATGCTGAAGATCTCGCGCGAGCGATCGTCGCGGCGGCGACTGCTCCAACGGCGGCCGGCAAAATCTATTTCGCTGCTCACCCGACGACGACGACCAGCCGGGCGCTTGCGGTCTCAGTTGCGAAGGCGCTCGGCAAGCGCCCGTCTGTGATCGGCATTCCGCCGCTGGTGGCGCGCGGGGTGCTGTGGGCAGCGGGGACTCTTGCGCATATTGCCGGAAAAGCCACCTTGCTGTCGGCCGACAAGGGCAATGAATACCTTGCCCCCGCGTGGACCTGCCGCAGTGACGCGCTACGTCGTGACGCGGGCTGGCAGGCCGAGATCGAGCTCGAAACCGGGTTGCGCCGCGCCGCGAATTGGTACCGGGAGGTGGGATGGCTCTAGGGCCGCTGTGGCGTGGATACACCGCGCTCGATGTTGCGACCACGGCGTATGTCGCGATCGCAACCGGCGTCGTTGTGTTGCTCGCTCTCCAGGGCGACGGCGTCCCCGGTTGGCCGTGGCTGATCCTCGCACACACCTTGATCCTCGCGCTCGTCGGACTGGCGCCGAAGGCCCGCACCGACGGCCCGGTCGGCCGCTTCCTGGGCGATTGGTATCCGATGCTGCTGCTGGGAGCGTTGTACGCCGAGATCGGCGTGCTGACGCTGAGCGCCGGCTTCCAGAACGATTTGCTGATTCAGCGACTCGAATCGTGGGTGTTCGGCTCGCAGATCTCCTACCGCTGGATTCGCGAGTCGCCCAGTATCGTGCTCTCGTGGGCGCTGCACGCGTGCTACCTCGCATACTACGCCATTCTCTACGCCTCGCCGCTGGCGTTGTGGGTGGGCGGACGCCGCGATGCCGCACGGCACACGATCTTCGCCGTGATGGTGACGTTTTACCTGTGCTACGTCGCGTTTCTGTTTTTTCCCGTCGCCGGTCCACGCTACGCGTTCGATGCCGCCCACAACGTGGCTACGGACGTGTGGCCCGCGCGGTTCGCCGCCTGGTTGCTCGATCACGGCGACTCGTGGGGCGCCGCGTTCCCATCATCGCACGTCGCCGCCTCCGTCGTAGCCACGGGCATGGCGCTGCGTTACTGGCGGCCCGTCGGGCTTCTCCTGATGCCATTTACGGGCGGCCTGATCCTCGCGGTGGTGTACGGACAGTTCCACTATGCCGTCGATTCGCTGGGTGGTCTGATCGTAGCCGCACTCATGCTCGGCGTAATGCAAACCGCCGAAGCGAGCGAGCCGCGTCGGCGGTTAGTGGCGGACTACGGAGTCGAGTCCGGCAGTAGCGTCTAGTGAGACCCGTGCGAGTGCGAGGCCGGCGCGGTCGGTTTCCCGGTCCGCTTGAAGTGCCGCAAGTCCTGCTGATAGAGTGAGTCACTGGGGTTCGTCGCCGGCCACACGGCTTTCCGGTCCGGCATGAAGATCCCGGCGATCACGCCCATCCCGCCGCTCGGAATCGAGCGCCCGGTCGAATTCTCGTAGATCACGCGCACCCGATAGCGGTGCTCCGGAGTGATGGGTAATCCAATTCCCTTCAGACCAAAAAACTTCGCAATGGGAACGGTGCTCGCCTCCCCTGGGCCCGTGGGGGACGGCTCTCCGCGCCACAGCAGCTGATTCGTCGTCGCATCCCAGAGCTCGATTGCCCGGCCGTACTCGTGCAAATGAGCGCCAACCATGACCATCTTGCCCGGCACCGCCGGACTTGCCTCGTAAGAACGCTCGCTCCGGCCCGGGGCCAGATCGAACGACTTGTCGCCAACCGGAAACCCGACGTCGAGCTGCCAGGGAAGCACGGAAAACAGGGGCCACGGCCGGCTCTCGGGCACGTAATTCAGGATCAGTCGCACCCGGACGCCATGATACGACTCCGCGGTGGGATTATGGACCATGGCGTTCGCAAGCACCTGCTCGCCGGCGCGTACCGGGGCGCCGAACAGGAGCCAGGGGAATCGCACTTCGCCGGTTTCCTTTCCCGCCGCGAGGAGGCGCCGCGAAATCGGCAGAAAGAGCTCCCGCTCGTTCGGATTCATCACGTTCATGTGATGCAAGAACTCCATCGGCAAGCGACGCCCATGCCCGTCCAGCACTTCGGCGCGGAATCCGTAGAGCGATCCATTCACCGGGAACTCGCCCGGCGACGCGGGCGGCTGCACCATGCCACCGGCCGGGAGATCCATGGGGGGCAACTCCAGGATCAGCTCGTCACCTGTGGAGCTCAGCGTGATTGTAGTCCGGTCAAGCGTGCTGAATGCGTCGGGGTCTGTGGCGTGTCGGGCAGGCACCGCGCTCCATGCGTTGAATCCCGGAGCAACAAGGCGCAGCGCGGCGACTGCGATCAACAGTAGTCGAGGGGCGCGTGTCACGTCGGATCTCCTGGCTCGGGCACGAACGTCATCGGCAGCAGAACGCGGCCCCGGAATATCTCCGGGACCGCGCCTTTCGAGAGCAGCGCTTATTGGATCCTGATCGTCATCTTCATTCCCAGCGTCAAGTGGGGCGTGCAATATCCCTTGTACGTCCCCGTTGGCGCATTGGCAAACGACACGTCGTAGGACTCGTTGGGCTGCGTCAGGAACGGCCCCGACAGATTGTCGACCGTGTTCATCATGTTGGCGTTGAGCGCGGTCGCCGCTCCCGACGGAATTGAATCCTGCCAGAACGCGATGTTGTGTGGTCCGCCGGAGACGTTAACGAAGCGGACAGTCGTGCCCGGCGCGATTGTGATCGAGCTCGGCTCGTACGCGGCTGTGGTGCTGCCGTTGCCGGTCATCTTCACCTCGACGACGGGGCCGGTCGCCGCCATGCCCCCCGCAGCTGGAGGAGCGGCCTGCTGCTGGGTCTGAGTCTGGTCGCCTTTCTTACCGCAGGCGAGCGCGCCGATGGCGATGACCGTCGTGAGCAATGCGAAGCGCATTACGGGAGTCCTCCGGAACGTGGGCTTGGGCGTGTGTGGGTCGGTGTCGTTGCTGGTATAGCTTGTGAACTGTTTCACAATAGCGGTCAATATAGACGCGGGTCCCAAAAAAGGGAGTACTTCAAAGGCATTGCATTTCCGACTCTTTCCCCCGTTATTGGCTCGGCAACCTCCAACCTCTCCGATGGGGTACCGTGCAACGACCGCTCGCCCTCCTCGCAATGCTCGCCGGGGTCGTCTCAGCGGCCTCTGCCCAGCAGTCCTGGCGGACTGAATTTGGTATCCAGGGTGGATTCACGCGTCTGGTCGAGGCGGGCGCCGGACTCGATCCGATCGATGCGATCAGCGTTCCCGGTTTCAATCTGGGCAATGCGCTGCCCGCCCCGGCCGGCTTGTACGCGATTATCCCCTGGTCGAGCAAGTTCGCCGTGGAGACCGAGATCGCGGCTTCGCAATTCTCCTTGGCCGGCGGGACGGCGTCACTCATAAGCGCCGGCCTGCGCGGCGACTATGCCTTGACGAACAACCTCTATCTCGCAGCCGGCGGCGCCCTCGTCTATAACAACGGGCTGGCGAACGAAACGCAGCTCGGCGTCCAGGGCGCGCTCGGGTTTCGGTTTGGGCTGACAGGCACGTTGAGCGCCCGCATCGAAGGGCGTACGACGTTCTACGGCAAGGCCGACAATGCCGTGCCGGCTGATGTCTACTCGCTCTTGTTTGGCGTATCGACCGCGACAAGCGGCGGACGAGCCCCGGCCGGTTCCTCGACGCGTCCGCCCACTGGTGCATGGCGCCCGCAGCTCGGTTTGGCGGGTGGTTACGCTGACGCGCACCTGATCGGTATCGGCTCTGTGACTTCTCTTTCATTTCCGGGTTATGGGGGAGCGGTAGGAAATGCACTGGGAGGATTTCTGTCTACCCTGCAAGCCGTTGCACTTCCGCCGACCGTGTTCGCCATCATTCCAATCGCCGATAAGGTCGCCATCGAGCCTGGGCTCGACATTCACCGCTTCCAGTCGGGTGGACAGACGGACTTCTCAGGGAATCTGTCGGTTCGACTCGACTACGCCGTGCATGGCGGGTGGTATGGCGCGTTGGGAGGCAATCTCCACTACATCCAGACCTCGGGCGCCAATGCAGCGACCCGTACCGGCGTGAATCTTGGCTGGGGCTACCGCTTCCCGTTGGTGCTGGGCGTGACCGGGCGCGTGGAAGCGAATTACACGATGTTCGGGGAAAACACGGACCTGGCTCTACCTCCCACCAATGTGTTCGGACTGATGTTCGGAGCGGCGATGCCGATCAACTAGACACGACCCCACTCCATGTCCGACAAACCGCTGCCCCCCCCCCAGATCCCGCCCGACGAGCTTGCCGAACGACTCGATCGCGGTGAGTCGCTGCAAGTGCTGGACGTGCGCGCGGCAGACAAGGTCGCGCGCGGCCATGTCGCGTTCGGATCAGAGCTCGAGTTTCACGCAGTTCCCAATTCGCAGATTTTTAGATTACCCGATCTGACCGGACTCAAGCTCGATGCCAACCGGCCGGTCGCTGTCATCTGTGGCCATGGCAACTCGAGCAAACAGACGACGGCGTTCCTGCGCGATCGCGGTTACGAAGCCTATTCGGTGATTGGCGGCATGGCCGCCTGGGAAACGGTGTACGTCGCCCGGCGACTGTCCCCTACACCGTCTCTCTCACATGTGATTCAGTTCGACC
>DATFEG010000016.1:0-22189 GCA_035251445.1 Gemmatimonadales bacterium | reverse complement strand
TGACTGATGGAGCGCCCTCAGCCCCGCAGCCGCGCGGCTGAAGCCGCGCGGCTGAATGATCAGTGATCAACGACCAATTATCAATGATCGATGAGCGATGACAACTCCGCGATCATTGATCATTGATCACTCATCATTGGTCATTTCAATGACAGCTTCCACTGCCAGAATCGGTGAATGATCCCGAAGCAGGGACAAATTGCCACTCGTAGCGATCGGCGTGCAGCGTCAACTTCAACACTCCCCGCGTCGAGTTGTGGCGCACCTCGCTATTCGCTCTCGGTGTTGCGCCGAAGCTGTAAAGGCCGGCGCCGCCGGTGCCGACGATGAACTGACGGATCCCCTTGCTCATATCGGGCCCGCCGTCCGGCGTTTGCGGCGCGAAACGCTCGTAGGTGTGCTCGTGCCCCGAGAGAACGATCTCAGCACCATACTCATAGAGTGCCTGCCAGAGGTCTCTGACGAGCAGACTGTTGCCGTGCGTCGTGCCCGAGCTGAAGCGGGCATGGTGCCAGTAGGCCAGTGTGCAGCGTGCGTTGCTGGAGGCGAGGTCGGCGCGGAGCCATTGCTCCTGGGGCGAACCCGCGTTCGAGGCGAGGTTGCTGTTGAGCGCGATGATGTGCCACCCACCCAGATCGTAGCTGTAATAGCCTTTGCCCGGCTCTCCCGCCGCTGAGCCGAAGTAGCTGTAATAACCTTCCGCGCCCTGGGTGTTGTATTCGTGATTGCCTGGCACCGGGCGTGTCCGCGCCTTGTGACGTCCCCAGGTGGGCCCATAGTAGCTCGAGTACTCAGTGGCGGAGCCGTTCGGGTACGCGTTGTCTCCCAATGTGAAAACGGTCCCGGAGATCCCGTCCAGAAGCTTCGCCGTCGACTCATCTCCGCCGCCGCTCGTCGCGATATCTCCAGCTCCTACGAAGACGACGGAGCTGGGGCGGGGGGCGACGGTGACCGCGGTCGTGGCCACCAGGCCGTTCACTCGGGCTTGAACAGTGGCCGACCCGGCGCCGGTCGCCCGAATCAGACCAGTCTGATCGACCGTGGCCACGGCGGAGTTATTACTGCTCCATTCTGGAGCTGAGGGAATTGTATTGCCGTGCCGATCCTTCACGGTGGCCGTAACCCGCTGCGTGTTGTCGACGAAAAGACTGACCGTCGCGGGGGTGACCGTGAGTGTCTGCCCACTATCGACGACTACGGTGACTGACGCAGTCGCCTGCTCCCCTCGCGCCGTCACGCGAATTGTTGCTAAACCCGCGGCGATGCCCTGAACCAGGCCACTCGTGTCCACCGTCGCCACGGAGGGGTTATCCGACGACCACGTGAATGGTGCGGCGAGCGATGTGCCCGCCGGATCTGTAAGCGTCGCTGACAGCCGCAGGTTGTCATCGACGAACAGATTCGCAGTCGATGGCGTGACCCTGAGGGAATAGCCGGAGTCGGTGATCGAGGGACATGCCGCCAACCAAGCGATCCCCGCGATGATCGCGGTCCGAATTGCATAGATCGCTGCGCGGGATGGACGATGTGCCAGAACAACCGATCCTTGTCGAAGTGTTGGGCCGCAACCGGCGGCCCTGCTGAAGGCGAGGAGCGGGAGGCGGTGTCGATGCCGCGACCTCCGAGGTGGTATCCCCGGCGCTCTCTCTGAGCTACTCCCGCGAGATCGCCCTCGCAGGGTCCACCGATTGTCACCCAACTCTCCGAAACTGCGCCACCATCATTCGCACAAATCGGACCATTCACACCTCGTTTTGTCGTAATTCCCATTAGTGCTAATCCCTAGTACGACTTCGGACTAATCCTGTTGCCCCGAGCGATCTACTCCCCTACTGTGGATTTGCTTAATCACGGTAGCCGAAAGGAGTAGATCACATGGCGTTCGGATTTAAGCTTTCTCATAGACTGGCCAAGAATTTCTGGGTGCTGGGAGCCGCCGCCGCCCTGATCGGGTGCGCGGTGGAGGGCACGTTTCTCGAGCCAACTCCTCCTGATAGCACCTCTGATACGACGACCACTCCTCCAACTCCTGATCCGCAGCCGAATGTCCACGCGGGTTACTACGCTTCACCCGCGGGCTCGAGCTCAGGCGACGGCAGCGTGGGGCGTCCCTGGGATCTCGTCACCGCCCTGGCAGGCGGGAACGGCAGAGTCCAGGCCGGCGACACCGTCTGGATCCGCGCTGGTACCTATACGGGCGACTTTCGCACGGGCATTTCAGGTGCGCCGGGCCGCATGATCGTCTTCCGTCAGTATCCAGGCGAGCGCGCGACCATCGACGGCACGATCCGGATGGACGGCGCGGACGTTGCACTCTGGGGCTTCGAGGTCATGCGTTCGGCGCCGAGTGGTCACTTGCCGGCGGTGGAGTCGCGTGGTGCGCGGCAGAAGTTCATCAACCTCATCATTCACGACGCGGCCCAGCAGGGCATCACGTTCTGGGATGAGGCGATCGATGCCGAGCTCTACGGAAACATCGTGTACAACAACGGCACCCATGAGAACCTGGACCACGGCACGTACGTCCACAACCAGAGCGGCACCAAGCTCATCATGGACAACGTGTTCTTCAACAACCTGGCGTACGGCATCCACGTATACGCCGGTCCGGGCGATGCCACGCAGCGGAACGTCCACGTGATCGGAAACGTGTCGTTCAATAACGGCACGATTTCCACGCGCTACTCCGCGAAGGGCAACATCATCATCGGCTCGGAATCGCGAGACGAGGGGATGCGGGCGGTGGACAACCTCCTGTACTTCTCGGGCAACGCTGGTGAGAACCTGCGGGTCGGGTACACGGCGTCCAACAAGGACGTCGTCGTCACCGGCAACACGGTCTGGGGTGGCGGCACGGCGTTCGTGGTCGGCCAGTGGCAGAGCGCCACCGTGCAGAGCAACATGATGGGCGGCTCGGCCGACATGGTGAGCCTGCTCAACAGTCCGGGCAGCTACTCCTGGACGAGCAACGACTACTTCCGCAATGCCAATGCATCGGCGTGGCGGACGTCGACCGGCTCGGCGATGCCGCTGGCGGCCTGGAAGAGCGCCACGGGTCTCGGGTCGAACGACCAGGCGGTCGCCGATGTGCCAGGCGAGACGAAAATGTCCGTGCGGCCGAACAAGTACGAGCCGGGACGGGCGCTGGTCGTGGTCTACAACTGGGGCTCACAGGGCAGTGTCAGCGTGAACCTCGGCAGCGTGCTGCGCGCGGGCCAGAAGTACGAAGTCCGGAACGTGCAGAATATGTTCGGCAGCGCGGTCACGAGCGGTACGTTCAACGGCGGTTCGATCTCGATCCCGATGGGGGGCGTCAACCCTCCAGCGCGCCTCGGCCGCAGCACGCCGACGCCGCCGAAGACGGGCCCGAACTTCGATGCCTTCGAGGTGATCCCGCTATAGACTTACCGTGACAGGTACGCTCGGAGCGCAGGATGGCTCCGGGCGTACTTGTTTCGGGTAGTAAGCGGCATGACCAGGTTTGCGTTCTCGGCTCTCGCACTTCTCGCCCTCACCGCGGCGCTCCCCTCACCGCGGGCAGCACACCAGTCCTATCATGTGTCGCCGACCGGCAGTGCCGCGGGAACCGGCAGCGTCACGCGTCCCTGGGACCTGACGACCGCGCTCCGTGGGGGGGGAGCGAGCGGTCGGATCCAGCCAGGCGACACGGTGTGGCTCCACGGCGGCCGCTACCGCGGCGCGTTTCGCACCAGCCTGCGCGGCCAGGCTGACCGGCCGATCGTGTTTCGACAGGCGGAAGGCGAGCGGGCCACGATCGACGGCACGCTGCGCGCCGAAGGGTCGCATCTGTGGTTCTGGGGCTTTGAGATCATGCAGTCGGCCCCTCAGACCTACGGCCTCGAGGCACGCACCAACTATGGCAAGTTCATCAACCTCGTGATTCACGATGCCGGCACAATGGGCGTCAGCTTCTGGACGCCGGGCGAGAATGCCGAGCTGTCCGGATGCATTGTGTATCGGAACGGGACGCACGAGAACCTGGACCACGGTGTCTACGTGCACAATGAGCGCGGCACGAAGCTGATCGCGGACAACGTGTTCTTCGAGAATCTGGCGTACGGGATCCACGCGTACGCCACGTCCCGGAACCCGCCGCAGCGCAATATCCACGTGGTCGGCAACATCGCATTCAATAACGGCACGATCTCGCGTCGCTACCGGGCGAAGGGCAACATCATCATGGGTGGCGACGTGCCGATGAGCGGGATCGAGGTGGTCGACAACCTGTTGTTCTTTCCGGGGGCGCACGGGGAAAACTTGCGGCTCGGTTACGGCCGCGTGGTGAACGGCGACGTGCTGGCGCGCGGCAATTTCATGTGGGGAGGAGACGCCGCGCTGGTAATCGGGGAAGGGACGTGGACCAGCATGCGCGTGGAGAACAACACGTTCGGTGGCGCGAGAAAGATGGTCCGCGCGATTGGTTTGGCGCTGTGGCCGGCGATAGAACGCGCCAACGTGTATTACGAATCGCCGCGCACATTGCCGGCGCCGGCCGTGTTCGTGCGGCCCAATCGCTACGAGCCGGGCCGCGCGCACATCGCGATCTACAACCTGCGTTCGTTGTCCTCAGTGAACGTCAGCCTGGCAAAAGTGTTGCGGGTGGGACAGCGATACGAGCTGCGCGATGTGCAGGACGTCTTTGGCAAGCCGGTAATCTCCGGCACGTTCGCCGGCGACTCGGTCAGAGTCCCGGTGCCGGGGAAATTCAAGACCTTCCTATTGACCGCGAGCGGCGGTTCCGCAGCACCGAGCGGTACACTTCGATCACTCGCTCCGTAAGGAGCTTTTCGTCGAGGTTGCTGACCGCCAAGCGTCCAGCGACGCGCCCACCGCGCCGCAAGACGCGCTCGAGCGCCGCGGCGATGGTTTCCGGACGCTCATCGGCGCAGAGCTCCGTTCCTTCTACGCCCCGGAGCCGCTCAGGCACGTCGCCCACGGCCACCGATACCACCGGCAGATCGCACGCGAGCGCCTCTTTGACGACGTTCGGGGACCCTTCCTGCATGCTCGTCACGACGAGGACATCGGCCGCGCTCATGTAGACCGGGATCTTGGCGTGTGGGATGCCCCAGGCCACGACGAGCTTGGCTGGGAGTCGCTCGTTCAGCAAGTCGACCGCGCGTTCCGCCAGCGCATAGCGTTTGCGAGCCTGGTGCGTCCGGCCCACGAACAGCACGAGCTTGGCGTCCGGATCCAAGCCGAGCGCGCGACGGGCTTCGTCCTGCGGCATCGGCTTGAAGCGTTCCAGATCGATGCCCGACGGTATGACGTGGACAGGTGCGCGCGTCTTAAGATGGTCGCGCATATGTTCGGAAACGACGATGACCGCATCCGCTTTTCGGGCGACGTACCGGGTGGCGCGCTGCAGTAGTCGACCCTTCAGCGTATTTCGGCCGCGCCGGTCGCTGATGATGCCCAACAGGTCGCTGCCGCGCAGCGTGATCACGAGTGGCAGGCGGCGCGGCAACGCGAGCAGCCCGCTCTGTCCGAACTGCGCGTGCACGAGATCGTAGCGTCTTGCCTCGAGCTTGGGCCACACGCGCGACCAGGCGCCCAGATAGTTGAGCGGTTTCTTGCTGCCCCGGAACGCAAATACGTCGACCGAGACCCCCGCGGCGCTGAGAAACTCGGCTTGCCGCCGGATGAAGTTCGTCGTGGCCGCAGCGCCCGCCTCCGGCCACTCGCTCGTAATCATGAGAACCCGCAGGGGGCCGGCGCGGGTCACGCGGCGGCGAGGCGTGGGGGTTCGGCCTCGCCGCGGAGCGCGCGCAACGCGTGTCACGACGGTCGCTCGCGCGTCCGTAGCCGCACGTACTGCCGGTAGAGCGTCGGCGAGAGAGCGCGCGCCCATCCGGTCAGGCGACGCAGCAGCTGCGCCCGCTGCCATCCCCGGAACGCGACGAGGTCGCGAACCGTGGCGGGTGCCACGCCCGCTTTGAGGATGACCCGGCCCAGTATCCAGGTATTGCCGACGAGCTCTGGCTTGAGATACGGCTCGGACGTGAAGAGGTAGCGCACCCCGGCTTCTCCGGCCGATTCCAGCACCGCGCGTGAGATGTCGCCGCCTGGGACTGACGCAGCGACGCACGGCTCACCGAGGAGTGATTCCAGGATGGCGCAGCTCACGCGCCACTCGGTTACCATCATCTCGGACGACAGGCCGCGAAAGATGTCGGGGTGTGTGTGTGAGTGACTGCCCACGATGTGGCCGGCGGCGCGCAGCGCCAGGATGTCGGAGCGCTTGAGGAACGTGCGCTCGCCGATGCGGGCGGTGATGATGAAGAAATGGCCCGTCCACCCGCGGCTCTCGAGCTGCTCGGCGGCATAGCGCGCGCTCGCGCCGCCGTCGTCGAACGTGAGGAGCAGATGACGGCCGCTATCCTTGCTCCCGAGGGGCAGATCGGTGACGAGCTGCGGCTTGACGGGCGCGCTCGCGATCGCATCGAGGTGTGCGGCGAACGCCGAGCGCGTGTAGGTATAGGGCAGGGCCCCGGGCCGCTGAAAGCCCGAGGTCCGCGGGTCGTCGGTGACCTCGTGATACATCAAGCCGGCGATTTCCGGCTGCGCCGCAGTCATGTCGTCTCCTCTTAGCGCGAGAGCCGTAGGACTGCCGGGTCGCGCCAGCGTCCCCTCCGTCCCAACAGTCCGTCGCGCAGGCCACGCAGAAATCCGAGGCCGTAGCTCGTGTGCAAGACCGGAAACACCCCGGCGATGGCTACAGCGCAGCGAAACCCGTGCGTGTGCGCCACCCGCGCGCAGCACGCCAGTATTCCGAGCGTGTACGAGCCCGCAATCGCGGACGCCGCATACGCCGCCCAGGGCCAGAACAGCGCTCCGACCAGGGAGGCCCCCAGAGCCGTGACGAAGGCTGCCGGAATGAGCTGGCGCAGCGTCATGATCCGGCCCGCCTTCCGGGCCGCGAGCGGCTTGAATGCGCCGTACTGGTAGAACATGCGTCCCAGCTTGGCGTACGAGCCCCGCGCGTAGTAGTAGCACACGACATCCGGCAGAAGCATCACCCGTCCGCCCCGGCGGATCAGACGATTGTTGAACTCGTCGTCCTGATTGCGCACCATTTCTTCGTCGAAGGTGCCGATGCGGTTGAAGACATCGCGCGGATAGCAGCCAAAGGGCACGGTATCGACGAGCTGTGCCTTCCGCGCTCCGATGCGGAAGCGGGCGTTGCCGACGCCGAAGGGATGGCTCAGCGCAATGGCAATCGCCTGCGCCGTGGCGGTGCCGTCGGCCGGCAGCGTGACCATGCAGCCGCCGATGTTGTCCACGCCGTGCTCTTTCAGGCCGAGCACGAGGCGTGGCAAGTACTCGGGCGGGTAGACGACGTGCGCGTCCATCCGCGCGACGATCTCACCGGTCGCAGCCTGTATGCCGATGTTGAGCGCGGTCGGCACCACGCGCTCCGGATTGTCGAGCAGGCGGACGATCGGATGCTTCTCGGCATACTCCGCCACGATTTGGCGTGTGTTGTCGGTGCTCAGTCCGTCGACGACGAGGATCTCGAGACGGTCCACTGGATACGCAGTGGCCAGAATCGAATCGAGACAGGGTCCGATGTAGCGCGCCTCATTGCGGCAGGGCACGATGATGGTGATACGCGGCATCTCCGTCATGACTCGGCTCCCGTTGTCACGGCGACGCGGCGCTCGAGCGCCTCGGCCCGCTGCGCCGGGGACAGGTTGCAGATAACCGCGCGCAGCTTGCCGTTGGAGGTACGCGGGACTTCCTCGACTTGATCCACGAGCACGCGCACTTCGCCCATGCGCTGCCGGAGGCGCTCGACGATGGTGCGCGCGATCGCCGGTGTGAAACCGGGCGCGGGGGCAATCAGCACCCGCAACAGATCGATTTTCTCCTGCACGATCTGGGATTGCCGAACGCCCTGCAGACCATAGAACACCGGATTGAGCCAGAACACCTGCCGGCCGTCGGGCGTGAGCAGCAGGTCGTTCGTTCGGCCGCCGATCGA
Organism: Gemmatimonadales bacterium; assembly: GCA_035251445.1. Taxonomy (GTDB): domain Bacteria; phylum Gemmatimonadota; class Gemmatimonadetes; order Gemmatimonadales; family GWC2-71-9; genus 20CM-2-65-7. The sequence goes on along the minus strand of DATFEG010000016.1, from coordinate 14,184 downwards.
TCCCATGAGCGGCAGACCGCGTCCGCAGTCACATCCGGACGTGCCGTCGTCCGCGGAAGCCGGTGCGGGACTCCCGTGATCGCCCACGCGATAGCGGATGAGCGGCATTTCGAGGTTGAGCAGGCCCGTGCAAATGAACTCGCCGTCCTCGCGCACCTCGACATGGCCGAATTCCGGCCACGCGTGCAGCCGGCCGGCATCGCACTCGGAGGCGGCCGCTACCGTTTCGGTCATGCCGTACGTCTCGCGCACCTGGCACTGGAATGCCTCGGCGATCGTGGCGCGATGCTCCGGCAACACCGGCTCGGCGTTGGTATAGACGGCGGTCATAGTGATGTCGGTCCGTCCCAGGCGCAGCGCTTCCCGCGCGAGCGCGTAGAGCGACGACGGATACGCGGCGATGTAAAGGACGCGATAGCGCGCGAGCGCGTCGAGATAGTGGGGAATCAGGTCGGGCGCGAGGTGGAACGACGAGAGATACAGCTGGCGCATCGCGGCGTTCCAGACCCAGAAGGGTGGGCGACGCTGTTTGATCGGGATTACGAGCTGCCCGCCCAGCCGCGCCCAGCGCGCATCGCGGGGAATGCCGTCCCACATGCGGGTGCGCGCGTCGGCAATCGCCTGGATGGACGACACCGTGTCCTTGGTGCGCCAGATGCCGAGAGGTTTTCCTGTGGTGCCACTCGTCTGTTCGTGGAACATTTGCTTCGGATCGCAGTCATCGGCGAGGAATGCGCGCGGGTTGGCGCGCACGGTGTCCTTCTCCAGCAGCGGCCAGTTGGCGAGCAGCTCCGGAGATGCCGTGTCGCCGCCGCGGCGGCGCGCCGCCCACTGTTCCCGGTAATACGGCACTCGCGTGGCGGCGCGCTGCAGGACGTACGCGATCCGCTCCTCACGCCACTTGTGCCACTGTGCTCCAGTCCAGCGGTCGCGCTCCAACGCCTCCGTCGCCAGCTGGTCGCTCCCTCGGTTGTACCGCCAGCGTCGCAGATACCAGCCGCGTATCGTCGCGGCCGCCGAGCGCAGCGATGCAGGCATGCCGTGATAGCACGCCAGGAGCAGCGAGTTCATCTCATCCTCCCATGCGTTAGCGCGGCGGCCGCGACGATGGGCAGGAGGGACAGCCGTACGGCGCTGTGCCAGCGGCCCGACTCGAGCGTTGCGCTGATGTGTCGCCAGTAGAGTCGTGCGGACTCGCGCGGCGCCGGAAACCGCTCCGGCGCGCGTGTGCCTGGGGGAGGGCCCCCAAATCGGGTCGCGACCGCATCGTCCAGCAGCGACCGGTCGAACAAGCGCGTGTAGATGGCGTCGATGTACTGCACGTACGTCCCAACGGCCGATACCAGCCCCATGGAGAGCGCGGTCGCGAACACGTAGTCCCAGTTGATCTGATGATCTCGGAGCGTGACGATCGCCCAGTACACGTCGGACAGGCGGAACGACGGCCGTGTGTACATCTGCTGGGCGGCGATGAGGAGCAGATTGTCCTCACGAGTCGGCGCCACAAACGTTGTGACGCCCACCGGGACGGGACGGGCGCGCTGCAGCAACAGCCGGGCGAAGCGCGCGTGCTCGCCAAGGCTGCCGAGCCGGCCGTGCCAGACATCGACCACGATGCCGTGCGCCGCGGTGTACGTGGAGGAGCCGGCGAGCCGGTTCCGCCACGTGCGCTTGCGCGCCACCGCGGGCACCGAGTGCAGGATCGGGGTATCGCGGCGAGAAGTGGAGACGAGTAGGTCGATGTCCCGGCCGGTGTCGGGATATCGCTCGGCGGTCTTCAACACGGCGTGCGCGATCCCGCGTCGAGCGCAGGCCGCGACCAGTTGATCCACGATCTCGAGCACCCGTTGCGTCCGCCCGCAGGCCTGCGCCGCGCTTTCGCAGAGCCGCTCCGGAAGGCGCACGTTGCGGCGGGCAACGGCATCCGCGACCCGCACGATGACGCCCGTGTGCTCGGCGACTGCCCGAATTGCCGCCCAGTCGAGCTCATCGAGATCGAGCCGGGGATCGTCGAGCAGCAAGCGGAGCGTCACCAGGCGATGTTCCTCTTCAGTGGGCTTCTTCAACATTGCGGGCTCGGCTCGGTCGACATGCGTACGGTGGGTGGCTCCTGTTGGCGGCGTGTCGCTTCGAGCAGGCGCGCCAACCGGGCGCCGTTGCGCCACAGGTCGTAGTGGTCTGCGGCGCGCTGGCGCGCGCGGGTCGCGATGTCTTGTCGCCTCGCTGGATCCGCAAGGAGCTGGTCGAGGGCGTCGGCCAGCGCGCGCACGTCGCGCGGCGGTACCAGGACACCGCAGCCATCCTGCAGCGCGTCGGGAATCCCCGCGACATTGGAGCCGACAACCGGAGTGCCCACCGCCATCGCTTCGCGCACGACGTTGGGGAGTCCATCGCCGAGACCCTCGGACGGATGCACGAGGATCGTGGCTTCACTCATCGCGCGCATCACGTCGGGGTTGGACAGCCAACCGCGCAGCTGCACGCGCTCCATGATGCCGAGCTCGGCGGCGAGATCGCGCAATGCTTCGCGCTCGGTGCCATCGCCCACCAGCTCGATCGTGATGTCGCGCCCCCGCTCAGCGAGCAGAGCCGCGGCGCGAATGAGGTAGTCGAACCCCTTGTGCTTGCGCAGGCGTCCCACCGCGATGATGCGATCGGGCGCGCGTCCTCCGGCACGGTAGGGGAACCGCGCCAGATCGAGACCGTGATGACAGACGTGCACCTTGGCCATGATCTGGCGTTGCGCGTCGGGGAACAACTGCGCCAGGAACCCCTGATTGAACTCGCAACAGGTGATGATGTTGTCGGCGTACAGCAGCTTCTGTTTGAGAAAGATGGGATCGGCATACAGATCGATCCCCGCATGCATCCAGATCGAAAACGGCATGCGGCGATTGTAGCGAGCTTCAGCGAGACGATGGAATGCGTAGGCGCAGGTTCCCGCATAATTGCCCCAGTACGCCAGAATGTGATCGTACTGGTCGGCATGACTCGCGGCCCACGCCCACGCTTTCGGAAAAACGTAGGCGCTCTTGGCGAACGCCGCGCGACCCTGGCGGACGGCTGCGGGCAGCACTCTCAGCACATCGCCGATGGATATCAAAGGATTGCGGACGAGCGATCGCAATGCCGGCCCCGCGGCTCGGGCGAGCGTCAAATGATGCACGCGATGGCGGGGGAGATGCTGCGGCCCGAGGAGGTCGAGCGAGTGCTCCCACATCGCCGCGTCGAGCGGGGCGATCACGAACACGTCGATCTCCACTCCGGCTTCGAGCAGAGCGCGCATGTCGCGTTCGAAAAAGGTGGTGATGCGAGCCGGATACCAGCTCGTAAATACCGCGAGTTTCATCGTGAGCCTATCGTTGCACAAAGCGCGCCATCACCAGCTCAAGCGTTGGTCCCTCATCCACAGTTCGAGTGAGAGGAGCATGAACACGCGCCGGTAGAGACCTTCACGGCTGATCGAGCCGCCGACGTCGCCGGTCGAGGCCTGCCGGAACCTCAGGAGCCAGTCTTGCACCAGGGCGCGATTCAGGAACCAGCCGGTGTGTGCATCACTTCCGAGCAAGAGATCGCCCAAGAGTGAGTGCAGCGCCGGCGTCGCCATCACGTCGAGCGGGATGGCGAAGCCCTGCTTGGGGTGTCCCGCTATTTCCTGTGGCAACCATTGGCGAGCCAGGGCCCGCAGCACGAGCTTGCCCTCGCGTCCATCGCTCTTGAGCCGATGGGGAATCCGCATCCCGAGCGAGACGACGTCCTCATCGAGCAGCGGAACGCGCACCTCGATGCTCGCGCGCATGCTCATCATATCGACCTTGCGCAACATGTCGGACGGCAGGCTCACGGCGAACAGGGTCTCCGTCATGCGCCGCGACAACTCTTCGAGATCGGCGGTTCCGGTGGGGCGGTAACCGTTGAAGTGTCGAAACACCGGCTGGAACGAGCTCGCATTCGGCAGCAGGAGCTCGTGCTTCTGATCTTCGGTCAGATAGTTGGAGAGCCCGGCGAGCAGGACGGCGGAGTCCTCGCGCCCCCGTTGCGCAAAGGCCGCGGCCTTGGCGAGCTGCCGGCCCATGTTGCGCGTCCGGACCGCGAGACTCCGTCCCACGCGCGCGACCGCCGCACACGCCCACGCCGGCAGCTGCATCAGGTGGGCCAGCCGGTTGGCGTACCAGAAGCGCTGGTATCCGCCGAACACTTCATCGCCGCCGTCACCCGACAGCGTGCAGATGATGCCATGGTCGCGGATTGCGCGGGATACCCAGAACATCGGTATGCAGCTGGTATCGGCGAAGGGCTGATCGAAGTGGCGGATGATGCCGAGGAGCTGGTCCGGCGTCATCGTGTAGTCGCGCAGCTCGATCACTTGATGGGTGGTCCCGCAGTGATTGGCGACCGACAGCGCCCGCGCGGTTTCATCAAAGCTCCGGTCAGGGAAGCGCACGTTGAACGTGCGGGTCTGTTCCCCGGTCGCGCGACGGTGCGCTGCGACGATGAGCGACGAATCAATCCCGCCCGACAGCAGCGCCGCCACCGGGACGTCGGCCTCGGCCTGTCCCTTCACCGCCGCGAGCAAACTATCGGCGAGCGCCGGCAGCGTATGCGCGATGCGCCGCTCGACCTCGGGGCGCGCTTCCACGCTGAAATACGTCCGCACCTGACGTCCTGTCGCTGAAGCGACGAGCACCGTGCCGGGTGGGAGTGCCTGGATATTTGCGAAGCCCGTCGCCGGTTCGGGGATGTAGCCGAGACCGAGGAAGTCGCAGCACGCCTGCCGATCGATCTCCGGCTGAAAGCCCGGCAGCGCCGTGATCGCCTTGATCTCGCTCGCAAACACGATCTGCCCGGCGGGGAACGCGACAAATAGCGGTTTGACGCCGAAGCGATCGCGGGCGAGGATCAGGCGGTGGGCCGGGGCATCGTAGATCGCGAAGGCGAAGATCCCGCGCAACCGCTCCACCATGTGCTCGCCCCGTTCCTCATAGAGATGCAGCAGCACTTCCGTGTCGGACGTCGAGCGGAATTGGTGGCCGCGCGCATTCAGCTCGGCGCGCAGCTCGTGATGGTTGTAGATCTCGCCGTTGAACACGACCTGGAGATCGCCGGTCTCGTTCGTCATAGGCTGGCGGCCGGTCGGCGACAGATCGATGAGCGCCAGGCGCCGATGGATCAGCTCGCAGCGCTCGTCCACGAAATGTCCCGAGCCGTCCGGCCCGCGGTGCGCGAGCAGCTTGTCGGCGCGCGCATGCCAGTCCCCGGCGTCGGGCAACCGGCCGGCATGAAATCGTCCTGCTATACCGCACATGCGTGCGCCCTCGTCCTTTCCCGTTGTTCCTTAGCGGCAGCGCCGGCAGCGAGCGCGATCGCCAGTGCCAGCCACAAGATTTTCGAGAGGATCCAAGTGCCGCTGATCGTTCCGATCGCCACGGTGATCAGAAATGCGAGCGGAAACATGTGGAGGGGGCCCTTACGCGCGCGCCACGCGCCCAGAAAACAGAGCCAGATGCCGGCCAGGAATGGAATCGCGCCCACGATGCCCGTGGCCGACAGCACCTCGAGCACGATGTTGTGCGCGTCGCGCCGGTCCTTCCGTTCCTCGCCGATCCGCTTGCCGATCTCGTACTGATTCTCGGCTGGTCCCCAGCCGAGCCAGGGCTTTTCCGAGATCATTTCGATGACCGCCGGATAGATGTTCTCCCGGCCGGCGAGTGATCCGCGGTCGGCGGCGACCAGGCGCGCGCGGAACATGTCGGACCGCCAGGCCGCGAAGCCCAACAGCCCGAGCGTGACGAGACCGAACAGGATGCTGCGCACGCGATGCTTCCCCTGGAGCAGCAGCACCATGACGCCACCGGCCGCGCACAGCAGCCCACCACGCGATCCGGTCTGGATCAGCGCCATTCCGATAATGGCGGCAACGGACCACGCGACGAGCCGCGGCCGCATCGTGAGCACCGTGATGAAGCCGGCAGAGAGAATGATGGCGCTCAGGTTCGGATTCTGTCCCAATACCGTCGTACGGAAACCTCCGGTCCAGAGCGGTGTCACGGTAGCCGCGATGCCGCCGATCTGCATCGCCGCGCGGATCATGGTTGCGAGTGCGAACGTGAGCAGGGTGCCGCGCAGCGTTTTCTTGTCGCGCAGGATGTTGGCGCCGGCCCAGAGGATGAGCAGCAGCTGCACGTGCGAGAGGAGCTGCACGATGACCAGCGATGTATGTTCACCGCGATTGATCAACGTGCTGAGCCCAAACACCCACAGATAGGTGATGAACCACAGCACCGCGCCGGGAATGCGGCGGAAGACGACGGTCGGCTGCAGGAACGTCGCCAACAGGAAAATGCAGCCCGTCAGCGTCGGAATCTCGATCGGGATCGAGCGCCGCGGCATCTCGAACGGGATCGAGAACACAAACAGATAAAACGCGAGCCGCACGAGCACATTCACGGCCGACCGCGCGCGCACGGCCGCCGGCGACTGCGTGGCAGCAGGACCGCTGCGCAGCGTGATGGTCGGTGCGGGCGGCAGATTGATCGGCCGCGGCAAGGGAGCCGTGGTCACGCTGCCTCCTTGGGGCGGGCCGGACGCAGGCCGGTGAGGATGGTGCGGATTCGGCTGATCAGCGTGCGGCGCGCTTCGGCCGTCGGGCCGAGGACCAGCGCGACGGCGCCGAACACGGCGACACTCATCCCGACGGCCAGGAGCCAGACCGGCCAGCTGGGCGCCTGACAGTTCCGGCTCACCAGGTTGGCGCCGGCAAAGAGAAAGGCGGTGACGAGAGCCAGGCGGATGGCCGCCAGGATTTCTCCCGCTGTGCGTTTGGGATGCTTCAGGCATGCGCGCACGATCAGCGGGTACGCCACCGACTGAATCGCGCGCCCGATGAGCATGCCGGCGCAGAGGCCGAGGATGCCGAAGAAGTGTGTGAGCGTGATGCCGAGCGCGAGCGTCGCGACCATGGTTATCGCGCCGATGACCACCCGGCCGCGGGGCCGCAGGGCCGCGTCGATGATGTACGCGTCGGTCCGGATGAATGCCGTCTGGGAGACCACCAGCACGATCAAGAGGTCGACCCACGGACCGGCGTAGTTGTGCGCGCCCACCCACAAGTTCAGGAACGACTGATTCCAGGCCAGGATGGTGGCACCCACAACGGTCGCGAAGAGCCAGGTCATCGTGAGGAGCTCACTGCGCAGTTTCACTGCGCGCTCGACATGCCCTTGGCCCAGCACGCCGCCAAAACCAGCCATCGCCGAACCGGCAGTGAAGACGAAGATCCCGAGCCCGGTTCGGGCTGCATATCCGGTCAGCACATACGTCGTGACCGCGGCAGGCGAGATCACCGCGCCGAGGATGATGACATCGCTTGCGAGCAACAGCTTGGACACGAGATCGCCGACCGAGAGCCACACGCTCATCGACAGAAGGCTCTTGACGTTGGCGCGGGCCGGCCGGGCGACGCTGAACCACGACACGTACTTGCGGACCAGCCACCAGTAGCAGACACCGATGATCAGCGCGCGCACGATCTGCGAAGCGCCAATGCCCGGCAGGCCCCAGCCCTGGTACACAGCGAGCGCCGCAAGGCCGCCGGCGAGGATGCTCAGGCTCGCCTGGAATCCCATGCGCTTGTAGCCGAGGTTCATTCCGCGCAGCACCGATTCGGGAATTGCCGAGAGACCGGTGAAGAGGAAACTCGCGACGAGGAACGCAGCGGCGATGCGCACGTTCGCGTACTGCTCAGGCGGCGCGTGCGTGATCTGAGGCGAAAACCATGCGAGCGTGCCGCCGACCAACGCAACGAGCGGCACCATCAGCAGGAATACCGCCATGGCCGCGCCGACGCTGCGCTGTCTTGTCGCGGCGTCGGCATCTTGTTGCTGCGCGATCACGAGGCGTAGCGCTTCTGTCGACCGGCCGTCAGTCGCCGCCATATAGCCGACGATGCGACCCAGCATCTCCCAGATGCCGAACAGCGTCCGGCCCAGTCCACCGACGAGAATGGGCGTGACGACGAGCGACACGCCGGCTTTGACGAAGTAATCGAGCAGCGCGGCAACCGCCGTCAGGGACGCACGCCGGGTCAGCGCCGGCGCCGCTGGTTTGCGTGAAGCCTCCGACGCGATTGTAGGGGCAGGGGGGGCAACGACGTGCGCGTCAGTGCCCATTGCGCCGCTGCTGCAGGGTCGACAACAGGCGCGACGCGCTCTGCTCGACCGGCACGCGGTCGGTGTTGAGAGCGTCGACCATCAGATGTCCCGCGCGCGCGAGTTCGGAGATAACGCCGTCGAAGGCCTTCCGGAAACCTGCCGAGAAGCCGTGGATCTCGGCATCGGGCCGGTCCTTGACCATGTGCGGCTTCTCACGCGTCCGGATGCGCTGGGCCAGCGTGACGTCGGATGCATCGATGAAGACGACGACGTCCAGCAGCATCGACCAATCCGCAACGACCCGGCGCCGCCACGCGGCCGGCACGCGGTCGCCGTTGCGGGCGAAGAACACGTCGAGCCAGCTCAGGGCGAACACCGGCCCTTCGTCGAGTAGGACGACGCGGTGCTGCTGCGCCGCCCGCGACACCGCCCGGCGCAGCGCGCCGAGCCGGATCATTTGGGCGATTTCGCCGGCGCGCAGGCGGGACTTCGAGCCGCCCAAGGCGGCCGCGGCGATCGTGGGCGCCAACGCAATCGCGCTGCGCGCCAGGTCGCGACGGGGAAGGCCCCAGAGACTCAGCCCCGACAGAACGGTGCGGTCGGTCGCGCTGACCCCTTCGGCGAGCGTCGTCTTGCCGGCCCCGGCGGGGCCGACGAGCTCTACAATGACGGCGCGCTTCACAACATCCTCCAAAGCTCCAATTTGAGTGCGGCCACCACCTGGGGCAGCGGTCGCGTCGCATCGATGATTCGCGCGCCGGACCGGCTCCAATCCGTTTCCCACGTGAGCGTGGCGCGTTCGCGTACGTAGTCCGGAGGTTCGTCGGTCTTGCGGGCGACAGCAGTGTCCGGGTCGACTTGCAAGACGAGCTCCAGATCCGGCCTGGTCATGCGCTCGTAGTACTGGCGCTCCCAGCGCCGCAGCCGTTGGGCTGCCGGCGAGGTCGCGTCGCGCACTTGGCCCTGCGCGTCGCTCGGCCCAGCAAGCGCCCACCCTTCGGGGGTGGGATAGCGTTCGCAGATCGCGACGCCACCCCTCGCGGCAAAACGCCGCGCGCGCTTATAGAGCAGGTAGCGATCACGCGCCGTGCAGCCGAAGCGCAACAGCTCGAGGTGCACCAGGCGGTCCCGCTCCATCGCGACGACTCGGCCGAGCTTCAGCAATCCACCGACGACGTAAGTCAGGAGACTGCGTGGCGGCCTGCCGAGATGGACGTGCAACGTCGCGAGATCAGGCGCGAGCCAGGCTTCGAGCGCGTCGGCGCAGGTCGATTTACCCGAGCCGTCTCCGCCGAGCAGCGCGATTACCGACCCGCCGCTCATCAGTCGTTGCCCGTTGCGGCCCGTCTCGGAAACCGCTGGGCGGACGCGCTCCCACAACCGCTCGAGGGGGGCGAAGACCGGCGCACGGCTCGCATGCGCAGAGAGGGCGCGCACGAGACGGTACCGCGTCAGGACGCGCTTCCGTGAACGGCAACTGGGAAGCAGGGAGTCGCGGCAGCGGTCGAAGAGGTCGAGACTCACTTCCGGCAGATACCGTTTCAGCGCCGAGATGACCGCGCTGCGGGAGACCTGGTCTTCGAGCCGATCGAGCTCGGCGATCGCGCCATCGAGCCACCGGGGCGGCTCGCGCCGCACTGTATCGCGCAGCTCGTGCCGCAGCGTCTGCCGCAGCACGAGCACGATGAGCTCGAGCTCGGGGTCTGCCGTCTTGAAGACCGCGGCTTGTGTGGCAGAATCGAGCAGCGCGCGCTCCAGCGGCAGCCGGTAGTGCGTGCGCCAGGGCGAGCCGATCACCAGGCGCTGGTAGACGTGGAGGTGAGTGAGCTGGCCGGTACGCTCATCGAGGCCAAAGAAGTGGATGATGCCCGCGGCCTCGCGTCCGGGCGGCGGCAGCGCCGCCTTGAAGCCGAGCTCGCCGAGCACGTCCACAAAATCAGACCATGACGTCCGATCGACGAGGAGGTCGATATCGCCGCGGCCGGTTTCCCAGCGCTCCCGTTTGCCGTGCCCCTTCCACTGGCAGTAGCGAACGCGTCGGCTCGCAAGCGCCGCGCCCAGCCGCGCGACGAGCGGTACCGGTGTGACCGAACCCGCACGCGGAGGTGCGACCGTGGGTACGAGACCTAGTGACATGATCCCGATCCCGAATCGGTGTAGCTCGCGCCGGGAATGGGCACGAACTGCCAGTCGTATGAGCCGGACTTGAGCGTGAGCTTGAGGACGCCGAACACGGCTGCCCGCGTTTGGCTGTTCGGGTGGATGACGCTGAAGACATCAACGCTCTCGCCGCCGGTGCCGACGTTGAACTGCCGGATGCCGTTGGCCTGATCCACGTCGCCGGCAGGCGTCATCGGCGCCATGCGTTCGTAGTTGTGCTGCTGGCCGTTCAGAACGACGTCCACGCCCTTGGCGTGGAGCAGGTTCCAGAGCGGTCGCTGACTCGGATTCACCGTCCAGTCTGCGACGTTGGACGAGATGAACAGCGGCACGTGGAACATCGCGATGGTGCATTGATTCGTATGTGTATTCAGATCGTTGGTCAGCCATTGCATCTGGGTGGCATCGACCTGCCCAGTCTGGCCTCTGTCGTTCAGCACGATGATGTGCCAGCCGCCCAGGTCGTAGCTGTAATAGCCTAGGCCAGGAGGACCGAGCCGATCGCCGAAATAGTTGAACGACGCTTCTGCGTTGCCGAGGCCGTAGTCATGATTGCCGAGCACTGGTCGCGTGCGCGCGAGATGCCGGCCCCACGTGGGCGCGTAGCAGTTCGCGTACTCGTCGGCCGTCCCGTTTTCGAACACGTTGTCGCCGAGCGTGAAGACGGTGCCCGGGATCCCGTCGAGGAGTAGCGCGGTCTTGTCGTCATTGCTCGAGCCGCACGTCGAAACGTTGCCGGCGCCTACCAGCACGACGCCCGCTCCGGCGCGCGCGATGTTCGCGGTCGTGGTCGCCGGCGCACTCGCGACGCTGGCCGCATTGGTGACGGTGAGCGACACGTTGAAGGTACCGTCGGTCTGATACGTGTGACTGGGTTTTGCGCCGGTGCCTGTCGTGTTGTCCCCGAAGTTCCAGTTGTAGGTCAGCGCAGACCCACCGGGATCGGACGACCCGCTGCCATCGAAGGTCACGGTTCCGGTGGTCGATGTATACGGACCGCCTACGACCGCCACCGGGGCAGGCGGCGGAGGGGGCGGCGGCGGCGGCGGTGGTGGCGGCGACGGTGGTGTGATACCGGGCTGACAACCGAATCCCATGGTGACAACGAGGAAGAAAAATTTGAAGCTCGATTTCACGACGGTCTCCCGTGGCAATTACCCGATCCTGCATCGGTAAACGAGGCGCCTGAGGACGGCACGAATTTCCAGTCGTAGCCGCCTGAGCGAAGCGTGACTTTCAGGACGCCGTGTGTGGTGTTGTTGCGGACTTCAATGTTGGAGCCGGTCGGCACTGGGTCGGCCCAGGAGTACAGGGTCTCACCGCCGCCGGCGCCGTTGGTGATCTGCCGGATTCCGAACGCGTCGTCGCGCGTCCCGTCCGGCTTCTGCGGCGCGTAACGTTGATAGGTATGATCGTGACCGGTGAGCACGAGGTCCGCACCGTACTCGTACAGCGCATTCCAGATCGCCTCAGTGTAGTAGGTGATCGGCGAGCGATCCTTCACGGTCGAAAAGCGCGGATGGTGCATCATCGCGAGCACGCACTGCTGCGAGCTGGCCGCGAGGACGCCACGCAGCCACTGCTCCTGGGGCGATCCGGCTTCGTAGTTGGACGGAACGTCCGTCCCCGTGTTGATCACGATCACGAGCCACGAGCCGAGCGTGAAGTTGTAGTAGCCCTTGGCCGGATCACCGGCGGCGGCCCCGAAGTAGCCGTAGTATCCCGTGGCGTCGGGCGTGTTGTAATCGTGATTGCCGGGGACCGGACGGGTGCGCGCCTTGTGGCGACCCCACGTCGGCGCGTAGCAGTTGTTGTAATCGTCCAGCGTGCCGTTCAGGTACGCGTTATCGCCGAGCGCGACGACGACGCCCTCCAGTGTATCGAGCAGCATCGCCGTCGAGTCATCACCGGGGCGCGTGCAGTCCGCGATGTCACCGGCGGCGAGAATGACCGGCGGCGCCACCGTAATCGTCAGCGAGGCGTCGCCGGACTTACCGGCGCTGTTCGTCACGGTGATCTGTGCTTCGTAGCTTCCTTCAGCGGCGTAGGTGTGACTTTCGGCGATCGGTGTTAGCGACGTCTTGGTGCCGTTCGAGGTCGCCCCATCTCCCCAATTGATGCTGTAGGTCCAGGGCGATCCATTGGCGGTCGTGTCGCTGAAGGTCACGCTGAGCTGGTAAGGCTCGCCTGTGAGCACCGTGCTGTTCCCGTTCGGTGTCACCGTTGGCCGACCGGGCTCGTGCGGCTTCGGTCCGCCCGGCTCACCGCAGTTGGCGGTTGCGAAGACGAGCAGGAGGAAGAGGCGAATCCGGTTCAGTGCGCGCGACTTCATAGCGCGGCAATCGGTCCGGATGGCCAGGGATACTTGACGCCACCCGAGTCCCGTTGCGCGGGATCGAGGGGCGCGTTGGGCGAAGGTAGCGGTGGTAGTGACGGTGTGACCGGCGGAATGGCTGCCGGCGCGGGCACGGTGGCGGGGGGCCCCGGCTGATGCGATCCACTGCTGCAGCCCACCAGTAACGCGTACACCGTTATGAGCGGCATGCGAACGGCAAGTCGGATTATCTGGGGCTGCCAGCTCATTGCGATTCCCTCGCGACCTTGTTAGCCCGAACTCACTTGGTAAGACCCTGCTGTTAAAACCCTGTTGTATTCAAGGGCTCATTGCATGATTTGGACCATGTTGATGGAGCGCGGAGCTAACCGGTGAGGCATCAGAGAAGGACGTTTCGGGTGAGGATGCAACGAAACTGAACTGAGTAGCTAGGAATGCCTGCTTCTAGGTTCAGTTAGTCGAGCAGTTCTAGATCTCATTTACCACCCCGCCCCACTTTTGGTACTAGCTATTAAGCCATGCTTTGGATTAGTAGGGAGGACTAGTACTAATTTGCGAAAGTCCTAGCTCCTCTTTCTAGGACCTGAGCATGAATAGGTTGACATTTCTCTTCCTTGTTGGGCTGACCCTCGCCGCGTGCAGGGTCGACCAACCCCTCAAGAACCCGGATATCGACCCGGGAGCGGTCGCAGCGAGCGTGTTGAGCCCAACGAGTTTCGCACCGGGCCAACTCGTGCGCCTAACGACGAACGTAACTCTCCGAGATCAGCCTAAAGCCGCCTCGCCCACATTTGCAACAGCGGCAGTGGGCGAAACGGGGACAGTCCAAAAACCGGGGATTGTCGATTCGATGGGCGATGGCAGGACGTATTTCTTGATCAGCGGACTCCCCTCGAGCGTGTTTGGAGGATGGATACCAGAAGTATCCTTGGCGGCTGCGGGTCCCCCGCCGAGTCCGCCGAGCGGATGTTGTTACGCGGCACCACCACCACTCGGTGCTGCAGGAAACAACGGCACGTACTCGTCGCCATGGTTGCTGCAACATGCGCTGGACGTGGGCGTCGTGCCACTGGGCAAAGATCTGTGGCTTCGCGGCGGAATCTATACGGACCTCTATACGGCTTCGCTTAGCGGGACTTCACCATTTGATCGGATCGTCATTCGACCGGTCCGCCACGAGCGTGCGATTTTCCGAACCAATCTCACAGGGGGTGGCCTGGCTCAACTGGTGGTCGAGGGTGAATACCTCGAGTTCTGGGACCTTGAGTTTGAGAACACGAATACAAACCGTACAGTCGAAAGGCCTCAGTCGGTCTACAACAAGGGGTCACACAACGTCTACGTACGGTTGATTAGTCGCGATGCGGGACATGGGTTTTACAATGAACCCACCGCACAGTGACCTGACCCCCGGAAACTGATCCAGATATTATGACCGGTCCTCGTTCGGAGGGCCGATGCGGAACAGCCGATTCACCGAAGAGCAGATCGTCGGGATTATTCAAGAGCACGCGGCCGGTGCCAAGACCGGCGAGCTGG
>DATFEG010000035.1:0-36054 GCA_035251445.1 Gemmatimonadales bacterium | reverse complement strand
GAAGAGTTTCGTCTCGATGCCTTGGGCAATCGCGTCTGGCAGCGCGATTTGGGGTTGAACTCCGAATATAACGATCGCTGTCGCAATCACTCGATCGATGGTCTCGGCCGCCTCACCCAGATCACGCTCGACTTGATCAATTGCCCCCCGCCCCCACCGAGCTACGCCTACGAGCACAACATGTGGTACGATGGCGCGGGCAACGTCTCGGCGACGTTCGGGAGACACAACGTGGGCGAAGGCTTGGTCCATAACCAGGCCCTCTCGTACTACGACGCGGACGACAAGCTGCGCGTCTTCAACACTTACGACGTCGGCGCGGTGTACGAACAGTATCGATACGACGCACTCGGGCGGCGCGTGCTCGTGCGCTCGCGTTCTACGGACGGTACCGGGTTTGGCTACATCGAACGCACCGTTTGGGATGGCGCGCAGATCCTCTCTGAGATTCGCGCGATGGGTGGCGACTCCGCCAGTGGGGGCGAGATGGAGTCGGACAATCCTGTTGGGTACGGCCAATATGCCGGCAAACTCGGTCGCATCGGATACTCCCATGCGGGAGGGATCGATCGGCCGGTTACCGTTTTCCGTGACGGCGTCGCGGTCGTCCCATACGTCGATTGGCGCGGGACTCCGGCAATGGGCAGCTACATGGACGGCACGGCCACGAGCGGTGCGTGCCCGCCGTTCCCAGCTGGTCGAACCACGGTGGACGGTGAAAAGTCGGCCGAGCCCTGCACCGAATGGTGGGGCAGTCTCATCGGTGCGCAGACCGATGGGTCGGGACTGGAGTACATGCGGAATCGCTATTATGACCCGCGCACCGGGCGGTTCACGCAGGAAGACCCGATCGGCCTCGCCGGGGGGCTCAACCTGTATGGATTCGCGAACGGCGATCCAGTGAACTTCAGTGATCCGTTTGGCCTCACAGCTGATACGACCAAAGGCAAGCTCCAGGTCCTCAAGGAGCAAGCGATTGACGTCCTTTGCTCGCTCGCCGTCTGTAATAAGGTTGACACCGACAAATTCGCGGCAGCGGCGGTCGATGGTGCGATTTCTCTTGGCTTGCTCGACGGCGGCCCCGGGCAGCCGAGATCTGGGGAGGCTGGAGGACCGGGTGCTAGTAAGCGGTTTTCCCGCGGCACACAGGATGATATAGTAAGGCGAGATGGAACTCGGTGCGTCTTCTGCGGTGACGAGACCACCACGACGCCGGGACCGCGACAGCGGAACATTGATCACGCAATACCAATTGCTGGCGGTGGCAACAATACACCGAACAACGGTCAGGTGACGTGTCGAACGTGTAATCTTGCCAAGTGGGCCCGTTCGACCATCGAATTCCTGCGGCGACTCCGACTGCGGTAACGTGGATGGTATTCATTGTCAACCAAGATGGAGCCGAGAGCAATCATGGGGCGGACGGTTGAACACGGCAAGGTTCCGGCTGCAAGGGGCGAACTGGTTAAGGTCACGGTCCCGCTCGAAAACCCCGCGTGGCATGGCTACGGAGCAGAGTTGCTGTGGGCCGAACTGTCCACGCCGGGCATCTACCGGCTTCGCAACAGTCCCTTCTATGCGCACGGGCTTAGCGCTTATGACATGGTAGCCGCGGAGTACCAAGATGAGAAGCTAGCTTTTCGTGCGGTAAGAGAGCGTGGAGGACATTCCACGTATCGCCTCCATGTGCCAGCAGGCATTGACACCCCCGCGTTTCAACTCGCGTGGCGTCCATTGCAGACGATAGGCTGTACGTATGAGCAGGCCGACCGATTGCTGGCGGTTGATGTTCCGCCCGCGACTGACATTTACGAGGCCTATGAGCTTTTCGAAGCGGGGGTGAAAGCCGGCGTGTGGGACTTCGACGAGGGTCACTGTGGTCATCCTTTGCGGGCAACAAGGGGCAGCAAGACTGATGAGTAGCCATCAGTGTCAAAGCGTGGACAGTGCGTTTTTCAGTTCGCGCGACCCGCCATCCTGAGATCGTGGATAGTGCCACAGATTCTTGTTCCTGGTTTCTTCAGATGGCCGGCGCGGAGTGCTTGATCATCGGTCGAGCCCCGTGCTGAAGCGTTAACATCGGTGCATCATGCTAACTGTGGCCGCGAGTCCCCCCTCAAAACACATGTCCGGGTCGAGAGCAATTTTTACGACGAAATGCAGGCGACGGCCGAGCGGCTAACTAAAGAAGCGGTTTGTCGGCTGCGCCTGTCGGCGGTTACGATTTCGTGTCGATCAGGAGTCTTACGCAGGAAGATCCGACTGGCCTCGCCGGCGGGCTCAAGTTCTCGGATCCTTTCGGGTTGTGTCCAGAGCTAGCGGAGGCCGGTCAGCTCGTGAGCCTTGCCTCCAGCACGCGCTGAGCCAATTTGGGGTCGGCTTTGCCCTTCGATTTCCGCATCAACTGTCCGACGAAGAACGGCATCAGCTTCGTCTCACCCTTTCGGTAGCGTTCGACCTCGGACGGATGATCCGCCATCACATCCGTCACCCATCCTTCGATCACGTTCGTGTCGGCGACCTGGATGAGCCCGAGCGATTCCGCGATCGTGCGCGGCTCGCCGCCCTTCGCGGCGACCTCGCCGAACACGCGCTTCGCCGCCTGATGGCTCAAGGTCCCGCCTTTCACCAGCGCGACGAGCTGCGCCAGCGCCCCCGCGGGCACGCGCAGCTGCTCCTGATGATCCTTCGCGTCGGCCAACGCCTCCGTCATCACCCAGTTGGCCGCGGCCTGCGGCTCCGCTCCCGCGCGGACGACGTTCTCGTAGTACTCGGCGACGGTCCGATTCGCGGTCAACACGGCCGCATGCTCGCGACTCAGCGCATACTGCGTCGCGAACCTATCCCGCTTGGCGGACGGCAATTCCGGCAGATCGCTCTGCTGCTCGGCAACGAACTCGGGGGTCAAGACGAGCGGCGGCAGATCGGGCTCGGGGAAATAGCGGTAGTCGTGGCTCTCTTCCTTGGAGCGCTGCGGTCGTACGCTATTCTCCTTGGCATCGTACAGCATCGTCTGTTGTATTACGCTTCCCCCCGATTCGACGACCGAGATTTGACGGTCTCGTTCGACGCTGAGCGCCTTTTCGACGAATGAGAACGCGTTGATATTCTTCACTTCGGTGCGGGTGTTCAGCTCGGCCGCTCCAGCCCGGCGGACGGACACGTTCGCGTCCACGCGCAGGCTGCCCTTCTCCATGTCACAGTCGGAAATGCCGATGTACTCAAGCAGCTGCTTCAGCGTCGACAGGTATGCGCGCGCCTCCGCCGGCGACCGCAGGTCGGGGGCGCTCACGATTTCGATGAGCGGCACGCCTGACCGATTGAGATCGACGGCGGTCCCCTTGGCGAAGCGGTCATGGATCGACTTGCCGGCGTCCTCTTCGATGTGCAGCCGGACGATGCCGGCTGTGACGACACCGCGTTCAGGCGAGATAAATGAGAGTGTACCGCCCGTCGCGAGCGGCTGTTCGTGTTGCGAGATCTGATAGCCCTTCGGCAGATCCGGATAGAAGTAGTTCTTACGCGCAAAGATGCTCTTGGGGTTGACGGTGCATCCGAGCGCGAGCGCCGCGCGCACCGCCAGCCTGATGGCCTCACCGTTGGCGACGGGCAGGGCACCCGGAAGACCGAGGCAGACGGGGCAGACCTGCGTATTGGGCGTCGCGCCGAACGCCGCCCCGCACCCGCAAAACATTTTCGACTTCGTCCGCAGCTGTACGTGCGTCTCGAGACCAATCACGGTCTCCCAGGCGGGGGCCGCGCCCATCATGCCTCGTCCGTCGCCGGCACGACGCGCTCGAGCGCATACGCCGCTTCGATCATTTCATCCTCGAGGAACGCCTGGCCGATCAGCTGTCCCCCGATCGGCAATCCCTTCACGCGGCCGATCGGAATCGACATCGCCGGCAGCCCCGCGAGGTTGGCGGTCACCGTGAAAATGTCCGATAGGTACATCGCGACCGGGTCGCTGAGCTTCTCGCCCGCTTTGAACGCGGGCGTGGGCGTCGTGGGCGTGAAGAGGAGATCCACACCGCGGTCGAAGACGTTGCGGAAATCCTGCGCGATCAAGGCCCGCATCTGCTGCGCGCGACGATAGTAGGCGTCGTAAAACCCGGCGGAGAGCACGTAGGTCCCGACGAGAATGCGGCGCTGCACCTCGGGGCCAAATCCCTGGCCGCGCGTCGAACGATACAGCGACCGCAGGTCCGCAGCCCCGTTGAAGCGCGGGCCGTAGCGCACTCCGTCAAAGCGCGCCAGGTTCGACGACGCTTCCGCCGGCGCAATCACGTAATACGTCGGGACCGCGTAGGTCGTGTGCGGCAACGACACTTCCCGGATCGCCGCGCCTTGTTCCTTCATGAGGCGGACCGCCCGCTCGCAGGCCCGGCGCACGGCGGGATCGAGCTCGGGTGGGAAGTACTCACGCGGCAGGCCGATGACGAATCCCTGGAGCGACTCCGGCACCGTGGGGAGGCGCAGCGGATCGCGATCTTCGCAGGTCGCGTCGCGCGCATCCCGGCCACTGATGACCGATAACACCCGCGCGGCATCGTGGACGCTGCGCCCGAACACGCCGATTTGGTCGAGCGAGGAACCGAAGGCCACCAAGCCATAGCGGGACACCCGCCCGTACGTCGGTTTGATGCCGACGATGCCGCAAAACGACGCCGGCTGGCGGACTGAGCCGCCCGTTTCCGAGCCGAGGGCCGCGGGGATCGCACCCGACGCAACAAGGGCCGCCGAGCCACCGGACGACCCGCCCGGGACGCGCGCCTTGTCGAGGGGATGGAACACGCGTCCATACGCCGAGTACTCGGTCGACGAGCCCATCGCGAACTCGTCGCAATTCGACTTGCCCGCGATCAGCGCGCCCGCGGCCTTGAGCTTCGCGACGGCGGTCGCGTCATACGGCGAGCGATAGCCCTCGAGAATGCGGGACCCGCAGCTCGTGGTGAACTCCAGCGTGCAGATGTTGTCTTTCACGGCGACGGGCATGCCGTAGAGCACGCCGGTCGGCCGCGCCGCGGCGGCCTGCTGGCTGAGCGATTTGCGAAGATCCTTGAACGGAGTGAGCAGCGCGTTGAGGCGCTTGACCTTCGTCAGGCGGTCGGCGACCGTTTTCGCGTCGCTCACTCGAACTGATCCAACCGCGGCACGACGAAGAATCCCTCCTTGAATGCCGGCGCGAACTTGTCGGGACCGAAGGCCAGCGGCGCCGGATTCAGCTCATCAACGCGGAAGCGAATCGCATCAGGACCCGGAACAAATACTTTCAGCGACCCGTTCGCCGGTACCGCGCTCAGTTGCGCGACGTAATCGAGAATGCGCGACATCTGATCGGCGAGGTCGGGCAAGGTGTCTTCGTCTACGTCGAGCTCCGCGAGGCGCGCGATGCGGAGCACCTCGTCCCGCGTCACACTCATGCACTATCTCCTTCCCAATCCCGCTCGAGGCCCGCATAGGCCGCGAGCAGCTGTTTGGTGCCGATGTCCGGATCGTCGAAGTCCACGCTGACCCGCAAGTCGCGCCCTTCGCCCGAAACGGCGCGAACGATGCCGCCGCCGAATTTTCTATGGCGCACCCGCTCACCTTTCACGTAGCGCGGTGCGTCCTGCGAAACGTCCTCCGGGAATCCCAGCTCCACCGGAAGGCGCCGCGCGGCCGCACCGCGGGGCCGCGCCGGTTGCGGCGGCCGCATCGTGGGCTGCCACGAGGGCGTCGTACTCCGCTCCTCGATCACGTGCGGCGGCAGCGCATCGAGGAAGCGCGACGGCTCGGCAAGCTCCAGCCGCCCGTTGCGATAGCGCGTGCGCGCCCATGAGAGATACAACCTTTCGCGCGCGCGCGTGAGACCCACGTAACAGAGTCGTCGCTCTTCTTCGACGCCCGCCGGATCGTCCGCCGCGCGACTCAGCGGGAACAATCCATCCTCCAAACCGGCGAGCGTGACGATCGGCCATTCCAGCCCCTTCGCCATGTGCGCCGTGGTGAGCGTGACGCCCGGGACGTCGCGATCCTCGTCCGCGGGCGTGAGCAGCGCGGCCTGCGTGAGGTAGCGCGCCACCGGCGTGCCGATCAGCGTCTCCATCGACTCCGGGTCCTGGACCTCGGCCCACGCCGCCGCGCCGGCCACCAGCTCCCGTACATTGTCGATCCGCTCCAGCCCCTCGGCGCCTTCCTCGGCGAGATACTGCTCGTAACCGGTGGTCGCGAGCACCGTCTCGAGGGCGGTTGCGGGATCGGCCTGTCCGACGGCCTCACGCAGGCGATCCAGCAGCTCTGCGACCCCGATCAGCGCCTGGCGCACATTGGGGCGCAGGTCGCTGATCCGACCGGCAGCGCGCGCCGTTTCAAGCAACGGTTTCTTCCAGCCGGTCGCCGTTCGCCCCACCACGGCCAGGGATGCATCGCCGATGCCCCGGCGCGGGGTATTCACGACCCGCAGAAAAGCCTCGTCGTCGGCGGGGTTGGCGATCAGCCGCATGTAGGCGAGCAGATCCTTCACTTCGCGCCGCTCGTAAAAGCTGATCGCCCCAATCAACCGATACGGGATACCGCGAAACCGGAACGCTTCTTCCATCGGGCGGGACTGGGCATTGGTCCTATAGAGGATTGCCATTTCATCGTATGACACGTCCTCCTCGGCGGCCCGGCGGGCGTACTCAGTCGCCAGCCACTCGGCCTCATCGCGCTCATCGGCCGCAGAAAGGAGTACGACCGGGGCGCCACCCTTTTTCTCCGTGAACAGCGTCTTTCCCAGCCGCGTCTTGTTCTCCGCGATGACACCGTTCGCCGCGTCGAGAATGACCTGGGTAGACCGGTAGTTTTGCTCGAGGCGCACGAGCTTGGCGCCTGCGAAGTCCTTCTGAAACGTGAGCATGTGTCGGACATCGGCGCCCCGCCAGCCGTAGATCGCCTGATCGTCGTCACCAACGACGCACAGATTGCGGTGGCGCTCGGCGAGATGCTTCACGAGCCGGTATTGGGCGGCATTCGTATCCTGGAACTCGTCGACCAGCACATGCTGGAACCGATCCTGCCAATACGCCAAGCGCTCCGGATAATCTCGAAACAGCGTGAGGGGGTGCCCCAGGAGATCGTCGAAATCCATCGCATTCGCCTGCTTGAGGGCCGGCACCAGCGCCGCGTAGATGTCGGCGGCAACGCGAATCAGCGGCGTATCAGCCTGCGCCCCCAGCTCCTCGGGCAGCACCATCCGGTTCTTGGCTCCCGAGATCACGGCGTGCACGGCGCGTGGCGGGTAGGCCTTCGGCGACAGCTGGTTCGCCTCGAGCAGGCGCTTGACCAGGGCCTCGGAGTCGTCCGCGTCGTAAATCGTGAAGTTAGGTCCAAAACCGAGCAGCGGGGCTTCGCGTCGCAGGAGCCTAGCAGAGAGCGAATGGAACGTGCCGATCCACAGGCCGCGCGGATCCCCACCCAGGAGCTGGGCGACGCGCGTGCGCATTTCGCCGGCCGCCTTGTTCGTGAACGTGACCGCAAAGATCCGCTGTGGGGGGATCTCATGGTGGGTGATGAGATGGGCAATCCGCGTCGTCAGCACGCGCGTCTTGCCCGATCCGGCACCAGCAAGGACGAGGAGCGGACCCTCGGGATGCTCGACCGCTTCTCGCTGCGCGGGGTTGAGAGGGAGTTGGGACATCGTGCTCAATGGGTTCATTCACACCCTAAGGAATTCTGCATAGCGCGCCTGAGCTGGGGGTGGGGGTGCGGGCTAGGGCGCTCCTGCGCCCCCACCCCCGCGTCAGGCCACTTGTGCAGAGCTCCCCTAAGGGGTGTGCAGCTCTAGCCTGTCGAAGACACAACCGAAACCGAATCATGACGCCAACGGGAACTCCAGCACAAACACCGAACCCATGCCCTGCTCCCCCGGATGGTAGGAAACGCGGCCGCCGTGCTGTTGCTCGACGATGCGGCGGGCCAGGGTGAGACCAATCCCCCAGCCCCCGGTCTTGCTCGAGATCCCGGGTTCGAATAATTGCGTTTGCAGATGCGTCGCCACCCCGGGTCCGTCGTCGCGCACGCTGACCCGCCCGATCGTATCGGTGGCTTGCACTTCGACATCGATTCGTCCACCGCGTCCACTCAGGGCGTCGACGGCGTTCTTGACGATGGCCTCGAGCGCCCATTCGATGAGCACGGGGTCCCCCGTGGCGGTCGGTCCCGTTCCGGGCGATGTGAGCGTCAGCGTGACGGAGTTCGCGAGCGTCGGGAGTCGCGGACGGAAGTAGGCCACCACGCGCTCGGCCACGGTACCGAGGCCCACGGGCTCCCGTCGCGCCGGACGGCCGATCCGCTCGAATCGCTTGGTCACACGCTCGAGTCGTTCCGCATCAGCCTCAAGATGCGCCACGAGCTCGCTGCCGGGCGTACCCGGATTCTCCCGCAGGTAATCAATCCAACCCGTCAAGCTCATGAGCGGAGTCCCGAGCTGATGCGCCGACTCGCGCGCCATCGCCACCCAGAGGCGGTCGCGCGCGGCGCGCACCCGCTCGCGCATGGCCCAAACGGCGAGGAGCACCAGACAGAGGAACATCGCGCCTTGCAGTACGGCGAGGCCGGTGAACGCGCGCGCCGCGGGCAACGCACCGTAGTGGATCACTCCCACACCAGGTTGGATGAGGGGCTCGTGAACGCGATCGAGCTCGGCGATCCACGCTCGCTGCTCCGCCTCGCTGGCGCTCGCACCGAAGGGCGCGTTGGCCATCGCGGTCATGCGACCCGCGGCATCTGTGACTGCGATCGGGATGCCAAGCCGCCGGACTTCGTCGGCGAGGGCCAGCAGCGCGTCAGCCGCGGCGCCTTCGCGCGGATCGTTGAGGCCGGCGAACACGTGCCCCAGCAAGCGGCTCGTCTCGCGGGCGTCGGTGCGGAGATGGCGCGCGACCGTCCACGCGTAGCCGACGGAAAGGATCCCGAACAGCAGCGCCACGGCGAGGAGCGCGGGTGGCCCCGCCCGGAGCAGGGTCCCCCTCCCGAGGGATCCTCTAGGCGAGCCGGTCAGTGCCGACATACGGCACCAACGCCGGCGGCAGAATCACGGAGCCGTCGGGCTGCTGATGCGTCTCGAGCAACGCGGCGATGGTGCGTGGCAACGCGACGCCGGAGGCGTTGAGAGTGTGTACAAACTCCGGCTTGTCACCGGGACGCGGGCGGCAGCGAATGTTCGCGCGGCGCGCCTGGTAGTCGGTGAACGTGCTGGAGCTGGAGACCTCGAGCCACTGCCCCACGCCTGGTGCAAACACCTCGAGGTCGTAGGTCTTCGCGGCAGCGAACCCAAAGTCATTCGCGGGAAGCAGCACAACACGATATGGAAGCTCGAGTCTCTGGAGCACAGCCTCGGCGTGCGCAGTGAGTTTCTCGTGCTCCGCCGGGGAGTCGGCGGCGCGACAGAAGCGTACCAGCTCGACTTTATCGAACTGATGGACCCGGAGCAGTCCGCGGGTGTCCTTCCCTGCGGCGCCCGCTTCGCGGCGGAAGCAGGGGGTGTACGCAACGTACGCTTTCGGGAGCGTTGTCCCATCGAGGATCTCGTCGCGGTGGAGGTTGGTCACCGGCACCTCCGCGGTCGGCACCAGAAACAAGTCGTCCGGCGCCGTACGGTAGAGATCGTCCTCGAATTTCGGGAGCTGCCCGGTGCCCATCATGATTTCACGCCGCACCACAAACGGGGGCTCGACTTCGACGTAGCCGTGCTCGCGGGCATGCAGGTCGATCATGAAATTGATCAATGCGCGCGCGAGCCGGGCGCCGCGGCCCATCAGTACTGGAAATCCAGACCCGGCCAGCTTCGCCCCCCGTGGGAGATCGAGCATTCCCATCTGCTCGGCGATTTCCCAATGCGGCTTGCCACCCTTGGGGGCCGGGGTGCCCCAACTGCGCAGCATCTTCTGTTCGTCGTCGGGAACCTCCGGCAACGGCGGGTTCGGCACGAGCAGCGCTTTTTCCTCTAACTTCGTCTCGGCTTGCTTCAGCTCATTCTCGAGTCCGGCGATCCGCTCTCCCAGCTTGCGCCGCGCGACGGTCGTCGCCTCGGGCAGCCCCCCCTGCGACTTCGCGACGAGCGCGTCGGCCTTCGCGGCATCGTTTCGTTCCGCCTTGAGCTGATCGAGCTGCGCCGTGAGGGTGCGGCGCTTCATGTCGAGCGCTTCGATTTCGTCGAGGAGGCGCGTCAGAGACGAGTCGCCCCGCCGGGCGAGCGCGGCCCGCACCTGAGCGGGCGAGGCGCGCAACAGCTTCAGGTCGATCACGCGTTAACTGCGCGGCAGGCCTGGTTCGAGCCCGCGATATCCGCAATTGATGTTGGTGAGGACCCTTAGATCAATCCGCCGCCCGGTAGGACCGGACGTGGTATCGATGTCCAACACGAGCAGCTTCGCGAAATAGTTGTGGACCGGCTGAAAGTCGAACGAGCACTGCACGGAACGCGAATGCAACGCCACGACGGAACCGATGGTAAGCACGACCGCGCTGTCGACCTGATATCCACCGGATGGGGCGGAACGGAGCGAGTCGAAGGGGAGACTCGAGATCTGCGCTCCCGACTGCCGCCCGAGGTTGACCGCGCCGGTTGGAAACAGCACGGCGCGCCCTAATGAATCGATATCGAAAACGAAGTCGAACGTCGCGCCTATTATGTCAGTCCGAACCACCCGGCGGTCGACGATCAAGTAGCCCGAGGGCGACGTGACGGGCGTTCCCGTCAGAGCGTAGACCGATACCAAGCTGTCGGTCCGATTGGGGTATATGGCAGCTGGCAGGCCGGGCACGTCGCCGCAGCCGACGACGACCAACGCTGCTGCGACGGGGACGATAACACGGGTCAGAGATCGCATCGAAGTGCTGGACAAGTTACAGGGCACCGTTCAAGTGGGTCAACCCACAGTGACTGCTTGACTTCGATAATCCAAAAACCTACGTTGAGCGCCCTTATGGCGACCATCCGCGACGTGGTCGAAGCGCTCAGTCGATCGAGCGGAGTGGACGCCGTGGTGGTGGTCGGGCGCGATGGACTCCCCATCGATTCCCGCGTTGCCAACGGCGTCGACGCAGAGAGTGTGGCCGCGTTGCTCCCCGTCGCCCTCAGACACATGGCGCAGTTCGGCGATGCAGGCGGTCGGGGCGAGTTCAGCACGGCCGTCCTCGAGTTCAGCCGTGGCCTCGCGGTCGTCACCGTCCTGCACGTGGACGCCCTGATGGTCATACTGGTGCGGCCAGGAACGAACGTCGGCGCCCTCCTGTTCGATCTCCGCCGTCACCGCACGGCCATAGCCGGCCTGCTCTAGGCGGAAGGTCAGCCGGTGGCCCAATCCGGGCGGCATCTCCTCGTGGTGGACGACGAGCCCCATCTCGGGCTCGTACTGCGTCCCTATCTCGAACAACTCGGGTACAGGGTGAGCTTCGCCCGAACACTCGATGAAGCGCGCAGGGTGTTGCGCGCCAAACCCCCGACAGACGGATTACTACTCGACATTCACCTGCCCGACGGCTCCGGGCTCGATCTTCTCCGCGACCTGCGCGAACAGGGGAGCACCGCACGGCTGCCGGTGCTGGTTGTCACCGCGGAGGGCGAGGACCGGATTCTGCGCGAAGCACGGCGGCTGGGCGCGGCACTCGTCACCAAGCCTTTCAGTCCGACGAAACTCAGCCACCGCATCGCCCTGATGTTCGGCGATGCCGAAGAACAACGAGGGAAGCCCCGGTGAGTACGTGGGCCGCCATTCTCGCCGGTGGGTCCGGCACCCGTTTCTGGCCCTTGTCCACGCCGGAGCGGCCCAAGCAGTTGCTCACGCTGGCCGGCGATCGACCGCTCCTGGCCCAGGCCGTGGAGCGTCTGCGCGGCCTGATCCCATCCGAGCACATTCTCGTGCTCACCAGTCCCGCACTGGTCCAGAGCGTCGCGGCGACCGTGCCGAACCTCCCGCAGCACAACATCCTCGCCGAGCCCAGGCGGGCCTCGACCGCACCGGCGCTCGCGTGGGCGGCGAACTGGATCTCCAAACAGGACCCGAGCGGCCAGATGCTGTCTCTGCACGCCGACTGGGCGGTCGGTGACGACGGCGCGTTCCGCGCGGCGGCGTCCGAGGCACTGGCCGTCGCCGCCGAGCAGGATGTGCTCGTCACGGTCGGCGTGAAGCCCACGCGCAACGAGACCGGCTATGGATACATCGTGCCCGGCAAGCGGAAGGGCGACGCGCACACCGTGAAACGGTTCATCGAGAAGCCCAGTCCCGCGCGGGCCGCGTTGCTGCGGCAGCGCGGAGCGCTCTGGAACACGGGGCTGTTCGCCTGGGGAGTCGCGCGATTCCTCGGCGAGGCCGCGGCTTACGCGAACGAGCTGGCCGCCGGATGGTCGGCTCTCTCCAACGGCGATGCGCCACGATTCTTCGCGGCCGTCAAGCCGGTCGCCGTCGATGTCGCGGTACTCGAGCGCACGAAGCGCCTGGCGGTGGTTCAGGGCACCTTTCCGTGGGATGACATCGGCTCCTGGGACGCGCTGCTGCGCATCCGCCGCCCCGATACGCAGGGCAATGTGATCGTGGGTCGCGTCACGCTCGGCGACGACGTGCGCGATTGCGTCATATGGGCGGAGGACGAGCACATCGCCGTCACCGGTCTCGCGGACACCGTCGTCGTACGCGCCAACGGCCACACGCTGGTGATGCCCACCGGACGCGCGAACCAGTTGAAGGCTCTGGTGCAGCGCCTATGAACCTATATCTCCTCGATCCCGAGCCAGGACCGGCATGGGCCCCGTTCGCGGGTATCCGGCCGCTGGCAGAGCTGCGTGCCGGCGCGCATCTCGTGCGCGAGCGGTGGGAGATGTTCGTGGGAACCGAAGCGACGGCGGTCTTTGCGCTCCCGCATCTCGTGGGATTTGACGAACCCGGCGCAGCACGCGTCGAGGCACGACGCGCGGTGGTTGGACCCGCGGTCATCGGGTCGTCCACGTTTGCGCCGCGCGGCCTGGCTCCACCGTTTCCCGAAGTGCCGGCCCGGCTGACGCATGAGGGAATCACGGTCGGCTGGGCGGTGCCCGTTGGCGCGCGGTGGGACGGGCCGCTCCCGAACGCGCAGGCGGTGCCCGTCGAGGGCCTGTTACTGCGCGGCGTGCACGATCTCGTGGGTTGTCTCGAGCAGCTGCTCCGCGAAGACGTTCTCAAGCTGCTCGGGGATTCCGATCCCGTCCCGACCGGCAGCACGGTGATCGGCGATCCCGCGTGGATTGCGCTGCGCGAGGCAGCGATCGAGCCGGGCGTCGTGTTCGACACGCGCAACGGGCCCGTCGTGCTGGAGAGCGGCGTTGAAGTGCGTAGCGGCACCCGGTTGGAAGGTCCGCTCTGGATCGGCGCAAACACTCGCATCGTGGGCGGGCCGATCCGCACTTCGGCGATCGGCCCGTGGTCCGTCATCCGCGGCGAGATATCGACGACGGCGATCTTGGCTTACACCAACAAGTCGCACGAGGGCTTCGTCGGACATTCGGTGCTGGGGCGCTGGGTAAATCTTGGAGCGGGAACGACTACGTCGAACCTGAAAAACACGTATGGTCCCATCCGGCTCGAGGTCGCCGGCACGAATGTGGAAACCGGGCATCAGTTCCTGGGTAGTCTAATCGGCGACCACGCCAAGACGGCGATCGGCACTCTGCTCCCTGCCGGGACCGTCGTCGGCGCAGGGGCCAGCGTCTTCGATGGGGTGCGCGCCGCGAAGTACGTCCCGCCGTTCGCCTGGGGGGGCTCGACATCCGAGCGAATGACGCAGGAGAAGTTTTTATCGGTCGTCGATCGCGTCTTTCCACGCCGCAACGTGGAAGTGAGCGACGCGACGAGATCCTACCTGACCCGCGCGTACGACTGGCTGACCCGGTGAGCGACGCCCAACAGCGTTACAAGCGACTCGGCAAGTACGAGCTGCACCAGCTCCTCGGCGAAGGAGCGATGGGCATCGTCTGGAAGGCCTACGACACCGTCTTGCGCCGCTACGTGGCGCTGAAGCTGCTCGGCAGCAGTTTTCGCAAGACCACGGACATGCAGGAACGCTTCCTCCGCGAAGCACGCGCCGCCGGCGCGATCCAACATGCCAACATCGTCACGGTATACGATCTCGGCGAATCGGAGGGCCAGCTCTACATCGCGATGGAGCTCGTCGAGGGACGCGATCTGGCGGACATGATCGCGCTGCGCGATCCGCTGGCACTCGAACGGAAGCTCGACATCGCCATCGAGGTGCTGGCCGGTCTTCATTTCGCGCACCAACGCGGCGTCATACACCGCGACGTGAAGCCGTCAAACGTGCGCGTGATGCCGGATGGCCGGGTCAAGATCATGGACTTTGGTATCGCGCGGCTGCAGAAGGCGGATGCGACGGGCTCCGGCGCGATTGTCGGTACACCGACGTATATGGCTCCCGAGCAGATCACCAACGGCGCGATTACGGCGGCCACGGACGTCTTTTCCGTCGGATGCATGCTGTACGAGCTGCTGTGCTACCAGCGGCCGTTTGAAGCGGAATCCGTGCACGGTGTTCTCTATCAGGTGCTCACGACAGAGCCCCGGCCGCTGCGCACGGTGGCACCCTCGATTCCAGCAGCCCTCGAGCGCGTCGTCGCGAAGGCGATGAACAAGGTCCCGCACGAGCGCTACGAATCGGCCGGGCAGATGCTGGCGACGCTGCAGGGGATCCGTTTGGCGCTTTCAGGCGCCGACAACGAAGCGACGCAGCCGCTGGGGCGCTGGACCCCGCTTCCCCGGCCTGTGCTGACGCTGATCACGCACGCACCAATGAAATGGCGGCTGGGCGTCCTGGGCGCCCTGGCGGCGGTGGTGATTCTGCTCCTGTACGCTCCCAATCAACCCGCTGCCGAAACGGATGTCCCCCCGACCGCGGCACCGCCGCCGGCTCTCGTCGCTCCTCCCCCGCCCGCTCCCGCTCCCGCGGCCGCGCCAGTGTCGGTGGCGGTGAGCACGCGTCGCGACTCAGCGCTCGCGTCGCACGAGCGCGCCGTGGCCGCCGGAGCGGACAAGAACAACGTCCCCGCCATGATCCTCGGCGAGACGATGCTCGAGGCGTCGGACCAGGCGCTGCGAGCGGGGGACCAGTCGCGGGCGCTCGGCGGGTACGTCGAGGCCGCGCGGCAGTTCGCGCGCGCGCGCGACGAAGTACGGACGATGGAGCGCGAGGCGCAGCGGATGGTGGAGCGCGTCACGCCAGTGGTCCAGGCGATTCCCACCGGCCAGGCAGCCGCGAACGCGGGGATCATCCTCGCGCGCGCCGAATCACTGCTGCGCGAGAAGGACTTCACGCTCGCCAAAGTGGCCGCCCAGAGCGCGGAGCAGATCGGAATCGATGCTGGAATCGCACCGCCCAGCTCGCAACCCCGCGAAACGGGCCCCGCTATTGACGTCCTGCTCGCCGATCTCGGCCGCGCATTGTCGAGCGAGCGAGTGCCCAACATCCAGGTCCTCTACCCCGGGCTCACGGACGTGGAACGGAAGGGGTGGGAGGACTTTTTCCGCGGCTGGAATCAGATTACGGCAAAGTTCACCGTCGAAGAACTTCAGGAGCAGGGAAATCTCGCGAGGGCCACTGTGCGCGCGATTTTTCAGTACGTCCCGGCGCGCGGCGGTGCGCCACGTGAGGATCGACGGCGGTTCGCCATGCGATTCGAGAAGAAAGAGCTGGGGTGGCGGGTTGCGGCAGTATCCGAATCGAAATAGGGTTACCAGGCCCGCTGGTTGACCGGTGGCGCTTCCGGAATGGTCAGGCTATCGGGGCGCACCGTCGGAGGACCGACCCGACGCAGTGTCACGGGCTTCTCGAGATCCCCGCCGCTGATCGTGAGCTTGTCGCCGGACAGCTTCATGCCGTAGACCTGCCAGACCCCGTCGCCCAAAGCAATCCAGAGACTATCCCCGACCACGCGCCAGCGCGCCAAATCTGAACCGAACTGCGCCGAGCTGTCGGCACGCACCATGATGTGCCGGATCTCGTCGCCCGAGCGCGCCTGCCAGTCGCCGGTCAGCTGCACCGGCGCTTGCAGCGCGAGGATCGCGAACGCACCGGCCCCCATCATCGAAAACCGTCGCATGGACCGAATGATAGTCAGCTTTGTGCTGGATTGGCAGCAGGCTGCGGGGCATTGGCGGCTGCCGCAGGAATCACCGGCATGTGCTCGTCAGAGAGCACCATAACCTGCCGCTCCCATTGCTGCATCATCTGTGTGAACGCCGTGCAGAGATCCGGCTCGAACTCCACGCCTTTGCGCTCTTCCATGTACCCAAGCGTCTTCTCGAAGGACCACGCTTCGCGGTATGGGCGCCGGGTGCGCAACGCGTCGTAAACGTCGCACACGTGGACGAGCTTGCTGGCCTGATGGCAGTCGCGCGCGTAGTGCAGCACCGGATAGCCGCCGCCGTTGATCATGATGTGATGTTCGTACGCGACGACGACCGCGAGATCGAGATCCTCTTCCGCCTCCAGCAGCATGCGAGCGCCCGCGGCGGGGTGCTCGTTCATGAGCGCCCGCTCCTCGTCGGTAAGCTTGCCGGGCTTCGTGAGGACCTCGAGGGGAATCTTGATTTTCCCGATGTCGTGCAATAACCCCGCGATCCCGAATGTCCGCACATCGCTTGGCGAGAGGCCGAGGTACTCCGCCAGAGCCATCGACAGGACCGCCACATTCATCGAATGGGTGGTGGTGTACTGATCGAATTCCTTCAGTTGGAGGAGGGGCAGCATGACCTGCCGCGCTCCCCCGCCGTGCATCGCGACCGCCAGGGAGCGCACGACAGCTTCGGCCTCGGCGAGATGCAGGTCGCCTCCGGTCTGCACCTCGCGCTGCAGCCAGCGAAGGGTATCGAGCTCCTCGCCGAGGGAGAAACTGATGGTGGCGGTGGGCAGGGACGTCGCCGCGATCTCCGGCTCGCCCCTGAGTCCCACGGCGCCGAACCGAATCGAGCTTTGACGCATCTGCCGCGCTTCGGTGCTGACCGCCGACAGTGTGAGCCGCGCCAACACTTCGTCGAGGAACCCCTCGAAGTCTTCCCGCCCCACGCGGTCCTCGAACTCGAGCCGCTGGATTCCCGCCTCGGCGAGCCGTTTGCTCCAGTCCCATGCTTTGAGCTCCCGAAGCGGAAGGCGCCCGAAGACGACCTCATCACCGAGAAAGGTGAATAAGGGCCGCGGTGTATCCGTCTGCAGATCGGACAGCTGCTGGTAGGCAACGTCCACGGCGCGCTCGCGCGCCGGATGGCCGTCCCGATACAGCGCCATCGCGGCGAGCGCCTGCGCGAACGTGTTGAGGAACCTTGCCGGATCGCCGCTCATCGCTTGCCGACGGTTCGCAGGCGCGCGCGGGTCCCCGATCCGGCCGCCGTGCGGATTTCCGGATCGCTGGACGCGGCCGCCAATGCCAGCAGCGCCCCCGCACGGTCGTCGTGACGCCAGCCGCTCGCCAGTGCCATCAGCGCCGCGAGCATCTCGATGGACCGGTTCGCGAGCTTCGGACGCCCCAGCCAGGTTGTCCCGCCATCCACGAGCTGCAGCAGCGCGTGCAGGGCGATGCCATTGCCCAGGCGGCCAAGGACCTTGATGGCCAGGACGCGGAGCTCCGAGGTCACCGTTTCATCCTGCGCGATCTGCGTGATCAGCGGCAAGGCCGACGGCGGGCAATCCTCGAGGGCGGCAATGAGCGCAAGCCGCACGGTCCGCGGATCCGGATCGTGCAGCGCGCCCTGCAGCGCGCGCTCGCGCTCGGCCGGTACCTTGAGAGCGACCTTCAGCGCTTCGCGGCGCACGCGCGCATCCTGGTGCGCGATGAATGCGGTGGTCGAGAAGCCCGCAGGCAGCCCCGGCAACCCTTCGAGAATGAGCAGCAGGTTCCGCGTCACGTACCACGGAATGTTCCTTGACAGCCGGGCGGCGATGACCGGGCCGAGCTCGCGCGGCGCGCGCGCCAGGCGATCGAGCAACCCGCGGCGAGTGGTGCGGGATTCCGACTCGCTCAGCACGTCGAGCAGCGGTCCGAATGCGTCGACCGGCAGTCGCGGCAGCATGCGATCGAGCGTCGCAAAGTCAGGCGGCTCGGTGACCGCAAGTTGTCGCACGACATCCGCCGACGTGACGCGCGTCCACAGGGGTGCGATGTCGCCGCGCACCGGCGGCCGGGAGTCGTCGCCGGCCTCGTCGAGCATCGCAACCAGGTCCGCGACATGGTGTTCGGTGACGAGCCGTTCTACCGCACGCCAGGCGCCGAAACCCATGACGCCCGTCTCGACCGCCGTCTGCACGATGCGCAACGGCTCGGCCATCTGTTTGATGTCACTGCGCAAGGGCAAGGCGGGCGAGGCCGCGACCATCCTGTGGAGCGCCAGGCCATACTCGTCGGGATTGGGATCCGCGAGCGACCAGCCCCGCAGCAGATCGCGAACCTGATCCCGCAACGCTTCGTCGGCCTCGAGGCGCGCCTCCGGCGTGCCATGCTCCGCGTGTTGCGCCAGCTTGGACAACATCCGGACGAGCGGATCCGACACGGTCTTGTGCGTCGCGTCCGCCATGGCGCGGACGATCTCGAGGACGGCGTCGACCGCAAACCCATGCGTCGCGTCGATCGCGAATTTGAAGCGCTGGGCGTGGTCGCCGCCCATTTCGATGAGCCGCCGCAACGTGCTCTGCTGAAGTGCACCCACCAGTTTCGACGTGCGGCGGCGTAGCGCTATGGCTTCCGTGCCGCCGGCGCTCTTCAACTCGTCGGCGATCTGCAGGAGGTACCCAACGATCACTTGATCGTAGGCAGCGCTCTTGGGATGCTCATCGATCGCTTTCGCGATCGCCGCCGGCTCGGTGACCGGTGCGTCGTCGGCAGCGATGGCTTCCGCAGCGAGGGCCGCCCGCGCCAACCCCACCCAGAGCTGAGCGGCACGCGCGGTGCGGTCCCTGCCCGTCTTGTTATCGGCGACGTCCGCATCCAGCAGCTCCAACTTTTCGTAGGTTATCGGGTGGAGCCGGATGTGGTCCCAGGCGCGCAAGTGCTCCGGTGCGCCAAGACCGAGTGGCGCGCCGCTCCGGTCGGCATCGACTGCCAGCTCCCGAAGCACATCCGCAACCTCGCTAACCCGCAGCCCGCGGTGGAACGTGACCGCTCCGAGGTGATGACGATGCAGGCGTCCGGCGAGCTCAGCGAGCAGCGGATTCTTGGCATCGGTCGCGACGCCTTCGATCACGAGCTGCTGGCGCGCGACTCCCAATGCCACCATGCCCCGCTCTTCCAGGAGGTGTTCGGCACGCCGGGTCACGCCCGCCGCGGCTGGGTCGAGCGACGGATGGCCCTCCGGGTACATCGCGTGTTTGTGGAGAGCAATCGAGAGCTCAATAAGAAAGTCGGCCAGCTCCCTGGAGAGGGCCGCCCGCTCCGGCGGATGAGGCGTTGGGGGGTGACCAGGGGTGACGGTCATGGCCTCCCAAAATAGTGATTATCCCCGTGCCCAAGCTCACTTTTGCAAAACGCAACAGCCCCGGGGAACTCCCCCGGGGCTGCTTCTATGCGTTACGCCTGTACCGGTTACACGTCAGTTACTCGTCTCGCGTTCTAGTACATCCCGCCCATGCCGCCGCCCGGCATCGGAGGAGCCTTTTCCTTCTCCTTCTTCTCCACGACGACGCACTCGGTCGTGAGGAGCAGGCCCGCGATCGACGCGGCGTTCTGGAGCGCGGTCCGCGTGACCTTGGTCGGATCGATAACGCCTGCCGCGACCAGGTCTTCGAACTTATCGGTCGCTGCGTTGTAGCCGAAGTTCTTGTCCTTCGACTCCTTCACACGACCGACCACAATGGAGCCTTCAGCGCCCGCATTCTGGGCGATCCAGCGAATCGGCTCTTCGAGCGCCTTGCGCAGAATGTCTACGCCGGTCTTCTCGTCGTCGTCTGTGCCCTTGACCCTGTCGAGCGCCTTCTGGCACCAGAGCAGCGACACGCCGCCGCCGGGGACGATACCTTCCTCGACCGCCGCGCGCGTGGCATGTAGCGCGTCCTCGACCCGAGCCTTCTTTTCCTTCATCTCGGTCTCGGTCGCCGCGCCAACGTTCAGCACGGCCACGCCGCCGGCGAGCTTCGCCAGCCGCTCCTGCAGCTTCTCTTTGTCGTAATCCGACGTGGACTTCTCGATCTGGGCCTTGATCTCCGCCTTACGGCCGTCGATCTGCTCGTCCTTGCCCTTGCCGTCCACGAGGGTGGTGTTGTCCTTATCCACAATGACGCGCTTGGCGCGGCCGAGATCGTTGAGCGTCGTGTTCTCGAGCTTCAAGCCGAGCTCTTCCGAAATCACCTGGCCGCCGGTGAGAATCGCGATGTCGCGCAGCATCTCCTTGCGGCGGTCACCGAAGCCCGGCGCCTTGACGGCGCAGACCTTCAGCGTGCCACGCAGCTTGTTGACGACGAGCGTCGCGAGCGCCTCCCCCTCGACATCCTCGGCGACGATCAGCAACGGCTTGCCTGACTGTGCGACCTTCTCGAGCACGGGCAGGAGGTCCTTCATCGTCGAGACTTTCTTGTCATAGATGAGGATGTAGGCATCCTCGATCGTGCATTCCATCTTCTCGGGATCGGTGATGAAGTAAGGCGAGAGGTAACCGCGGTCGAACTGCATCCCATCTACCGTCTCCAGCGTGGTCTCGAGACTCTTGGCTTCCTCGACCGTGATCACGCCGTCCTTACCGACCTTGTCCATCGCGTCGGCGATCTTGTCGCCGATCTCGGCGTCGCCGTTGGCGGAAATGGTGGCGACCTGCTTGATGTCTTTGCGGCCCGATGTCGGGACCGAAATCTTCTTCAGCTCCGCGACCACGGTCTCGACGGCGTTCTCGATACCGCGCTTCAGCGCCATCGGGTTCGCGCCGGCCGTAACGGACTTCAGGCCTTCGCGGTAGATCGCCTGCGCGAGCACGGTCGCCGTGGTGGTGCCGTCGCCCGCGAGATCCGAGGTCTTGGTCGCCACTTCCTTCACCATCTGGGCGCCCATGTTCTCGATCTCGTCCTCGAGCTCGATTTCCTTGGCGACAGTCACGCCGTCCTTGGTAACGGTCGGGCTGCCGAACTTCTTGTCGATGACGACATTCCGGCCCTTGGGGCCGAGCGTCACCTTCACTGCATCGGCCAGCTGATCGATGCCCCGCTTGAGCTTGGCGCGGGCCTCGGTGCTGAACTCCAGAAACTTGGCTGCCATGTCTGTGCTTCCTCCCTAGAGGCTGCTTACGCGAGCTTCGCGATGACGTCGGCTTCCTTGATCAGGATGATCTCTTCGTTGTCCAACTCGATCTGCGTGCCGCTGTACTTCCCGTAGACCACGCGGTCCCCAACCTTCAGCTCCATCGGGATCGTCTCGCCCTTCTCCCGCCGCCCCGGTCCCACGGCGATGACTTCGCCCTGGATCGGTTTCTCTTTGGCGGTATCGGGGATGTACAGTCCACCCTTCATCGTCTCGGTCTCTTCCATGGGCCGGATCGCAACGCGGTCGGCCAGCGGAAAGACCTTGAACTTCGGAGTCGCCTTGGTTGCCGTTGGCATGTTACCCTGAACCTCCGTAACTCTTTGATTTGTTTGCTTGTTAGCACTCGCGGTTGGTGAGTGCTAAATGACGACGGCGAGAATTTGCCTGCGTGAAGGCGGTGTGTCAAGGAGGGCTGGGCGGCTCAATGGCTCGGACGGCAGCCACCGCCCGCGCGTGGGGTGTACTCAAGGCCGAATCCAACTGGACCGCCGCCACCCCCACGATCGTGCCCGATCGCGTATCGGCGAGGCGCAAATGGAACCACTTCGGTTGGTCGGGCCCGGGCTCGGCAAACATGAAGTGGACAAGTGCGGCAGTGGGCCGGCTGCCTCCCTTCACCGCCCCACGGACCTTATAGCCCATGTCCTTCATAACACGCGCGAGCTCAACGCTTTGAGAGTCCTGCCCTGCAACGAGAATGTCATACCCGCGGAGGGCAGCCGGTACGCGCGACGCACCGCACGCGAGCACCAACGTAACGCACCCCGACAGGAATGCGCCTCGGCATGTCATGGTACGATTCTCCGCGCCCCTACCCACCGATTCACCCACCAGGCACCATCCGGATCCTGTACCTCGAGCCGCGAAAGCTTCACGCCATCGTTCGAGCTATGGATGAACGTCACATCCCCGACATAGAGGCCGACGTGGGTGACGCCGCCCCCGGGCTGGGCAGCGAAGACCAAGATGTCGCCGGGCTGTAGCGCTTCGGCGACGGGAGTCACCAGCGAGCCGGCGCTTGCCTGATCTCGACTTGTCCGCGGTAACCGCATGCCGTGTTGGCTGTATGCCCACTGCACGAGGCCTGAGCAGTCAAAACCATTCGCCGCGGTCCCGCCCCATACATACGGCGTGCCCAGCACGCCCAGCGCGGTGCGAACGACGTCGGCCGCATTGCCCGTGATGTTAGTCGGCGGCTCCGGCGGCTGCCGGGAGGGTTGGTGCGCCGACGTCCGCGTGCTCGCCGCGCTCCCGGAACTGATGGCGAGTGAGAAATTGAGTGACGCCGCAAAGCCATCACGAGAACCGGGCGAGCTCCGCCAGAAGCCGCGTGGTCCGACGTCCTGCAAGTGATACACGGTTTCGAGTCCGAGCCCGATCCAGGGGGCGGGTCGCCATTCCACTCCTCCACCAAGCGTCCAGAGCGCCGCGAGCTCCTCCGTCGTCGTGTCGGTGGAGAGGCCGAGCGCGACGCCGCCGATTGCGTACGGTCCCAACGTCGAGCGATGCCGCAGGGCATGCAGCTGCCAGCCGGCGCCGTAGAACGCGCGATGGCGGCCGAGGCTGTCGTGGATCAGGACTTGTGCCGCCAGACCATGGGAAAAGATGCCGGCGAGCGGGACGGCCGTGCGCAACTCATAGCTCGTCGATTGATTGCCTTGATACCAGCGGCCGTAGAGAAAATCGAGATCGCGACCGGCTTTTTGCGCAGACAACGGAGGCGTCGCGGCGACGGCAACAACGACAATCAGAAAGCGGTCAGTCCGCAGCCGCAATCGCGGTACGCTCCTCGGAGGTGTCCTCCCCTTCTCGGGGAGCCATGTGGTGGGAGAGCAGATGCGGCAGGTACTTCATGAATCGAATCCAGGTCCAGAGCACTGCGAAGCCAAACAGTAACGCGCCGAGCCCAGCGATCGAGAGCATCACGAAAGGATTCTCAAAGCGCAGGGCAAGGAGCGCCCCGGCCCACAATCCCACGTGCGAGGCGGCCCACGCCCACACAGGCGTGAGCAGCCATCCCACGACGAGCAACAGATGCGCCAACCATCTCGGCACGTTGCGCTACCCCTGCTTCCTGCGAGCGATCACGACGAGGGCGAACACGATCAGCGTCGCCGTAAAGCCGATCCCTGCCGCGACGGGCATATACACCAAACGACTGAAGCCGAGCCCGAGCGCGCCACCCACGCCGCCTGCGAGGAGCGGAAGCGCGAGGTTACGGATTGCGGGTTCACCCCCGCGCGCCACGCGCCCGGCGGTCACGAGCGCGCCGAGCCACGCGAGGAAGGTGCCCAGCATCCACCAGATCGGGAGATACCACCATGTGCTCCCACCGCCCACCGCGTCCCACGTCCAGGGATAGGCACGGAGCGGGCGGAGCAGGATGATATCGACAGCCATGAAAACGACCGTTCCCCACAACCCGATCGCGGCTGCGCTCGCGATGCCTTGCGTCGTGCGAGACGCGGCGAACGCTCCCGGCAGGAACGTGACCGCCACACCGGCAATAAGGACGATGACCGTTTCCAGCAGCGCGGCGAAGGTCCCAGACGGGAGCAGGCGCGCAACAACCAAGTAGAGGATGACCGCGGCCCCGGTGGCCAGGCCGATCCACGTTCCACTGAGGAGGATATGACGGAATTCCGAACGATCGACTGCGGACGGGGAAGTGGTGCCGGCCGTCATCGGATGAGAGCTCCTCGCGTGGGTTTCGTCCTAAAGGATATTCAAAGCAAATCTACGTCGGTCACTCTACGTGGCAAACACATACAACACCGTGAGATCGGTTACTGCCCAGGCGGCCAGCGCACGGTACATGCCACGTTGGTGCTGCGGAGGGTCCCACCGATCGTGCCGCCAGAGCCAGGGCAGCAGCACGAGTAGCCACAGCACGAGCGGAACGATGATCGCATACCCGGTCGCGCCGACACCAAGCAGCACCGCGGCGGAAGCGAACAACGCAAAGGCCAACGCCGTGCAGAGTGTCGCCACCCCGAGGCTCAGTCGCATCCCGAGAATCAGCGCGAGTGTGCGATCGCCGCGGCGGCGGTCCTCCTCGAACTGATACAGCTGCGTCAGTGGATAGAGTCCCGCGAACAGTGGGCAGAAGGCAAACAGGATCAAGCCGTAGCCCACATCCAGCGGCCGCCCGGTCGCGGCCCACGCCGCGTACGGTGTGAGCATCCCGAACCCCCACATGTTGATGACCCAATCCACACCGGCAACTGCCTTGAAACGAAACGGCGGAACAGAGTACAGCACCGACATCGCGAAGCAGATCCCATAGGCAATCTGAAAGCCTGCCGGCAGCGTCACGGCGAGGAGCTGCCCACCGATGAGGAGCGCGAGGCTGAAGTGCAGGAGGTAGCGCGGGAGTGGAGGCGGCGTGTTGAGGTAGCCGATGTCACCCACGTCGCGATCGAATACGCTGTTGATCGCGAGCGTCCCGCCGTTAAGGAAGATCACCCAGATCAGCAGTGCCAGGAGTGCAGCCCCCAACTGCTCCCCGTTTCCTGCTCCCTGCAGCCCCACCGCCAGAACGTAGCCAAGCAGCGTATGGCCAGCCATGATCGGCCATTCGGCGGGTCGCATGTGGAGGACATATGAAAAGAGATCCCCCGGCAAGAGCCGATAGCCCAAGCGGCGCCATGCGTTGCGCGTGCGCGCGTCGACAGGAGCGACCGTCGTAGTGGGATTCGGATCTACCACCGCAGGCCGATCGCTCCCGCCGCGATCCGCAATCCGATCAACGTGAGATCGGGGTGCACCGACTCGATTTCCTTGCAGAGCGGAGCGACGAGGCCGGCGAGCCCGCCAGTCGCGATCGTCATCGGTTTTTGTTTCGTGGGCCACTCGGCCGCAATACGACGAACCAATCCGTCGACGGCGTCTGCGGTTCCCCAGAGCACGCCCGCGCGGATGCAGTCTTCCGTGCGCCGGCCAATCGCGTGCGCCGGGGGCGTCAACTCGGTGGCCGGAAGCTTCGCGGTTCGGCGGACGAGCTCGTCAGATGCGGTGCGCACGCCCGGCATGATCACGCCGCCGATGAAGCGACCATCACCGGTGATGCAGTCGAACGTCGTCGCCGTGCCGAAGTCCACGACGATCGTGTCCCGCTTGAAGAGTTGGGATGCCGCAAGGGTGTTGACGATACGATCGGCGCCCACCGTCATCGGTTCATCCACATCGAGCACGATGGGAAGCTTCGATCGTCCGTCCACCAAGACCGGCTGCCGCGTCGTCGCCAGCTCGACCCCCGCAGCCAGGCTTTGCGTCACCGGCGGCGCGACCGACGCGATGATCGCTGCGCCAATCTCCTGCGTGGAGTGCCCGGCGTGCGTGATGTGGGT
Organism: Gemmatimonadales bacterium; assembly: GCA_035251445.1. Taxonomy (GTDB): domain Bacteria; phylum Gemmatimonadota; class Gemmatimonadetes; order Gemmatimonadales; family GWC2-71-9; genus 20CM-2-65-7. The sequence continues at coordinate 10,422 of DATFEG010000035.1, read as the reverse complement.
AGTAAAGATCGACGCCCACTCGTCGGGCGTGCGATGGGGAGTCGAGTGTAATCGCCAGTGGCGCCCCGCCTCGAGACGGTCTCCCGCAAACAGCCCGACGGTCGTCTCGGTGTTGCCGATGTCGATCGCGAGGAGCATGAGGGCGGCTAAGATAGCTCGACGTGGCCGTCGCGCACCATCGTGGTCCCCGCGCCGGTATCGACGAGCAGCGCACCGTCGGGCCGAATGCCCGCGGCCCGACCTCCCAGCGGGGCGCGGAGGTGCCGGCCGCGCAGCCAGTCCCGTCGCGCGAATGCGGCGCACTCGAATTCAGACAACCGTGCGTCGTGCGTCGTGAGTCGGAGCAACGTCGGTACGAGGAGATCCAGCACGTCGAGACGTCGGACGGCCGGCCGGAACTCGCTCAGCGACACGGCGTGATTCACGAATTCCGCCGGCACCTCGTTGGCCACGTTCACGCCGATGCCGACGGCGAGCCACTGGAGTGCGTCACCTTGCCAGCGGGACTCACACAGAATACCCGCAACTTTCCGCTCGTCGACCAGAACGTCGTTCGGCCATTTGAGCGCGGCACGCGGTCCTGAGAGAGACGTCGCGCGAATGCCCAGCACGGCTTCCACAACGTCGGCGAGCACGAGGCCAATGCGCAGCGAGAGGACACCCGCCGGCGGGAGTGGCGGTCGCAGCAGCATGCCGAGCCACACGCCTCCTGGCGGCGAGCGCCAGGTCCGGCCGTCACGTCCGCGCCCGGCTGTCTGCTCTTCCGCGAGCACGAGCGTACCGGATGGCGCATCCTGCGCACCGAGATCGTGAATGGCATCGAGAGTGGATGGCAAGGAGCGGAATACGCCACACTGCGGGACGCCCCAACGACGGGCGAGAACGGATGAGGGGAGGCCGTCGAGTCCGCTCACCCGCGGAACAGCGCGAACGCGAGGGTCAGCAGCCCGATCGCCACGCAGTACGGCGCGAAGACGAAAAACCGCCCACGACGGAGCAACGCGACCAGGAAGCGGATCGCAAAGACACCTGAGACAAATGCCACCACCGCGCCAATGAGCAGGGGCGCGATGGCGATCGGGCCGAGACCGTCCGACAAGTGGCGCGCTTCGAATAGTCCCGCACCGGCGATCAACGGGATGGCCATAAGAAAACTGAATTCGGCGGCCGCGACCGCGCCGAGGCCAACCCACAGCCCGGAGGCTATGGTCATCCCAGAGCGGGAGATACCAGGCAAAGGAGCAAGCGCCTGAGCGAGCCCGATGATCAACGCACCGCCGGCGGTGGGACGGGACGCGGCGTCAGGCGTTGCTCCACGATGCCGTGTCGACCAAAGCGCCACGGCCGTAATGAGAAACCCCACGCCTGCCGCAATTAAAGAGTCGAACGCGCGCCCGATGAGATCCTCAAACAGCAGGCCGACGATCCCGGCTGGGATCATGCCGATGAACAGCAGACCGGCATAGCGAAGGTCGTCAGGTTGCCGCCGCAACACGCCGAGCGCGAGGCGCCAGAATTTCCCGCCGTACACCACCAGAATGGATCCGAGCGTCGCGACGTGGAGCGCGACTTCGACGAAGACACCCGGGGTTCTCACGTCGACCAGCTGTCCAACGACGGCGAGATGGCCGTCGCTCGAGACGGGAAGGAATTCGGTCAGACCCTGTACCAGGCCGAGCAGGGCACCTTGCCAGAGATTCATGCGACCTTTCCCGCGACCAGCGCGGTGAGTCCAATGATCATGGCGCCCTTCAGGAGCCTGCTCACACCCGGCACCCGGCCGAGCAACATCCAGGTTGCGGCTATGAGGACAGCCATTTGCGCCGGCAATGCAATCAAGTAGTACGCGCCCCCATAGCCTGCTTGCCGCGGCAACAGCAGGCTAGCGGGCACAAACAGGATACCTGCACCTGCCGCGATCACGAGCGCCCGCCGGTCCCCGAGCACGATCGGCAACGTGCGGCGTCCAATCGTACGATCGCCAGTCTGGTCTTCGACATCCTTCACGACTTCGCGCATGAAATGCAGCCACGCGGCGAGGACCCATGGTACCACGCCGGCTGCCGGCACGCCAACGGCCAGTGCACCGTAAAACGGCGGCGAGCCCGCGACGACCGCGACGGCGAGGTTTCCCACCAACGGAAGCGGCTTGAGCAGTGGCGAGTAGGCGAACATGACGGCCAGTGCGACAAGGGTGACAAGAACTTGGGCACCGCTGACGACCCCGGCGAACGTGAACGCCAGCAACGTGCTCATGAAAACGATCAACTCAGCCGTTCCGCGCGCGACCTGTCCGGCGGCGAGTGGCCTGGCTTCGGGACGATTGACGCGATCGGCTGCGATGTCCCGCAAGTCGTTCCAGGTATTCCCCACCGCCCCGATCGCTACGCCCGAGATCGCTGCGAAGAGCAGCTCCTTCGGGAAGGCGATCGCTCGCAGTGCGATCCAGCCACCCGCGCACACGCCTGCCGCGGCGATGAGCAGGTTGGGCCCGCGGACGAGCCGCAGCATTGGAGGAGCCCTCATCGCGCGAGGACTTCCTCATAGAGTGTTTCGTAAAGGGGCACGACGCGATCGGCTGAGAACTCGAGCGCACGCGCGGCGGCATTGCGCCTCAGGCGCTTCAGGTCGCCGGCATCCTGCAGTACGTGAAGTGCGCGCTCGGACATCGCCGCGACGTCGCCCGGTGGAGCCAGGTAACCTGTTTCACCGTTCCGCACGACCTCGGGAATTCCTCCTGCATCGCTCGTGATCACCGGCACGGCGCACGCCATCGCTTCCAGCGCTGCGAGCCCGAACGACTCCGTTGCCGAAGGCAGGAGAAAGAGATCGCCGCCTCGCAGGACGTCGCCGACATTTTCCACCTTGCCCAGAAAGCGCACATCCTTGCGCAGCCCCAGGTGGTCGACTTCGTGCTCGGCGAGATCGCGGTCGGGACCATCGCCCACCATGACGAGTGTGGCGGGCAGCTGCTTTCGTACACCCGCGAAGATTTTCACCACGTCGCCGACGCGCTTGACCGGCCTGAAGTTCGAGACGTGGACGAGCACGCGACGTCCTTTCGGCGCGAGGCGCTCGCGGCAGGAGTCGTCGCTGGGCGGATAGTAGTCTGCCGCGGACACGAAGTTGGGGATTACGCGCACTTCGCAGTCGCCGCAACCGAACGCGCGATAGGTCTCATCGCGCAGATAGGCCGACACCGCCGTCACGGCGTCCGACTGCTCGATGGAGAACTTCGTGAGTGTGTAATACGAGGGGTCCTGCCCCACCAGGGTAATGTCGGTGCCGTGAAGCGTGGTAACGATCTTGAGCCCCAGCCCCTCATGCTCGAGCATCTGCTTGGCGAGCCACGCCGTCGCCGCATGGGGTATCGCGTAGTGCGCATGCATCAAGTCGAGCTGCTCGCGCTTGGCGACCTCGTGCTGCTTCACCGCAAGGGCCAGTGCGTATGGGGATGACTGCTCGAACAGCGGATATTCGAGCTGGGTGACTTCGTGAAACGTCACGCGCTCGGCAAAGCCGCGCAGGCGAAACGGACTGGCGTAGGAGATGAAGTGAACGTCGTGCCCGCGCCGCGCAAGCTCGAGGCCGAGCTCGGTGGCGACGGCGCCGGAACCGCCGTAGGTCGGGTAACACGTGATCCCAATTCTCATTGAGGAGTTGGGAGTTGGGAGTTGGGAATTAGGGATGACCACCGCTCGTAAATGTGATGTGCCAATACATCGGGCGTTTCTGTGGCATCGAGTGTCCAGACCCCCAGCTCCCAACTCCCAACTCCTGGCTCCCTCAGTTGGTTTCTAAACCACGTCTCCTGCCGCTTCGCGTACCGTCGCGTTGAGACGAGTATCGCCTCGCGCAGCGCAGCTTCCGGCAATCGGCCTTGCAACATGCTCACGACCTCCCGATAGCCGACGCCATCCAGTCCCGGTGCGTCAGCGGCCACTCCCTCCGCGAGCAAGCGGCGAACTTCCTCCACGAAACCGGCGCGCAACATCGCATCGACCCGGTCCGCGAGCCGCCGGTGAAGCATTTCACGCGGCAGGGTGAGGTGAATGTACCAGGGCCGCAGCACCCCACTCGCACGCGCCTCACGCTGCCACCACGAAAGCGCTTGTCCGGTCAACAGCGCCACTTCGATCGCTCGCGCGGCCCGTTGGCGGCCACCCCCTGGAAAGGCAGGATCGAGCCTTCCAGCCCAGCGCGCCAGTGCGGTGCCCTCCAGAGACTCCGACCAGGCCCGGAGCCGCTGGCGACGCTCGGGTTCGAACGGGGGCTCATGAAATAGCCCCTCGGCCAGCGCCCGGATATATAGGCCGGTTCCTCCAACCACGACGGGATTGCGCTGTTCCGCGCGGATCTCCGCGAGCCATCCCGCAGCCTCACGCGCAAACCGCCCGGCGCTGTAACGCTCGCCCGGATCGATCAGATCCAGCCCCCGGTGCGGGACTCGGGCGAGGGTCCCGGCATCGGGTTTTGCCGTGCCAATATCCAGACCGCGATAGACCTGCCGCGCATCGGCCGAGATGACAGTGATAGGCGTGAGAGCGGCGAGGGCGACAGCGACGGCCGTTTTTCCAACGCCGGTGGGACCTACAACGACAGGAGTTAGGAGTTTGGAGTCAGGTGCGGCCGAACCGGCGCTCAAGCTCTTCCTTCGGAAGCTGAACCATCGAGGGCCTGCCGTGGACATCGTGCGCCGGGAGCGTGGCGCCGAGGAGCCTGACGATGAGCTGTCGCATCTCATCGGGCTCGAGCGCCTGCCCAGCCTTGATCGCCGCGCGACACGCATACGTCGCCGCAAAGCGCTCGAGCCGGTTTTGCCATCCGCCAAATCGGCCCCCCGCCAGGTCGGCAACGAGCTCCTGCAGGCAACGGGCAGCCTCGAAGCGGGGATGGGGGTTGGGCGCAGTCTGCACGACGACGCTGCGCCCAGAGAACCGCTCGATCTCGTAACCGATGCGGCTGAGCAGCTCCCCATGCGCCTCGATCGCGTCGAGCTCCGCCGGCGCGAAATCGAGCGTGAGCGGCAGCAGCAGCCGCTGCGCCGGCGCCCCGTCACCGGAGAGCTGGCGCAGCACGTCCTCGTAAAGCACCCGTTCGTGAGCGGAGTGTTGATCCACGATGCTGACGGCCTGGCCAGCTTGGAAGACGATGTAGGTATCGAAGAGCTGGAGAAGCTTGGGAGCTGGGAGGTGGGAGCTAGGAGTTTGGGGCGAACCGAACAGCGCGAGCACCTCACCGGAACCGAGGACCCGATCCAATCCCGCCCACGCGACACCAGCTCCCAACTCCTGGTTCCCAACCCCTCCAAAGGGCACCGCCGAGTCCAACGGGGCGAGCGCAGCCCTCACCGCCTCCTCCACTACCTTCTCAACGAAGAATTTGTCCCGGAACCGTGCCTCCAGCTTCGCCGGGTGCACGTTCACGTCGACCGCATCGCCGGGAAGATCGAGGAACAGGAGGAGCGACGGGCGGTCGCCCGGCGCGATTGTGGAGCGGTATCCTGCCTCCGCGGCTCGCAGAATGAAGGGATCGCGAATCGGCCGGCCCCGCACGAAGACGTACCCTTTGCGGCCCGCCGCTCGCGCCTGCGCCGGTCGCTGCGCGAGGCCGGTCACCTCGAGCGGACCGGCGCGATGGGACACTTCGAGCAACGTGTCAGCGAGCTCTGTTCCCCACAGTGCCTGCACACGGTCAATGAGACGTCCCGCAGGCTGGCAATCGAGCAGCACGCGCTCGTCGCTCGTGACCGAAAAGGCGACATCGGGGCGCGTGAGCGCGAGCACCGTAACGGCCTCGAGCGCGGCGCGTGTCTCGGCGGCCGTGGCGCGCAGGAATTTTCGGCGTGCAGGAGTATTGTAGAAGAGCCCGCGGACGGTGACGGTCGTGCCGCGCTGCCGCGTCGTCTCCTCCGCCCCTTCGAGCTTGCCTCCGTTTAGGCGCAAGCGGGTGGCGGCCGCGCCGTCCCCGTCCGTGGTTTCGAGCTCGAGGCGCGATACCGACGCGATCGCCGGGAGGGCTTCTCCGCGAAACCCGAACGTACCCACCCCGATGAGATCGGCCGCAACGCGAATCTTGCTTGTCGCATGGCGCTGCAGCGCGAGGCGCGCGTCCTCACGATCCATGCCCGAACCGTCGTCGCTCACCCGAATCAACGCCTTGCCGCCGTCCTCGAGCTCGACTCGCACCGCGCGAGCGCCGGCATCGAGCGCATTCTCGACCAGCTCCTTGACGACGGATGCCGGCCGCTCGACCACTTCGCCCGCGGCAATCTGATCGGCGACCCGATCGGTCAGGACCTGGACTCGCGCGCGTTGCAATACGCTCACAAAGGGGCGATCTCCGAACTGAGGACCCAGCCGTGCAGCCCGTCCCCGCGCCGCACCTCACGCCAGGACCCGTAGCTGCGTCTCACGAGCAGCGCCGCACCGGGCGGCACCGTAGTCGCCGCGCTCGCACCGCCGTAGGGTGCCATCCGAACGGGCACGGCCTCGCCGACGACGACGGCGGTAGGCAGATCGCGCCGCCGCTGCTCGATGACGCCAAGCACGAATGCGGCGAGTGTGGCGCCGCCGAGGACGACCAGGATCGGACGCCGGCGCCGCGCGCCCATCGCCACCGTCATCCACAACGCGATCCACGCGACTCCACCAATGATGCTCCATTCTGCCGGCGTTGCCCACCCTACGTGGAGCAGCTTGTCGGTCATGGCGTCGGGTGGTGGCAGGAGGTCGCGCGCACGTCCGATCGCGGCATCGCGCGGGGCGAGCCGGGCCGCGAGGGTCCACGCTACGGTCGCTTTGCCATCCGCGCCGGCCCGGTACAAGGTCGCGCCAAGATTGAACCAGTGCGCCGGATCCCGTGGCTCCTGGGCTGCGCGTGCCGCAAACGAGTCAGCGGCGGCGCGTAACGCACCGGCCTCGTACAGCGCCTCGGCACTCGGTGTTTGGTCGCCGTCCTGTTCCGCGCGGAGGGGCGCAGCATGCTGCATCCCTCCCAGCATCGCAACCAGCAACACCGTCGGCACCACCACGTGCGGGCGCCTGGATCCTTGGGACCCATCGGCTCCGAGGACGCGCAGAACCTGCTCGATCTCCGCCGCCAGCTCCGCCGAATCTCCCAACCCCCGCGGTCCGTACCGCGCGGCCCGCAGCCGGTCACGCAGACGTTTCACATGATCGGCCACCGCGCTGTCCACGCCGGCGGCGCGCAGTGCCTGCGCCAGGCCATCCCCGTCACGCGCGAACGGATCGGACACGTGGCTCCCGAGCACGGTGAGAAACTCCCGTTCGAGCCTGCCAAGCGGGGTCAGGTCATGTGCCGCGCGTCCGGGCGACGGGTCGCGGCGCTGGGTCGCGCGCCGCCTTCTGCGTTGCGCCAACAATGCAAGCATCGGTGGCACCAGCAACACGCCCAGCCACCCCTGCCACGTCAGCCGCCGGCTGAGCCGCTCGGCTGCTTGCTCGCCCCGACGCGCCAGAAGTGGGGGCAGAACCCGGGCGGCCCGCGGCTCGGCGCCCGTCGCCACGGACAATCGCTTTGGAGCCGAGCTGGCGATCTCGAAACGACCCGTGAGGGCGTCGAAGTAGGAATACCGCACCTCGGGGAGCATGAAGTTGCCCGCGGAATCGGGCACAGCGAGGAATCGGAAGACCTTGCTTCCCGCGATCCGGCCAGCCTGCGGCACGACTCGAATTTCGGTCTGGGCCGGATAGACGCGAAATCCCGACGGCCAGCGTACCGAGGGCTCCGGCCATAACGCGACATTGCCAATGCCATTGAGCGTTATGGACGCTTCCACCGGCTCGCCGGAGCGCGTACTCGCCGGATCGAGCTGCACATCGACTGTGAGCCCTTGTCCCACGACCGTCGTGCCGGGATTGCCGGCCTGTTGAGGGAGTGGAAGGACGGCGATCGAGATCGAGTCGCTGCGGAGCGTGTAGCGCTCTTCTCGACTGAAGAACGAGAACGTCACGGGCAACGCGTACTCGACGGACGCGGGTGGAACGATGAGCCGGCCGGGCGCGAGCGGAAATACGACCTGTTGAGTGACGAACAGATCCATCCACCGGCCGGCGACTTGACGCGATACCGCCACTCCCGGTGATGCGGTTGCCGGATACGCCCACACACCTTCGGGAGTGACGAGTGTCAGTAACGGAGGTCGACGCATTCGCTCGCGGAGCTCTCGCGGGACCCAGGCTGCGGCGATGAGGTCAACCTGCTGTCCTGCGTACACGGTATCACTGGGAACCAGCATCGTCAGCGCAACACGGTCGGTACGATCCGATGCGGGCGCTGGGGTGGTCTCGAGCAGCGCTCGAGCCAACGGACTCAGCCACGCACCAACGCGATTCGCCGCGCTGTCCACCGTGATGAGGATAGGATCGGTGGACACGACACTCGCGCCCTGACGAGCGCGCACCGGGCCGATGAGCAGCGCACCGGGCTGCTGCGCGCGCAGCTGCAGCGCGCGTACCGTCGTGCGGATGGCGCCGCTCGCGTCACCACCGAATGCCACTTCCGTCATGTCGCGCGATCCGACAACGACGAAGCCGTTCAATTGCGGGAGCAGGATCTCGACCGCGTCGGTCGAGCGCGACCGAGCCCGCACCGTGAGCACCAATTCCTCACCTACCGTGAGGTGGGTTCGATCGACGCTCGCGGTCACCTCGGCGCCCTGCATCAGCGTCAACGCGGTAACGATCGACAGCAGCGGCATCACCAGTCTTTGCTTCCTGCCGCGCCCGCGCGGCGCGTGCGTCCCGTGCGATCGCGGCGCGTGCGCAACTCCTCCTGGCCTATGGAGCGCAACACCTGATCGGCTTGAGACTCGCTCAAAGCGCCCGATCGTCCCGCGCCGGGCGGTGGAGGCGGTGGTGATCCCCCGCCGCCGCCGCCGGGCGAAGGGGGCGGAGGCGTATTCGGTCGATTAGCCTGCCCGCCCGAGCGTCGTTGGCGATCGACGAGCTCGAGATTCCATTTGGCGCGGATGTGATCCGGCTTGAGCAACAACGCCTCCCGATACGCCCGTTCGGCATCCGCAAGATGCGTCTCGCGATTCGCGCTGTCAGCACGCGCCTGAAGCAGCGCCAGCAAGCCAAGATTGTAGAGCGCGCGGAAGCGCAGCTCGGGGTCGAGCGACGCCGCAGCGCGGGAAAGACTGGCGCGCGCCAACGCGGGGTCACCCGCGGCGAGGCCGGCCGTGCCGGTGTTATACCACGCCGTATCGTCGTCCTCACGCGCCTTTAATTCGGCGAGGTAGGCTTCTGCGGCACCGCGGACATTGCCCCGATCCCACGCCTTTTCCGCCGCTGACCGGCGCTGGGCGTGAGCGGAAGGTGCGCAGAGCAGCGCGAGAGCGATCAGCGCGGCGGTGCGCCGGGTCAACGTCTGGGCCGTCAGCACGAGCGCCGCGAAGAGCAACGGAATCCACGCGCGAGGGCGGCCGCGCTGTGTGCGACTCTCAGTAGCCGTCGCGCGCTTATACGATGCGACAAGGTCACGCACGGCACCCGCCTGGTCCGGCAGCTCCGCCGCGACGATCGTTCCCTGCGCGGCATCGGCAATCACCCCGAGCACGTCGTCGCGACGACTGGTCTCGATGGGGCTGCCCGTTTCATCCTGCTGCCATGCGATGAAACCGCCACGGTCGTCGCGCACGGGGATCTTCGTAGGTTGGCGTCCGCCCTCGGCCACAAGGATCAAGTGGATGCCCAGGTCGCTCAGGCGCCGCGCTTCCCGCAGTGACCGCTCCAGCGAGTCGTGCGCCTCACCATCGGTGAACAATACCAGCACGCGGTCCGCGATTTCAGGACTGGCCTGCAGCAGATCGATGCCCTGTGACAGGCCTGGCGCGATCGACGTTCCACCTTCCGACGCAACGTCCGGATCGAGCGCATCGAGATAGAGCGTCAGCGCCGATCCATCCACCGAGAGCGGCGAAAGGATATAGCTCGTCCCCGCGAATACACTGAGGCCCAAACGGTCGCCCTCGAGATCCTGAATCAGACGTCTGGCCTCCCGCAGCGCCCGCGCGAGCCGGCTCGGTTTCACGTCCTCGGCAAGCATGGAGCGCGAAATGTCGATGGCCAGCACGAGATTGAGACCACGCGTCTCGGTGACGATTCGCTCTTCACCCCACCGAGGGCCGGAGAGCGCGACGGCCGCCAAGGCAGCGGCCAGCCCAACTGCGGCCGGTCCGAACCGTCCCGACGCGCGTGGCTCGCGCCTCGAGGGCGACCGGCACCGGATTCTGTTCGGCGGCCAGGCGATCGCCGGGCTGGAGAACCGGGTAGACCTCGGCGGCGTTGAAGGTGGCGATGCCGGGCCCCGTCCCGATCGAGGCCGCTTCGGCGTAGAAGCCGTACGCGCGCTGAAGCGCGATGGCGGCCACCAGGGCGGCCACGGCGGGAGCGCGCG
>DATFEG010000021.1:0-26745 GCA_035251445.1 Gemmatimonadales bacterium | reverse complement strand
AACATGGCCGACCTGAAGCCGATGGACATCGGTGAGATCCTGGACGGCGGGCTCACGATCTTCCGCCGTCACTTCTTGCTTTTCATGAAGATCGGTATCATCGCGCTCTGGTTTCCCGTGGCGCTGACCATCTACCTCGAGCTCGCTGGGGGCATCGAGCAGCACCTTGTCCTCGCGCTTATCGTTAACGTGATCCGCTACTTTGCCGGCCTGTTTCTCACCGCCGCGGCCATCCGCATCATCGCCGACTCGTACCTCGGCCGCCGCCCCGAGCTGTCGGACGCGCTCGCGCTGGGCTGGTCCAAGATCATGCCGCTTTTTCTCGTCGGTCTTGGCAAGGGTCTCCTGCTCGGACTCATCGCCGTGGTCATCGGCGTGTTTGGAGCCATCACCTTCCCTCGCGTGGCGACGGGAGGAGGCGCAGGGATATTCGCCGTCATCCTCACGATCCTGGCCGGCTGCTGGTTCATCGTCTACGTGGCGTGCGGCTACGCGGTCACGACACCGGTCGTCGTGCTCGAAGAGCTCAATGCCTCCTCCGATGCGTTCGGCCGCTCGTGGGACCTGACGCGCGGTTTCAAGCTCAAGATCTTCCTCATCTTCCTCGTCGCGATGGTTATCGTCTTCGTCCCCGGCATTGCGATCGGGGGGCTGGGCGCTGCGGTCACTCGCGACGCGCGCATGCTCGGCCAGGCAATCGAGATCGCTTCCGCCGCCCTCCCCATCCTGCTGACACCGCTTTTCTCCTGCGTTCTGACGCTCGTGTACTACGATCTGCGCGTCCGTCGCGAGGCATTTGACCTCGAGGTGCTCAGCGAACAATTGGGAGCAGGGGGGGCCGTGCGCTGATCGCACCGCCAACTCTTGTTGTGCAAGCTCTCACCGGGATCCCCGCCGATTCGGTGCGTCGGGTTGTCGGGACCGTGTTTGCCCAACGCGACTATGAGTGGGTCGCGCGGCGCGAGCCGTTGCGTTGGCTCAAGCAGCTGTGGTACAGCTTCCTCGACTGGATCGATAGCTTCTCGCAGACCAATCCGTTCAGCTACAATGCACTGCTCGTCGCGCTCACACTCATTCTGGTCGTCCTGCTCGCCCACATCGGCTACGTCATCTGGCGGGTCACTCAACAGTCAGCGCGTATCGCGCGTCCGGATGCCGGTGGCGGCGGCATCATCCACGATGCCGCGCGCCATCTTGCCCGCGCCGAGGAGCTCGCGCGCGCCGGCCGGTACGTCGAAGCGCTCGGCCACCGTTTCCTCGCCGTCGTCCTGGAGCTGGATCGCGCAAACGCGCTGAAGTTCCACGCCGCGAAGACACCCGCTGAATACCTATGGGAAGTGCGCCTGGATGACACGGGTCGCGCTTCATTCAGCGCGCTTATCGCGGCGCTGTATAGCCACTTATTCGGCGCGGTCCCTTGCGCCGAGGTCGAGTATCGCGCGTTCGGCGAAGCAGCGCAGCAATTGACGAAGCATGTCGTCCCGGCTTGAGATCGGGCTGGCGTCGTTGCTCGCGGTGGCAATCGCCCTTGCGGTCTGGGCCGGGAACCGCACTCCCAAGCCGCCGGCGGAGGACCAACGCGCATCGACTTTCCTTACGGGTCCGGATGGGAGCCGGGCCGTCTATGAGGTGCTCGTCCGACTCGGTCGACCTGTGCAGCGACAGCGCTCGGCGCTGTACGCGTTTAACGCGGACACTGCTCGCCGACCGGCACTGCTGGTCGTGCTCGATCCGCCGGTGCCATTGCAGCCCGAGGAGATAGAAGAGGTCGTAGCATACGTCAGAGCGGGAGGCGCGGTTCTTAGCGCCGGCGACGGCGGCGGGATCCTGGGGTGCACTGGGTGGCGCTTGGAGCCCGATGGCTGGACCGACGACAGCGTCAATGTGAGCACGCCAGCCGGCATCCGGCCCTTGCCGCGGGTAGCGCGCGTTCTTCAGCTGCAACCCAAGGACTCCACGGAGGCGCCGCAGCGCTCGCTCGAGGGACTCGTCAAGCAACAGCCCGATTCGGCGCATTCGTGCACGCAGCTCGTTGCGGAGCGCCGCGAGCCCTTGTTGCACGCGGCCACCGAGCGGCCGGTGCTGCTCCGACTCTGGTATCCTGAGGGAGGGAGCATCACGCTCGCGTCCGACGAGGGTTGGTTCACAAATCGCATTTGGCGCGACACCGATGTGCCGCTCGTCGTGCTGCCGCTGCTGACATCGCCACGCGGTGCGCGCGGCCGCATCGTTGTGGACGAGTACCATCAAGGATTTGGCCGCGACGAGCATTCGGTTACCTCGCTAACCTGGGCCTGGCTGCGGAACTCACCGGTGGGTTGGGCGGTGCTGCAGATACTCGCGATCGCACTCGTGTGGCTCGCGGTGATCGCGGTGCGATTCGGCCCGGCACGCGAGGTCGTGGAGCGCCGGCGCCGCTCTCCCCTCGAACACCTCGAAGCACTTGGTGCCGGACTCGAGAGCGCTCAGGATGAGGGCACGGCAGTCCACCGCCTCGTCGCCGGGCTGCAGCGGCGTCTCAGTGTGAGCCGGGGCGGGAATACGGAGACGTGGCTCGAGGCCCTGGAGCTCGCCATGCGGCGTCCTGAAGGACGCGCCGCGGTTCGGCGGCTTCGGCATCTCCTCAGAGAACGAAGTGGAAGCGACGGCAGTCGTGTGCTCGCAACTGCTCAAGCTGTGGAGGACGTGTGGGAGGAATTGCGCCCGCGCACGAAGCGCGAGCAATACTAGAAGCTCTGCGGCGAGTCGTCCTCGGGCAGGACACGGCCCTTCGCCATGTCCTGGTCTGTCTGCTGGCACGCGGTCATATCCTCCTCGAGGGCGTGCCGGGTACCGCGAAGACATTGTTGGTGCGTACGCTGTCGCTCGCGATGCGCGCGCGCTTCGTCCGCATCCAATTCACCCCGGACCTGATGCCGGCCGACATCACCGGCATCACGATGCTGACGGGAGGCGGAACGCAGGAGTTCACGTTCCGTGAGGGACCGATCTTTGCCGATCTGGTGCTCGCGGATGAAATCAACCGGGCGCCGGCCAAGACGCAGGCTGCCCTGCTCGAGGCAATGCAAGAGCGCACGGTAACGGTCGACGGCAGGAGCCATCCGCTCTCGTCTACATTCACCGTATTCGCCACGCAGAATCCCATCGAGTTCGAGGGGACCTATCCCTTGCCCGAGGCCGAGCTCGACCGCTTCATGGCGAAGGTGCAGATCGGTTATCCCGAGGCCACGGTGGAACAAAACATCCTGACCCGCTACGTCGAGGGCTTCGAGGCCGATCGCACCGAGACGTACGGGGTGACGCCGGTGGTCGATGCGCGAGGCCTCGAGCAGCTGCGCACGACGGCGGATGCCATTCGCGTCGAGCCGAGAATCACGGGCTACATCACGGCGATCGTCCGGAGCACGCGGGAGGCGGCTTCGCTCACCCTGGGGGCAAGCCCGCGCGCCGGAGTCGCCCTGCTCAAGGCGTCCCGCGCGGCCGCGCTGCTCGAGGAGCGCGACTACGTCATCCCGGACGACGTGAAACTGCTCGCGCCCGCGATTCTGCGTCATCGAATCAGCGTCGCCCCAGAGCTGGAGCTCGAGGGCGTCACCGCCGATCAGGCCCTCAAGGCCATTCTCGACAGGATCGAAGCCCCGACCGCCTGACTATGAGAGCTTTCTTCATAGTCGCGCTCGTCACCACGACGTTTGTATTGCTCTGGTACTTCCTTGGTGTACCGAGGCAGCGCGTGGGGGGGGGCGGTGTGTTGTTTACGCCGCGCGCGTTGGCCGTCGGCGCGGCATTCGCCATCATCGGCGTTCTCGGCTATTGGATACCGTGGGCGCTGGACGCCATGCTCGTCGCTGATCTCGTGCTGATTGCGTTGATCTGGCTCGACGCGACGCTGGCCGTTCGCGTCGCGGCGACGGGTCCAGACACTGGCGCGCCCGCCGAGGCTCTGGTCTCGGTGGCGCGCGAGCCGCTTCCGGCACTATCGGTCGGCCATGCGGGCGAAGTGACGTACCGCTGGGCCAATGCCTCATCGCGACCGGCGCGGCTCCAGGTGCGCGAGATTCGTCCCGACATTCTCGGCGCCGCCCAGCCGGCCCGCGCCCTGCAGGTGCCGGCGCAATCGATGCAGCGAGACACAGTGGCGGTCGCGCCGCTGCGGCGCGGCCGGGAGAACACGGGCGGTTTCTTTGTCGATAGCATCGGCCCACTCGGACTCGGGCGGCGTCGCATGCGTTTCGATATGCCCTGGGACGTCGTGGTCTACCCATCCCTCGCCTCGGTGCGGCTGCGCGCGTCGGTTGCCGAAGCGCTGCGGCGCCGTGACGCCGGCACCAAACCGGTGCGCCGGCTGGGCGAGGGGCGGTTGTTCGAATCGCTGCGCGAGTGGGTGCCCGGCGACGATCTCCGACACATTGATTGGAAAGCGACCGCCCGGCGCCGCAAAGTCATCACACGCCAGTATGAAGCGGAGCGGCGGCAACAGGTCCTATTGGTGCTCGACACCGGACGGCTGATGACCGCCGAGGTCGCCCCCGGCGTCGCACGGCTCGATTTTGCCGTACAGGCCGCGCTCGAGCTGGCGTACGCCGCGGCGCAGTACGACGACAACGTCGGTGTCATGACGTTCGCCGACGGCGTGCAACACTTCGTGGCACCCGAGCGCGGCCGTGCCGGCGTGCGTCGGGTGCTCGATGTGCTCGCGGTCGTACAGCCGAAACTCGTCGAGCCCGACTATCCCGGGGCGTTTCGCTACCTCGCCGCGCGCAATCGCAAGCGCGCGCTTACGGTGTTGTTCACCGACGTCATCGATCGCTTCGCTTCGGACGCGGTCGTCGCCAATGTCGCGACGCTTCGGCCCCGCCACCTGCCGCTCGCCGTAACGCTGCGCAATCCCGAGTTGGATGCGGCGGCCGCGCTGCGACCCGAGCAGCCTCGCGACGCATATCGGAAAGCGGCGGCTGAAGAGCTGCTGCACGCGCGGGAAGAAGCACTGGGGCACATGCGGCGGGCAGGAGTTCTGGTGATTGATGTCACACCGCAACGCGCGGCGCAGGCGGTGGTGGCGAAGTATTTGGAGCTGAAGCGAAGGGGCACGTTGTAAGTCACAGTATGGCACGGCTGTGCCGCGTATTGTATGTTCGGTCCTCAAGTCACGGATTGGACTGGATGCGCGGTCGTAATCAAGCCACCCTCGTCGTGATCCTTGGAACAGCGCTCAACGGCGTGACTTGCGCCTTCCCAGCCGACAATAGCCCCGAAGTTTACGTCACCATCGAGACGCCTGCGCTCGTATTGCTGGACGGCGACGAGATGACGATTCGTGCGCGCGCCTGGCGGGTGATCGGGACGCCTGATACGGGGAACGGCGACGACGAGCCGCTCGCCAACGTCGACTTCCAGTGGACGAGCAGCAGCAATACGGTGGCGCGGGTGGACAACGACGGCGCCGGATATGCGACCGTGCTCGGTGTAGGTCCGGGTTTATCCGATATCACGGCACGGGTGATCTCCTTCGAAAAGGCGGGCAGCGCCGCGCTGCCGCTTCGCGTCTCGGGTTTCCTCGAGATCGACAGCATGACACCGCCGACGGTCAAATGGGGCGACAAGCTCACGCTCTGGGGCGTGGGGATCCAGTACGCGTTCATCACGAGTCTGGACGGATCCGGGTTGATTCCCGACTCTCTGTCCTACGTCCAATCGAACGGTTTCAGCCGCATGGAGTTCTGGGTGCCGCAGCCCGCGCGCACCAGCCAGCTGTTTGTGCTCGGCCCGGGCGTCTTCTTCAACACGCCCGATTCGGTCGCGGTCGACACGGTGGACCTGTACGAGCCCAATACCGTGAGTCCGACGCTGCTCAATCTCGACGGCGCCGGCCCCTATCCCACCCTGCCGTTCGTCAAGTTCTTCAATCCGGCATTGGCGTTCGAGGAGCTGCCCCGTGATACGACGCAGGGCTACGACTGGTATCGGTTCACTCGCAGCGACACGTCCCGCCCGCTGACGCTCGTGGTGCGGCCGCAGGGCAACCTCGACAGCACCGGCCTGTTCATGGTGATCGCGGACTCCATTCTGTTCAATGGCTCGTTCCACGACGCGCCGCCAACTCCGCCGAACTGGTTCGTGACGAGTCAGGGTTATTACTACTGCGCGCGCGGCGGATTCAGTCCTCTCATTCCGCCGTTCGACTCCATGGTGATCGCGCTGAAGACGCTGCCGCGATACGTCCCCGGCAACAACGGGATTCACATTCTCAACTTCTACGGCAAGCGTCTCAACTACATGATGATCGCCGCCGATACGGTCATCCCGGGCGCGAAGATCCAGCAGGATCGCTTTGAAGAAAACGATGTGTGCACAATGGCCGACGCAACGGGGAAGATCATTCCCGTAGGACCACTGTCGCCATTCGGCGATACACTCACCATCGACGTGCCCCACGATCTCGACTGGTACCGGTTTCGCGTGAACGCCCCGTTGGCAGGCGACACCACGACGGTCCGGATCGCCGGTCGCCCGTCGGGCGGCGCGGTGGGCGATCGATCGGACGTCGACCTCTATGTACTCGACACCAACTTCGTATTCTGGGGAGCAGCCAACGACGTCGGATCATTCGATATCCTGAGACTCGCGCTGCCCTCCGGCGAGTACTACCTCGCGGTCGTGGACTATTCGGGTGAGCCCACGCGCTATTCGCTCTGCATCTCAGTCAGATTCGGGTGCATTCCGCCGTTCGCTCCGGCTCCACCCACGGCGGCAGCGAGGCCGCGTCGGACGCCGGCGCGCGCCACGGCGGGATTGCGTCCGGACGGCCACAGGTTCGCCGTGCCCGCGGCCCAGATCCCACGAGGGAGGTCGCCATTCCATCGGCCATAATGGAGTGCCTCAAGTGCCACACGCCGCTCCCGGACGGTAGCAAGTTCTGCTACGCGTGCGGCGCGGACGTCAGCGGGGGTGGCACGCTGAGCGCGACCAGTGGCATCGAGGGACTACAAGCCCGGCTACAGCGCCTGGTCGAGGGCAAATACAAGATCGACCGTATTCTGGGGAAGGGCGGGATGGGTGCCGTCTTCCTCGCGCATGATTTGACGCTCGAACGCGAAGTCGCGATCAAGGTCCTGCCGCCCGACATCTCCATGGACGAGCACATCGTCAAGCGCTTTCAGCAGGAAGCAAAGACGGCGGCGAAGCTCGACCATCCCAACATTATCCCGATCTATCGCGTCGAGAGCGAAGGCGGCCTCAACTACTTCGTGATGAAGTACATCGCGGGCACCTCGCTCGAGGACATTCTCGACCAAAAGCAGCCGCTCGCGATCGACTACATCCAGCGTGTGTTGTGGGAGGCGGCGTGCGCGTTGGGGCACGCGCATCAGCGCGGCGTCGTGCACCGGGACGTCAAACCCGCCAACATCATGTTCGACCACGACGGTCGCGTGATGTTGACCGACTTTGGGATCTCAAAAGCCCTGCAAGCGGCAAGCGGTTTCACCGGTACCGGCATGATCATCGGGACGCCGCACTACATGGCGCCCGAGCAGGCAAAAGGCGGAGCAGTCGACGGCCGGGCGGACCAGTACTCGCTCGGCGTCGTTGCGTATCGGATGATCGCCGGCGAGCTGCCCTATAGCGGCGATTCGGTTCACACAATTCTCTATAAGCACATCTTCGAGGAGGTCCCGCGCGTGAGCGGCAAGCGCGTCGGCACGCCGGACTTTCTCACGACGGCGATCACGCGCGCCCTCGCCAAAGAGCCGGACCAGCGGTTTGCCACCATGGAGGAGTTCGCGACAGCACTCTGGCCCGAGCAGCCCGTTGCGATCCCACAACCCGGCGCGCAGAAGGGGGCGCGCCGTCCGCTCCCGCCGCCCTCCCGGAGCGCGCGCGCGCCAGCCGCGGACGCACCGACCGAAGTCACGAGCGCACCGACCACGCCCATTCCTCGCGCCGCCATGAAGATCCCGGCGCGGAAGAAACAGCGTTCCAGTATCGGCGTGGTTGTGGGAGCGCTGGCGGTTGTGGCCGTTGGCGTCGGCGGCTACCTGGCGCTGGCGCGGAAACCGGCACCCGCCGCACTGTCCCCGCCACAAGCGGGACCGACGGTCGCGCCGCAGCCTGCCGCCGCCCCCGTCGAGACCGTTCGGGTTGTGGCGCAGCCGCCCGCGCAGCCCCGGCGCGGCAACGAAACCCGACGACAGGCGTCGCCCACGCCACCTCCGGCGCCGCCCCCGGCTCCGGTGACGCCGCAAGGCTTCATATCGGTGAATTCCAATCCGCCCGGGACGCTTTTCATCGATGGCCGCGACATGGGGTCCGTCCCGGTCATCGAAGAGGCCCTGTCTCCCGGTCGCCACACCATCCGCGTAGAGCGCGCCGGCTACAAGACAAAGACCGAAACGATCGAGGTCCTCGCGAATACCACCGTGCGACGGACCTACGTGCTCGATCAGGAAGGGCCGGAGTGATGCGAGGCTCGCTTTGCCGCCTCGTCACCGTAGCGCTCCTTCTGCCGGTTGTTCTGTCAGCCCAGAGCGTCCAGAACGCCACGCTCCGCCGTGCGCAACAGGCGTTCGACAATCTCGAGTACCGCCAGGCACTCGGCGCGGCTCAGTCGTCCCTGCGCGAGCGATTGACGGGTTACGAGCGCGCCCGCGCCTATGAGCTGTTGGCGTTCACGTACAGCGGGATGGACTCGATCCTCAAGGCGGTCGAGGCGTTCAAGCAGGTCGTGCTGATCGAGCCCGAGCGTGAGCTCGATCCGAATCGCACGTCACCCAAAGCACTCAGTGCCTTTCAGGTCGCGCTCACGCAGATCCTTGTCGTCCGGCAGCTGCGCGTGGACAGCATCGATTTCATCGGCGGGCAGGGGAATGTCGCGATTCGCTACACAGTGACGCAGCCCTCGCGCGTGGTCACGCGGGTAACCGGAGGACCGGGCGGGAGCATGCGCATCGACTCGACGGTGGCGAACGGACAGGTCAACATCCGCTGGCCTGCGCGTCTGCCCAGCGGCGATCCGGTGCCCGCCGGCAACTACAACATCGTCGTCGAGGCGAGCGTTGGGCAGAACAGTTTCTCGGCCTCACAGGCGATGCGCGTCTCGCACGGCCGCGTCGACACGCTTCCGCATCTCACGAGCCTTCCCGGTTACACCTATCTGCCGGAGACGGAGATCCCGCCCAAGAGCTGGCGGCCGATGGGCCTCGCTTTCCTCTATAGCGGTGTGGCCTTGGCGGGGACGTCCGCGCTGTCCAGCGGAGACCTCGGCTCACCGTCGTTGCGCGAGGGCGCCGTGATAGGCTTGGGAATTGCGGCTGCCGGTTTCGTCATGACGCTCAAAAAGCCGGCTCCCCAACCCGCGCGCGGCAACATCCTGTACAACCAGCTGCTGCGCGAGCAGATCGCGCGCCGGAACGCCGAGATCGCGCAAGAGAATATCCGCCGGCGTCAGCAGGTCGCGCTGCGCGTCGTGCCGGTGGGGCGAGCGGGAGGAGGACGATGAGCATCCGTTGGACGGTTGGAAGGTTGGACGGTTGGACGATTACGGCAGCGCTTTTACTGTCCAACTTTCCAACCGTCCAACTTTCCGCCCAGCAGTTCAGCATCGGCCCCCAGATCGTCTTCGGCGACTATCGTGAAACCTCCGCGCAGCTGCGTTACCGCGGCGGCGGGTTGGGCGCAAAAGCCAGTGTTGTCTGGAAGAAGTTCTCCGCGGACGTCTGGCTCTCGAAAATCAGGTACGAGCCCAGCGGCGGAACGGCGACGAGCGAGTTCGACGCGAGTGAAATAGACGTCCTGGTGCGCTACTACGTGGCGGGGCCCTTCAGTGCCGAGCTCGGCTACGTGAACCGCAAAGCCGAACCGGAGTTCGAGGCGCAATCGATGGGCGCGGTGACAGCCGGCGCGCAGATGGCGCATCCCCTCGGTCCCGGCGTACGGGCGCGCTTGAACGGGGGCCTGATGTTCGGCTCCAAGTTCTCCGGCGGCGGCTCGGTTTCCGGACTCGGTGCGGTGCGTCTCGGGCTCGGTCTCACCGTGGATGCCCTGCGTGGTCGCCTGCGCGTGACCGGCGATTACGATTTCCAAAGCCTGTCGCGCCAAACGGACGATGGCAGTGGGGCTCTCGCGGCGCCGATTCAGCAATCGCTGGGACGGATAGGCCTCGCAATTGCTTTCTAGCCGCTCCTTTCGGGTGGCCTTGACAGCCCGCGGCCCATACCGAGATTACCCGGTTCACATGTCTTCCCTCGCGCTGCTGCTTCTGGTCCTCGGCCTGCTCCTGAGCCTTACACTGCTCAGGGGAGGGTTCGTGGCGCGCGCGGAGAACACGATGTAGCAGTTTCGATCAGGACGGAGTAGCACCGGCGCCGCGAACCCATCAGGTTCGCGGTCTTTTTTTTTACCGCGGAGGCGGAGGGAGCAGCCATGACTCAGGAAGTGATCATCTTCGATACCACGCTGCGCGACGGCGAACAGGCGCCGGGTAACGCGATGTCTCCGGAGGCCAAGCTGCGACTGGCCCGCCAGCTCGACGCGCTCGGGGTGGACGTCATCGAAGCCGGCTTTCCCGCCGCCTCGCAAGGCGATCTCACTGGCGTCCAGCAGGTCGCCAACGCGGTCCGGCGGCCCATCATCGCCGCGCTGGCCCGGTGCAACGATCGCGACATCGACGCGGCTGCGGAAGCGCTGAAGCCGGCGCAGCGCAAACGCATCCATGTGTTTATCGCGACGTCCGATCTCCATCTCGAGCAGAAGCTCAGGATCGACCGCGCCACCTGCGTCGAACGGGCGCGTGCCGCGGTGCGGCGTGCCCGGAGCTGCACGAGCGACGTCGAGTTTTCCGCCGAAGACGCGACCCGCAGCGATTTCGATTTCCTGTGCCACATCGTCGCTGCCGCGATTGCCGAGGGCGCAACCACGATCAATCTCCCGGACACGGTCGGTTACACGACGCCCATGGAGTATGCCGCGCTGTTCCGCGCGATTCGAGAGCGCGTTTCAGAGACCGATCAGGTCGTGTTGAGCGCCCACTGCCACGATGACCTCGGTCTCGCCGTCGCGAACTCACTCGCGGCGATCGGGGCCGGAGCGGGCCAGGTCGAGTGCACGGTAAACGGCATCGGTGAGCGGGCCGGCAACGCCGCGCTCGAAGAGATCGTGATGGCAGCCCGAGTACGGCCCCAGGTAGCGTCCTTCCACTGTGGTGTGAACCCGCGCGAGATCGTGCGGACGAGCAGGCTGCTGTCGCACGAGATTGGCGTGTTCCCCCAGCCCAACAAGGCGATCGTCGGCCGTAACGCCTTCGCGCACGAAGCGGGAATTCATCAGCACGGGGTGCTCCAGAACGGTCTGACCTACGAGATCATCGCCCCCGAAACGGTGGGCGCCGGAGGCTCGAGCATCGTGCTCGGGAAGCACTCCGGCCGCCACGCACTCGAGCGGCGCTACCGCGAGCTTGGCTACGAGCCCGACGCCCAGACACTCGAGCAGCTCTACCAGGCGTTTACCGCCCTCGCTGACAAAAAACGCCAGATCCTCGATGAGGATTTGCTGACGCTGCTGCACGATGGTTTCCACCGCGCGCCCGAGGTCTACAACCTCACGTACCTGCGAGTCACCTGCGGCACCGAGACGGCTGCCGCGGAGGTGCGCGTCTCCGGGCCCGGATTCCGCGAGCGCAGCGGCACGGCGAGCGGTAATGGCCCGATTGCGGCCGCGTTCGCAGCGATCGGCGAAGCCGTCGGCCGGACGATCGAAGTGCTCGATCTATCCGTGCAGTCCGTCACCCCGGGTCGCGACAGCCTGGGACGCGTGCTGCTGCAGGTGCGCGTCGACGGCAAGTCGCTCAGCGGCCACGGCGCGTCCACCGATATCGTCGAGGCGGGCGCCCGCGCGCTCGTGCATGCGCTGAACAAGGCCGATCACGCCGACGGTCTCGAGACGGCCGCGCTGAGCAGCAGCTACCTGTGGGGAGTGTAGCCGTGAGTGCCGAGCTCATGACGGGCGCGCAGATCCTGCGGCGGACCTTGGTCGATGCGGGGATCGAGGTGCTGTTCGGCTATCCCGGCGGTGCGATCATGCCGTTCTATGATGCGCTTCACGGCGCCGACGGCCTGCGTCACATCCTCGTACGCCACGAGCAAGCCGCCGCGCATGCGGCGGATGGTTACGCGCGCGCCGGCCGTCGCGTGGGTGTATGCGTGGCAACATCCGGCCCGGGAGCGACGAATCTCGTCACCGGACTCGCTGCGGCGCACATGGACGGCTCACCCGTTCTGGCAATCACCGGTCAGGTCGGACGGCCGATGCTCGGGCGCGATGCGTTCCAGGAAACCGACGTCGTCGGGGTAACGATGCCGGTGACCAAACACAACGTCCTGGTGCGGGACGTGGAAGAGCTGGCGGACGATGTGCGTGACGCCATCGCCATCGCGATGGAGGGTCGTCCCGGTCCCGTGCTCGTCGATGTGCCGAAAGACGTCCAGAATCAAAAAGCGGAGTACAAGGTGTCGGGTGTCAGGTGTCAGGGATCAGAGGAACACAGACACCTGACACCTGACACCTGCCTCGCGCAGGTCGCCAACCTGATCGCCACCGCCCAGCGCCCGCTCCTCATGATCGGGCACGGCGTGATCGTGAGCGAGTCGTACGCCGAAATCCGTACGCTCGCCGAACGCACCGGCATGCCCGTGATCACGACGCTGCTGGGCATCAGCGCTTTCCCGCAGGCGCACGAGCTCCATTTAGGGATGCCGGGAATGCATGGCGAGGTGCATGTCAACAAGTCGATCCAGGCGGCCGATCTGATCATCGGCATCGGCATGCGGTTCGACGATCGTGTGACGGGAAATACCGCCACGTTCGCCCCCCGCGCGAAGATCGTGCACGTCGACATCGACGCTGCGGCGATTGGCCGCAACGTCCCCGTCGCGATCGGCATCGTCGGTGACGCTCGGCAAGTGGTCGAGCAACTGCTGAGCGTTGTGGCGCCGCGCGAATGCCTGGCCTGGCGGAAGGAAATCGCCGCGCTTGCCCGGCACCGGGACGAGGCGTTCGCCGGTGGGTTGTCTCCCGACGTCATTCTGTCGGCGCTCGCGGACGTAACCGGCGGTCACTGCACCATTGTCTCCGACGTCGGGCAGCACCAGATGTGGGTCGCGCAGCGCTATCCCTTCCAGCGGCCGAACACGCACATCACCTCGGGCGGCCTCGGCGCGATGGGCTTCGCCGTGCCTGCGGCGATGGGCGTGCATCTAGCGCGCCCCGGTGAGCCCGTGTGGGCGATTTCCGGTGATGGCGGATTCCAGATGAACATGGCCGAGATCGCCACGATGGTGCAGGAACGGCTCGAGGTGAAGCTCGCGATCTTCAACAACGGCTACCTCGGCATGGTGCGGCAGTGGCAGCAGTTCTTCCACGGCGGCCGCTATTCCAACACGCCGATTTGGAGTCCCGACTACGTGAAATTGGCGGAGGCCTACGGCATTCCGGGATGGCGCGTCAAACAGACCGGTGAGGTGACCGATGCGCTGCGCCAGGCGAACGAAACACCCGGTCCGACGTTGGTGGAGCTCGTCATCGAGCAGGAGGCCAACGTCTTTCCGATGATCGTGCCCGGGGGTTCCTTGTCCGAGCCGCTCGAGGCCGCGCCGGTATGAACCTTCCTCGGACGTTGAGCGTGCTGCTGTCGAGCGACCTCCTCACGCTCGGTCGCGCGTGCGGTGTATTGCGCCGGCGCAATCTGCCCATCCTTGCGCTCGCCGTGGATTCCAATGGACCGCCGGGCATCTGGCGGATGTCATGTGAGATCGACGCGGACGACGCGACGGTCGAGAGTCTCGTCCTGCAACTCCACAACGTGGTCGGCGTTCGTAAGGCGAGCGCCACATCCAATGCTCCATCCGGAGGCGTCATGAGCTCAGCGGTACGCGTCTATTACGAGTCGGACACCGACCGCGCGCGATTGCACGATCGCGTGTTCACGATCATCGGCTACGGGAGCCAGGGGCACGCCCACGCGCAGAACCTGCGTGACAGCGGCGCCCGCGTCATTGTCGGCTTGAGGCAAAGCGGCGCGTCGTGGAAACAGGCGGCCACCGATGGCCTTGAAGTGCGGCCTGTTGCCGAAGCAGCGAAAGCCGGCGATGTGATCATGATGTTGGTGCCCGACCAGGAGCAACGAACGGTCTACGAGACCGCCGTTGCTCCCGCGCTTGGACCGGGCAAGACGCTGATGTTCGCTCACGGCTTCAATATCCACTTCGGTGAGATCGTGCCTCCGCCGGCGGTGGATGTCTCAATGATCGCCCCCAAGTCCCCCGGAAATCTCGTCCGTAGCGAATACCAGGCGGGGCGGGGCGTGCCGGCACTTGTCGCGGTGCATCAAGATGCCAGCGGTAAGGCACTCGCCAACGCGCTGGCGTACGCCACGGGGATCGGATGCTCACGCGCGGGTGTGCTTGCCACCACCTTTGCCGAAGAGACCGTGACGGATTTGTTCGGCGAGCAGGCCGTGCTGTGCGGCGGCGTGACCTCGCTCATCAAAGCCGGATTCGAGACGCTGACCGAGGCAGGCTACGCACCGGAAATGGCGTATTTCGAATGCCTGCACGAGCTGAAGCTCATCGTCGATCTGATCTATCGCGGAGGCCTCGGATTCATGCGGCACTCGATCAGCAATACCGCCGAATACGGAGATCTGACTCGGGGCGACCGCGTGATCAGCCCGGCCGTACGCGAGGAGATGCGGCGCCTGCTCGCCGACATTCGCAGTGGGGCATTCGCCAAAGAGTGGATTGCCGAGTGTCGCGCCGGCGCTCCACGATTCAACGAGCTGCGTCGCGCGGCGAAAGACCATGCCATTGAGAAGGTGGGTGCGAGCCTTCGGTCGATGATGCCCTGGACGGAGGAAGGCAAGGCCCTGTCGCTTGGGCTTGGGAGCCAGCGAGTGCCACTCCAGGCCCCAGGCCCGAAGCCCCAGGCCCTGCAGACATGACGCTGTTCGATCGCATCTGGGACTCCCACGTCGTCGCGGAGCTCGCGGACGGTGTGTCGTTGCTGTACGTGGATCTTCATCTGGTCCACGAGGTGACGTCGCCCCAGGCGTTCGCCGGATTGCGGCGGGAAGGCCGGAAGGTTCGGCGGCCCGAGCGGACGCTGGCGACGGTGGACCACAATGTCCCAACGGGCGACCGCGCGCTCCCGATCGCTGACCCGGTCTCCGCGCGCCAGGTGGACACGCTCGACACCAACGCTCGGGAGTTTGGCATCGAGCTGTTTGGTCTGACCTCGTCTGGGCAGGGGATCGTGCACGTCATTGGCCCCGAGCTTGGCGCCACTCAGCCTGGCATGGTCATCGCTTGCGGCGACTCACACACCTCCACGCACGGCGCGTTCGGTGCTTTTGCGCTCGGCATCGGCACCAGTGAGGTGGAGCACGTCCTGGCCACGGAGTGCATCGTGCTCTCAAAGCCAAAGAACCTCGAGGCGCGAATCACCGGCAGCCGCGCCCCGGGTGTCACCGCCAAGGATCTCATCCTCGCGTTGATCGGAAAAATCGGCACGGCGGGTGCGACGGGGCACGTCATCGAATACGTCGGGGATGCGATCCAAGGGCTCACGATGGAAGAGCGCATGACTGTGTGTAACATGTCGATCGAGGCGGGCGCGCGAGCGGGTATGATTGCTCCCGACGACGTCACATTCGCCTATCTCGAGGGCCGGCCGCGCGCGCCGCAAGGGAAGCGGTGGGCGAGCGCCGTGGAACGCTGGCGCACGTACCGGTCGGATCCGGGCGCGAAATACGACGCTCGGGTGACTCTCGATGCGTCAAGCGTCGGTCCTCAAGTCACCTGGGGCACAACGCCGGGAATGGTCGCAGATATCACCGGGCGCGTTCCCGACCCCGCGCAGTTCCCCACGGTGAGCGAGCGCGAGGCAGCGACACGCGCGCTCGCATACATGGGCCTCGAGCCGGGGACGCCGCTCGAAGGCATTCCCATCGACCGTGTTTTTCTCGGATCCTGCACCAATGCGCGGATCGAAGACCTGCGAGCGGCGGCGAGCGTCGTGCGCGGCCGACACGTTGCCGCGCGCGTGCGCGCCATGGTCGTGCCGGGCTCGCAGCGCGTGAAGGCGCAGGCCGAACACGAGGGATTGGATCGCGTCTTTCGCGACGCGGGCTTCGAATGGCGCAATGCGGGATGTTCGATGTGCCTCGGCATGAACGACGACGTGCTGGGGGAAGGGGAGCGCTGCGCTGCGACGTCCAACCGCAATTTCGAAGGCCGGCAGGGGAAGGGCGGCCGCACGCACCTGATGAGTCCGGTGATGGCGGCGGCTGCCGCGATCGAGGGACACCTCGTGGATGTGCGCGGATGGTGACGCCCTTCGTGCGCCACCGGGGCAAGGTCGTCGCACTCCCGCGCCCCAACATCGATACCGATCAAATCATTCCGAAGCAGTTCCTGAAGGCTATCGACCGCACGGGTTTTGGGCCGAATCTGTTCCATGACTGGCGTGTCAACCCTGACTTCGAGCTCAACCGCCCCGCGGCCGAGGGCGCGACGATTCTCCTGACCGGTCCGAATTTCGGCTGCGGCTCCTCGCGTGAACACGCCGTCTGGGCGCTGGTCCAATACGGGTTTCGCGTGATCGTCGCGCCGTCGTTTGCCGACATTTTCCTTGCGAACTGTTACCGGAATGGTCTGCTGCCGGTGACGCTGCAACCCTCCGACGTGGACCTGCTGATTCGCCGGGCATCGGACGGCTCATACGATCTCATGGTGGATCTGGAACGGCAGATGGTGTCGGACGAGCGCGGCTTTTCTTCTCCTTTCAATGCCGATCCTTATGGGCGACAGCTGCTACTGACGGGTCTGGACGAGATCGGTCGCACTCTACTCGAGGAACAGCGTATCGTGGCCTATGAACGGAGTCAGTCATGAAAACCTTTACAATTGCCGTGCTTCCCGGCGACGGCATCGGGCCTGAGGTAATCGCGCAAGCCGTACGGGTGCTGGAGGCGGTGAGTGAACGGTTCGAGATCCGGTTGTGCTTCGAGACCTGGCCAGTCGGCGCTGCCGGGGTCGCCGTCGCGAATGATCCGCTGCCCACGGTCACGCGGGACGCCGTCGTCCAGAGCGATGCCGTATTGCTGGGCGCCGTCGGCGATCCCGCGTTCGACAACGCGCCGCCCGCCTTGCGCCCCGAAGCCGGGCTGTTGGCCTTGCGCAAACTCCTGGGCGTCTTTGCCAACCTGCGGCCGGTCGCGGTGCATCCGGCGCTCACTCATTCGTCCCCCTTGAAGGCCGACCGGTTGCACGGCGTCGATCTCCTCGTGGTGCGTGAACTGACCGGAGGCCTCTACTACGGTGAGCCACGCAGTCGCAAGGCGACGAGGGCGGTGAACACGCTGTCCTACACGGCGCCCGAGATCGAGCGCGTCGCGCGGGTGGCATTCGAAGCAGCGCGCCACCGCCGCGGCCTGGTGACGTCTGTCGACAAGGCGAACGTGCTCGAGGTCTCGCAGCTGTGGCGTGAGGTCGTGACGCGCGTCGCAGGCGAGTATCCAGACGTCCGGCTGGAGCACTGTTACGTCGATACCGCGGCGATGCGATTGGTTTCCGAGCCTGCGTCGCTCGACGTCGTTCTGACCGAGAACATGTTCGGCGACATCCTCAGCGATGAAGCGGCAGTGCTCGCCGGCTCGCTCGGGATGCTGCCATCCGCGTCGCTCGGCCCCGGCCCGGGAGTCTTCGAGCCGGTGCACGGGTCGGCCCCCGCGCTCGCGGGACGCGACGTGGCGAACCCCATCGGAGCAATTGCCACAGCTGCGCTCCTCCTCCGTCAGGGCCTGCAACTTCCGGAAGCGGCCGGTGCCGTCGACGAGGCGATCGCGGCGGCCCTCGGTGCGGGGGCGCGCACCCAGGACCTCGCGCGGCCCGGTGAGCCAAGCATCGGCACCGCGGACATGGGCACGCGCATCGTGGATCTCGTGCTCGCGGAAGCGCTGGAAGGGCTGTCGTGAGCGACAACTTTCGGAGCCGTGCGATTACGCAGGGACTCGAACGGGCCCCGAACCGTGCCATGTTGCGCGCCGTCGGATTTGGGGACGGGGATTTCGGCAAGCCAATCGTCGGGATCGCCAGCGCGCACAGCACGATCACGCCGTGCAACGCCGGTCTCGATCGCCTGGCGCACCGGGCCGAGGAGGCGTTGCGCGGCGCCGGCGCGATGCCGCAAGTCTTCGGAACGATTACCGTCAGCGACGGCATTTCGATGGGCACCGAGGGAATGCGTTACTCCCTGGTGTCGCGCGAAGTCATTGCTGACTCGATCGAGACCGCCTGCGGCGCGCAACGCATGGATGGACTTCTCGCCATCGGTGGGTGCGACAAAAACATGCCGGGCGCGATGATCGCAATCGCGCGGCTCGACATCCCCGCAATCTTCGTGTACGGGGGAACGATCAAGCCCGGCCACCACGGCGGCCGGGACCTCACCGTGGTGAGTGTTTTTGAGGCTGTCGGTGCGTGCGGCGCCGGTCGCATGGGGCAAGCCGAACTGCTCGAGATTGAGCGACGCGCCTGTCCCGGCGCGGGCTCGTGCGGCGGCATGTTCACCGCGAACACCATGTCCGCGGCCATCGAAGCGATGGGGATGAGTCTGCCGGGCTCCTCCACCATGGCCGCGGAGGATCAGGAAACGGCCGACGGTGCGGCTCGCGCGGCTACCGTGCTCGCGGAGGCTGTCCGCGCCCGGCGCCTGCCGCGCCAGATTCTCACTCGCAAGGCGTTCGAAAACGCCATCGCCGTCGTGATGGCCATCGGGGGGTCGACCAACGCGGTCCTGCATTTCCTCGCCATCGCGCGGGCCGCCGGGGTCGCGCTCGCGATCGATGACTTCGAGGCGATTCGGAAACGAGTTCCAGTGCTCTGCGATCTGAAACCATCCGGTCGCTACGTCACGACCGATCTGCACCGGGCGGGTGGAATTCCCCAGGTGATGGGCATCCTGCTCGCCAACGGTGCGTTGCACGGCGATGCGCTGACTGTCGAAGGTCGTACCGTGGCGGACGTCGTGGCAGCAGTCCCGTCGCGACCCGTGCCGGACCAGGACGTGATTCGTCCCTGGGATCGGCCGCTCGCGCCATCAGGACACATCGTGATTCTGCGCGGCAATCTCGCGCCCGAGGGAGCGGTCGCAAAAGTCAGCGGGCATGGTAATCACACGATCACTGGGCCGGCTCGAGTATTCGACTCGGAGGAGGCATGTCTTGCCGCAATTTTGGCCGGCGCCATTCAGGCCGGTGATGTCATCGTGATCCGGTACGAAGGCCCCAAGGGTGGGCCGGGGATGCGCGAAATGCTGGCGCCGACGGCAGCGCTCATCGGCGCTGGGCTGGGCGAGTCCGTCGGGCTGATCACCGACGGCCGGTTTTCGGGCGGCACGCATGGGCTCGTCGTCGGTCATGTCGCGCCGGAAGCGGCACTCGGCGGCCCCATCGCGCTCGTGCGCGAAGGCGATTCGATCACCATCGACGCGAGCCGGCGCGAGTTGCGTGTCAACGTCGTCGACCGCGACCTGACAACGCGCCGCGCCATGTGGAATGCCCCGCCGCCGCGGTATACGTCGGGTGTGCTAGCCAAGTACGCCCGCCTGGTGTCGAGCAGCAGCCAGGGCGCAGTGACGGATCAGGCGCTATGACGGCTGTCGCGATTCAAGGGGAAGCCGGCTCGTTCAGTCATACAGCCGCATTGGACACGCATGGACCAGCGATCCAGCTCGTAGCATGCGAGACCTTCGAGCACCTGTTTGACGCCGTCACAACGGGGGCGGCCTCCCGGGGCATCGTGCCGATCGAGAATACGCTCGCGGGGTCGGTACATGAGAACTACGACCTCCTGAGCGCGCACGATTTGCACGTCGTCGCAGAAACCCAGGTCTGGATTCACCACTGCCTGATCGTTCGCCCCGGCACGGACCTCTTCGACATTCGTCGTGTCGCCTCGCACCCCGTCGCGCTCGCGCAGTGCCGCCGGTTTTTCGCGACGCATCCCCAGCTCGTGGCCGTACCGTCGTACGACACGGCGGGCAGCGTCCGCAATCTCATTGCCGGAAGCGAGAACGCCGACGCGGCGATCGCCTCGGCGCTCGCGGCCGAGCTGTATGGAGGAGAAGTACTCGCGGAGGGGCTCGAGGATCACGCGGAGAACTACACGCGGTTTCTCGTGGTCGCGCGCGAGCCCGTGGATGGCCGGCCCGTCGCTGGAGTCACCAAGATCTCCCTGGTGTTCACGTTGCCGAACACACCAGGATCGCTGCATCGCGCGCTGACGATATTCGCGGAGCGTGGTCTCAATCTCACCAAAATCGAGTCCCGGCCCATCCCGGGTCGTCCGTGGGAGTACCTCTTTTACCTCGACGTGATGGGCGACGCGCGCGAGCAGTCGGATGAGGCGCTGGCCGAATTGCGCACGTTCGCCCCCGTGCTGCGTGTCCTCGGGAAGTACCCCGGGGGGCCGCGCTAACTCAGCCGCGCGGCATCCGCCAATCGCAGCTCACGCGGTCGCCGATCTGGGTGCGCGTCCACGTGCTGGCGTCGACGACGCACAGGCTTTTGTTACTCCACAACACCCACTTCCATCCCGGATTATCGTGCAGGCGCTGGTACGCCCTCGGCAGCTCACGTGCGGTAAACGTCGCGAGAGCGGTGACGGGGCGTGTAGGCGCGGTGCTGGGTGCGCTCGGGGAAGAAGAACGGTTGGCGCAGCTGGAGAGCAACCAGGCTGCCGTGAGAATGAGCGTCTTGCGCATGAACTTCTCCTGCGTACTTGGTCGTGCGGAGCTTCTGTCCGATGAGCACTCAGCCGAGGAGATCGGAGTCCGTTCGCAGACCGCAGTGGGCAGGATGCATGCCGACTCATGGCGTTATAGCTTGGCCGGGCCGATGAAGGGAATGCTGCGAATTGCAGCAACGTGCGTGACATTGTCATGGCACTGCGTGCAAAATTCTGGGGCGCCCCGTCCAATCCTCAATGTTCATTGATCAATGATCATTGAACGTTGATCGGGGCCTACCGATTAGCGAGGCCTGTGCATGGATTCCATTGTCGAGTTTTTGCGCTCCCTCTACACAACCGAAGGGCTGATCTCCCTCATTCGCACGGGTGGCCTGCTCGCGCTCGTGGCGATTGTCTTTGCGGAGACCGGCCTCCTGATCGGCTTCTTTCTTCCGGGCGACTCACTGCTCGTGACGGCGGGGATTCTCTCGTCGCCCCATGCGGTGGGCGGTGGCATTTTCGACCCCGCCGTCCTCATCGTGTGTTTGTGTGTCGCGGCGATTGCCGGGGACCAGCTGAACTTCGCCCTGGGCCGCAAGGCGGGGCATGTGGTCTTTAGCCGCCCCGACGGCCGCTTCATCAAGCGCCGTCACTTCGAGGAGGCACATGCCTTTTATCTGGCCCGCGGCGGCAGCGCGATTGTGATTGCGCGGTTCGTTCCGATTCTCCGCACATTCGTCCCGTTCGTCGCAGGGGTCGCCGAGATGCCCTATCGCCGCTTTGTTGGCTTCAACATTCTCGGCGGAATTCTCTGGGTGGTGAGTCTTGTAACGCTCGGCCGGTTGGTTGGCGCAACGCCACTCGGCGACAAACTGCACATGGTGATCCTCGTGGTTGTCGCGATCTCGCTGATTCCACTCGTCGTCAGCGCGTACAAGGTGTGGCGGAAGAAGCGGGAGGAGATTGCGGGATAAGCGTCGGTGATGCTGATGCGCCAGCCGCGATTCGAACGCGGGACCTTCGGCTCCGGAGGCCGACGCTCTATCCAGCTGAGCTACTGGCGCCTGCTGACGAATGATCAATGCCCAATGTTCACCGTTCATTGATCAATGATCATTGGACATTGATCACTGGACATTCTTTAGCAGGTCGGGGCGAGTGGATTTGAACCACCGACCTCCTGGTCCCGAACCAGGCGCGCTAACCGGACTGCGCTACGCCCCGAAAGATTCTGATGCGCCCAGGAAGACTCGAACTCCCAGCCTCTTGATCCGTAGTCAAGCGCTCTATCCAGTTGAGCTATGGGCGCGCAATGGGCGGTACTAGACTCGAACTAGTGACCTCCACGATGTCAACGTGGCGCTCTAACCAACTGAGCTAACCGCCCGGGGACTCAAATGCGGAATGTGGAATTCAGAGTGCGGAATGACATTCCGCATTCCCCGTTCCGCATTCCGCATTCATTGATCAATGATCGTTGGACATTGATCACTGTCAGTAGCGGGGGTGGGATTTGAACCCACGACCTCCGGGTTATGAGCCCGGCGAGCTACCAGACTGCTCCACCCCGCGTCGATTTGCCCGTTTTGTTATAGAGCGGGAAACGGGACTCGAACCCGCGACCCCAACCTTGGCAAGGTTGTGCTCTACCAACTGAGCTATTCCCGCGCGCCGGCAAATGTAACCACTTACCCCAGGGCCATCTACCACCCTTTTACCGCCGGCGCCGCCTACCGCCCCCGACCAGTGGAGGCGAGGGGGATCGAACCCCTGACCTCGTGAATGCCATTCACGCGCTCTCCCAACTGAGCTACGCCCCCCTTATATTGCGCGCCCCCAAAGGGCTATTAACAGCCCGGAGGGAACACGGCATGTTACCGGCACGTTACACCGGTGTCAAGGTAAATCGCCTCATTTTCGTGAACATTTTTGCGACCTCTGCGTATCACCAGAGCACCCAATTAGGGCGAGACAATGCCACGCACCCGTAAGAACGTGAAAGCTACAACGCCTCCGAAGGCCAAGGCGAAGGCAGCGAAGGCGCCGGTCGCCACGACCGAGCGTCGCGTTGCCAAGCGTCGCGGTCGGCGCCGGGGTTTGCTCACGGGTCTTGGCTCTCACGAGCACGAGCGCGACATCCTGGATCAGTATCTCCACGAAGTCTCGAAGACTCCACTGCTTACGCAGAAGGAGGAGATCGCGCTCGCCCGCAAGGTCCGTGCGGGTGATCAGGAGTCGATGCAGGAGCTCGTGAAGCGTAACCTCCGGTTTGTAATCTCGGTCGCAAAGAAATATCAGAACCGTGGATTGCCCCTGACCGATTTGATCGGCGAAGGCAACGTCGGCCTGCTCACGGCCGCGCGGAAGTTCGATCCGGATCAGGGCGTGAAGTTCATCTCGTACGCCGTATGGTGGATCCGCCAGGCGATTCTGGCGGCGCTGGCGCGCCAGGGTCGCACCGTGCGTGTGCCGCTCAACCGCACCGCCGATCTGTCGCGCATCGTGCGCACGGCGGAGTATCTGCGGCAGACGCTGCGCCGCGAGCCGACGCCCGAAGAGATCGCGGACGCGACCAAGCTGTCGCTGGAGGTCGTGCAGTCGCTCGCCGCCCTGAACACGGGCGACGTGCGGCTCGACGCGCCGCTCGATCCCGATGGCGATCGCTCGCTGATCGAGCGCTTTATCGCCGAGGACCTGCCGGACACGGAAGATCAGGCGATGGATCGCTTCCTGTCCGACGAAATCGAGCAGGCGCTGAACACGCTGCAGCGTCGTGACGCCAAGGTGCTGCGGCTGTACTTCGGCTTGGACGGCGGCCGCGAGCACACGCTCGAAGAAATCGGCGGCATGCTGGGGGTCACGCGTGAGCGCGTGCGGCAGCTGCGAGACCGTGCTCTGAAGCGGCTCCGCGATGGCGATGTTGGGAAGGCGCTGGCCAGCTTCGCAGCGTAACTCGTAGCGATTCACAATCGTAGGGGCGCCGCATGCTGCGCCCCTACTGTTTTTGATCTAGTTTGTCCCCCCGTGATTGAATCCATCGGCCGCCGCTCTGTGATGGCCATCCAGGAAGTGGGCCGCTTCGGCCACTTCCTGATGGACATGGCACGGGGCCTCCGCGACATCGGCATTTGGGGCCGTTTGGTCATGGTCCAAATGCGTCGCATCGGCGTGGACTCGCTTCCGGTGGCACTGTTCATCGCCGCGTTCACCGGTGTCGTGCTCGCGCTGCAGGCCTCCTACACCTTCACGGGCGCCGTCCCCCTCTATTTCGTCGGCACGCTCGTCGGCAAGACGATGATGCTTGAGCTCGGACCCGTGCTGACGGGCCTCGCGCTCGCGGGCCGGGTCGGTGCCAGCATGGCCGCGGAGCTTGGCACGATGAAGGTGACGGAGCAGGTCGATGCCCTCGAGACGCTGGCCTACGATCCGCAGAGCTACCTCGTCGTGCCTCGTGTCGCCGCGGCGACGCTCATGTTTCCGGCCATCGTGGCCTTTGCGATCGCCGTTGGAATTGTCACCGGGTGGCTAACCAGCCTGGTGCTGCTCGACCTGTCGACGCCCGATTTCATCAAGGGGCTGAAGCTTTTCTATGTCTTCAAGGACGTCTGGTTCGGCCTGCTGAAGAGCGCGAGCTTCGGGTGCGCCATCGCGCTCGTGGGGTGCATCGTGGGGCTCGGGACCCACGGCGGCGCGGAAGGCGTCGGGCGCAGTACGACGCGGGCAGTCGTGTACTCGGCCGTTCTCATTCTGGTGCTCGATGCGTTCTGGGCCGTGGTCTTGTTGTGATCGAATTCCAGGACCTGCACAAGGCGTTCGGCGCGAAGCGTGTGCTCCAGGGGTTTTCGCTGAAGATTCGGGACGGGGAAACGATGGTCATCATCGGGTATTCGGGCAGCGGCAAGAGCGTCGCCTTGAAGCACATCGTCGGGCTGTTGCACCCCGATGCCGGCGAGGTGATCGTTGACGGCCAGGCGATCAGCACCCTCGACCGGGATGATCTGACGCAGGTGCGCCAAAACATCGGCTACGTATTTCAATTCGCCG
The DNA here is from genome assembly GCA_035251445.1 of Gemmatimonadales bacterium. Taxonomy (GTDB): domain Bacteria; phylum Gemmatimonadota; class Gemmatimonadetes; order Gemmatimonadales; family GWC2-71-9; genus 20CM-2-65-7. Next base: position 1,924 of record DATFEG010000021.1, on the reverse strand, counting down.
CGCTGTTTGATTCCATGTCGGTGGCGGACAATGTGGCCCTCGGGTTGCGCCGCCGCGGCCTGGAAGACCAGGAGATCGAAGAGCGGGTCCACGAAGCGCTGGCACTCGTCGATCTCTCGGGTACCGAGGAGCGCTTTCCCGCGGAGCTTTCGGGCGGGATGCGCAAACGCGTGGGCATCGCCCGCGCGATCGCCTTGCGGCCACGCTATATCCTGTACGACGAGCCCACGACCGGGCTCGATCCAGTGACTGCGGCCGTGATCGACCGGTTGATGGTTCGGACGCGCGAGCACCTGGGCGTGACCGGCGTCGTGGTGACGCACGACATGCGGAGCGCGTATACGGTGGGGGACCGCATCGCCATGTTATATGATGGAAAGGTCCGGCAGGTGGGCACGGTGGAAGAGATCCAGGGGACGTCCGATTCGCTGGTCCGCCAGTTCATCGAGGGGCGCGCCGAGTGAAACGCGAAAACGAGTTCGCAGTAGGGCTCGTGGTGATTGCCGCGCTCGCGCTGGTGGTGAGCGGGGCGCTTTGGCTTTCGGGGGCGCGCATCGGGGGCAGCGAGGCGGTGTTCACCTCACGCTTCCGGACCGTCGGCGGGCTCGGCGTCGGCAGTCCAGTGGTGCTGCGCGGTGTGCGCGTTGGGCGCGTCGAGGCGATTCGCCTCGCACCGGGCAATTGGGTCGAAGCGGACCTCAAGATCTATACGGGCGTGGGACTACCCGCGAAGCCCGCCGTGATCGCCGCATCGGCCTCCCTCTTCGGCGAGTGGGCCGCGACGCTGATCTCGAGCGAGCCCCCGCCCGCAGATCCCAATATCCGGCAAGCGCTCGCCGAGGCCGAGGCGGTCGGCGGCGGGAAGTGGCCGGGGGCAACGTTGCCGGATATCGGCCAGCTCACCGCCCAGGCAAGCCGGATCGCCACCGACATTGGCACGGTCGCAGCACGCGTCCAAACGGCGTTCGACTCGCAGGCGGTGATGGATCTGCGGCGATCGATTCGCGATTTCGGCCAAGTGGCCGACCGGCTCGTCCAGGTCACCAACGAGCAGGCCGACGTGATCGGCAATGTCGGCGCCAACCTGCAGTCGGGCTCCGAGGCATTGTCGCGCGCCGCCGTCGATCTGCGGGCCACCCTGGGCCGGGTAGACACCGCGACGAACCAAGGCCAGCTCGCGACAATCCTCAATAATTCCGCCGCCACCTCGACCGACCTGCGCAGCGCGTCTCAGGACTTTCGCCAGTTGATGGCCGCGGCGAACCGCAACCAGGAGAGCCTCGTGCGGGTACTCCAGAATGCGGATACGGTCCTGTCGCGCATCTCCAACCGCAGCGGCACGCTGGGACTGCTCGTTGCCGATTCCTCACTCTATCGCGAAACCACGCTGACTATGATTCAACTGCGCCAGCTGCTCTCCGACATTCAGGCGAATCCGCGGAAGTACTTCACGTTTAGCGTCTTCTAACGGGAAATGACCCGTCGCCGCAAGAAGGGCCGCAAGGCTCAAGGTCGCGCCCAGCGCGAAACCAGCGCCGGCGGCGTGGTCTTTCGCCGCGGGCCGGATGGTCAGGTGCGCTTCCTTCTTATTCGCGATTCGTACAAGAACTGGGGATTCCCTAAAGGACATCTCGAGTCCGGAGAGCCGCCGGCGGACGCTGCACGACGGGAGGTGGCCGAGGAGACGGGACTGCAAGAGCTGGTTCTCCACGGACCGATCAAGGTGATCGATTGGTACTTCCGCTTTGGCGGCAAGACGATCCACAAGTTCTGTCATTTCTTCCTGTTCGAGTCGCGCCAGGGCGAGGCGGTGCCCGAGGAAGCCGAAGGGATCACCGCATGTGTGTGGCACCCACTGGACAAGGCGCGGGAAACCGTGAGTTATGGGAACGCGCGTGACGTCTTGCTGCAGGCGGGGGAGATG
>DATFEG010000121.1:0-9409 GCA_035251445.1 Gemmatimonadales bacterium | reverse complement strand
CCGAATCGTGCCGCACACCCCGGTCAGCGAGGCGCCGCAGATCGGCTCGGGTTGCAGTCCCCCGCCACAAGCCGTCGCCGCGAGCAGCAGCGGCCAGGCGAGACTGCCGGATCTCAAGAGGGCGAACACCCCCGCAATTTGTGGGCGCAGGGACATGCGTCAACTTGACCGTGGTTCCCGTGGAATAGAGTTTCCTACACCATGCCCCTCTACGAGTATCGTTGTACGAAGTGTGACGAGCACTTCGCGCGCACTGAGCCGATGGCCAAGCATGGCGCGCGCCGGCCGGTGTGCCCCAAGTGCTCGTCGCGCTCCGTCGAACCCGTTCTGTCCCCGTTCTTCGCGAAGACGATCCGCAAGAGCTGAGCGAGGAAAAAGGGGGGGTCTTGTTCGAGCGCCTGCGGGACGCGTTCCGCGCAGCCCTGGATGCGGCCGCAGGTCCCGCCGACTTGCGCGCGCTCGCGCGCCAGATGCGTGAAGCCGTCGTCGATGCCAAAGTCGCCGTCGGCGAAATCCAGGAAGCCGTCGCCCGTACCGACCGAGAGCTCGCACTGGAACGCCAGCGGCTTGCGGATGCTGAGCGGCGCGGCCGGCTCGCGGGCGAGATCCAGGATCAGGAAACCGTTGCAGTCGCCGAGCGCTTCACCGACAAGCATCGCGAACGCGTCGCCGTGCTCGAGCGAAAGCTGGTAGCGCAGCGTGAAGAGCTCGCGCTTGCCGAGCGCGAGTTGGCGGACATGCAGGCACAACTCAAGAGCGCCGAGCGAGACCGGCCGGCAATGGAAGGGGATCGCAGCTCCGAGCGGGCGTGGCGTGACGTCCAGAGTGCGGGTGGGTCACGGCCTGGAATGGATCTTCAAGACGAGCTGCTCAAGTCCGACATGGACCGCGCCGCGCGAGAGGCGGAGGCGACGCGCCAGCTCGAGGAGCTCAAGAAGAAGATGAGAAAGGACTAGCGACTGTGCTCCTGTTAGTTTTGCTGCACCTCCAGCAATCTCCACAACCTCCCCCAGCTGATTTTTTGAAACGCGCTCACACCTACAGCATCGTCGCGTACGATTCCGTCACGGGCGACCTCGGTGTTGCCGTGCAATCGAAATTCCCGAATGTCGGCGGTCTCGTCCCCTGGGCGCGGGCCGGCGTCGGCGCCGTCGCGACGCAATCGCTCAGCAACACGGATTATGGCGAAAAGGGACTCGAGCTGATTGCGCGTGGCGCGACGGCGCCGGAAGCGATGCGCGTCATAATGCGCGGGGACGAGCGCCCATCACAGCGCCAGGTGGGCATGGTAGACGCGCGTGGCAATGCGGCGAGCTGGACGGGGGATTCGACGTTCGACTGGGCGGGTGGAAGAACCGGACGGCCGTCCGGCCGCACGGCCGAACCGGTGCACGACGGCCAGACCGGCGGCAAGGGACAGCTCATCACCGGGCACGGCTACGCCGCCCAAGCCAACATCATGGTTTCGGACGCCACGGTGCGAAACATGGCCGAAACGTTCGAGCGGACGGGGGGGTCGCTAGCCGATCGTTTGCTTGCGGCGCTCGTGGCGGGGCAGGCCGGGGGCGGCGACAAGCGCGGCATGCAGTCGGCGGCGCTGCTCGTCGTCCGTGCCAACGCGGGCTACATGGGCACCACCGACCGCTACATCGACATTCGGGTCTACGACGCCCCGGATCCCATCAAGGAGCTGCAGCGACTGTATGAGCTGCACAAACTCTATTTCTTCACGACCGACTCCGCCGATCTGATCGCGATCACGCCGGTCCTGCAGCGGGAGTTGGAGGCCATCCTTGTTGCCGAACCGAAGAATCAGCCGCAAAAGTGGCTGGCCGCGCCGCAGCCGTCGGTGAACGAGGCGTTCCTCACCGCGCTCGCGAATTTCATGTACTGGGAGAATTACGACGTGCGCGTGCGAATGGATGGGAAGATTGACCGGGTTGTACTCGAGGATATCCGGAAAAATCGGCGTACCCGGAGGTAGCAATGGACGTCAAACGCGGCCGCATGGTGTTTCTCGGGTACGGGAAGTACTGGCGCTCAGACCGGATTCTCGGGTTGATGCCGATCGAGGAAGGACGCGGTCCGGGGCAACGGACCAACGTCTTCATCGAGGGCCGGGCGGAGCCGGTCGTCGCGTCGCGCACGGAGCAGAGCATCCTGGAAGACATGGGCGCAACCGACGACAGTTTCCGCCTGGAATCGCTGCGCGAAGCGACGCGCGAGCTGCTGGAGGCGTTCCACGAGTTCTCCCCCGTGCTCCGCCGCGCGCTTCAGAACGAGCACCATTTCGACGTCGAAAAGTGGGAAGCGCGGATGGGTGCGCTGCTCCGACCGTCCGAGCATCCCGATCCCGCGCAACAGGACGACCTCTTCGACTGAAAGGCTTCGGACTCGCATGACCCAACCCGCCGCCACGTCGTCCCACGCCGATCGGGGATGGTTCGGACACCCCCGCGGCCTGTCGACGCTGTTCTTCACCGAGATGTGGGAGCGCTTCAGCTTCTACGGTCTCCGCGCGCTGCTCATCCTCTACATGACAGCCTCGGTGGCGAACGGGGGGATGGGATTCACCACCGAGCACGCGGCGAGCATCTACGGCAACTACACGTTCGGGGTCTACGCAGCGGCCATCCCCGGCGGCATCATCGCCGACCGGTGGCTGGGACAGTATCGCAGCGTCCTCTGGGGCGGAATCATCATCGCGCTGGGTCATTTCAGTCTCGCCTTTCCGTCCCTCACGACGTTCTACCTCGGCCTGGTCCTGATCGTGCTGGGGACCGGCCTGCTCAAGCCCAATATCAGCACGATGGTCGGTTCGCTGTACGATCCGGACGATGCGCGGCGCGACGCCGGCTTTTCGATCTTCTACATGGGGATCAATCTCGGCGCATTTCTGGCGCCGCTCATCGTCGGAACGTTGGGACAGCGCGTGGACTGGCACGTCGGCTTCGGGTGTGCCGGGATCGGGATGACGTTGGGACTGATTCAGTACGTCGCGGGGAAGCGTCGGCTTCTGCCGGCGCTCGAGCGGTTGGGGCAATCCGAGACCAAGCCCGCGGCCGCAGCCAGCGCAGAGCCATGGTGGCGCTTCACCCCCGACGAATGGCAACGCGTGGCCGCCATCGCGGTTCTGTTCGTGTTCTCGACGATCTTCTGGGCGGCCTTCGAGCAGGCAGGCTCGAGTCTCAATCTGTTTGCCGACCGGATGACCGAGACCCGGATCTTCGGCTTCAGCTTCCCCTCGACGTGGTTTCAATCGTTGAACTCGATGTTCATGATTTTCGGGTTGGCTCCGCTGCTCGCCTGGTTGTGGATCCGGCTTGGCCCGCGGCAGCCCTCGAGCCCGGTAAAATTCACGCTGGGATTGATTTTCGCCGGCCTCGGCTTCGCGTTGCTCGTACCGGCCGCGAAGATGGCGCAAGGGCAGGGTGTGCTGGTCAGTCCTTGGTGGCTTGTCGCCGTGTACTTCCTGCACACGATCGGCGAGCTCTGTCTCAGCCCCGTCGGGCTCTCGACCGTCACGAAGCTCGCGCCCACGCGCATTGTGGGAGCGATGATGGGCTTGTGGTTCTTGTCGATTGCGGTGGGAAACAAACTGGCGGGCTGGGTCGCTGGTTTCTTCGACCGCCTGCCGCTACCGGATTTGTTTGGCAGGGTCGCGCTCGTCACCTTCGTCGCCGCGCTCGTGCTGCTGGCTGTCACGCCCCCGATCCGGAAACTGATGGGCGGGGTGAGGTAGGGACCCCGGGCTTGCGCCCGGGGTCAGTCCGCCCAGGGCCAGTCTGCCCGGGGTCAGTACAACATCGCTGGGGCGTAAGCCGCGCGGGATGAGATCGGGGTGCCGCCGGAACTGGCCATCGATGTATCGCAGGACTCGGGCGAGATCATTTCGGTGCAGCGTGGCTACGTAATAACCCCGCGCCCACTTTACGGCGCCCGCTACGATTCTATTCGCACGGGTCGCGCTCACAGACTTCGCAATCCGTACAAAGTCGCTGATTAGCGTATCCGGTCGAAAGCTCACTGCAACGTGCACGTGATCGGCCAGGAAGGCGGCGCGAATCACTCTCACACCCGTGCATTTCTCGGCATGCATGATGGCGATACGCAATTCTCGGACGGCACGACTATCGATGCATCCGACTCGCCGCCAGGTATGCCAAGTGATGTGAGCGAACATTTGATACGCATGATGTCCGGACATCTGCCGATGACTCACCGACCCGGGCGCAAGCCCGGGGTCCACAAGAGAAGCTGGGGCCATCAAGCGGCAAACCGGAGCCGATGATTCACCGACCCCGGGCGCAAGCCCGGGGTCCACAAGAGAGGCTGGAGCCATCAAGCGGAAAACCGGAGCCGATGACTCACCGACCCCGGGCGCAAGCCCGGGGTCCAAGGGAAGCTGGAGCCATCAAGCGGAAAACCGGAGCCGATGACTCACCAACCCCGGGCGCAAGCCCGGGGTCCACAAGAGAAGCTGGAGCCATCAAGCGAAAAACCGGAACCAATAACCTGCACAAATGAGCGAAATTACGCTGAGAAGCAGGCGGATTAATGTTTGCTGACCGGGATCTCCATCGGCTGTTCAGCGTAGTGGCATGCCGCCAAGTGTCCGGGCGTGATCTCGCGCAACGGCGGCGGGTCGGTTCGACACTTCTCGCTCTTCAACGGATGCGGGCAGCGGGGATGAAAGGGACAGCCGGGCGGCGGCGCGGCAGGAGACGGGATGTCGCCGCTGAGCAGGATGCGAGTCTTGGTCGCCCGAGGATCGGGCTCCGGCACGGCCGACAACAGCGCGCTCGTGTACGGGTGCCGCGGCATCGTGTAGATCTCGGCGGCCGGCGCACGCTCGACGATTTTCCCGAGATACATCACTGCAACGTCATCGGCGATGTGCCGGACGACGGCAAGATCGTGCGCGATGAACAGATATGTGAGACGACGTCGCGCCTGGAGGTCGGCCAACAGGTTCAGGACCTGAGCCTGGACCGAGACGTCGAGCGCGCTGACCGGCTCGTCGCAGACGATGAACCGCGGCTCGACCGAGAGCGCGCGCGCGATTCCGACGCGCTGGCGCTGGCCTCCCGACAATTCGTGCGGGTAGCGTTTCGCGAATGCGGCGTCGAGTCCAACCTCGTCCAGCAACCCGGTGACCGTCCCCGCTAAGCCGTGAATCTCGAGCGGCTCCTGAAGCGTTTCCTGCACGGTCATGCGCGGATTGAGTGAGCTGTACGGATCCTGAAACACGATCTGCATGCGGCGGCGCAGCGCGCGCAACCGGGTGGCATCGAGCGCGAACACGTCGAGCCCTTCAAACAGCACTTTGCCGCTCGTGGCTTCCTGCAGCCGCAGCAGCGTGCGGCCCACGGTGGTCTTACCCGACCCCGACTCGCCGACGAGCCCGAGGGTGTGTCCGGACGGGATCGCGAACGACACGCCGTCCACGGCACGCACCGGCGGGCGGGGCCGGCCCAGGCCAAACCAGCGGCGCTCGCTGGTGTAGTGCTTGACCAGGTCGCGGACATCCACTAATGGGGCTAGGGGCTCGGGCCTGGGGCCTGGGCTGGGAGTCGTCATCGTGTCGGGTGTCGTCGCTCCGGTTCCGACACGAGCCAGCAGCGGGCCGTGTGTCCATCGAAGCCGGTTTCGAGCAAGGGCGGCTCCTGCGCGACGCACTTGTCCCAGGCATAGGGACAGCGCGGATGGAATCGGCACCCGACCGGCCAGGCGGTCGCCGCCGGCACCTGACCCGGTATGGCATGCAGGCGCGAGCGCGGCGCATTCACACGCGGCACCGCCGCGAGCAGCCCCTCCGTGTACGGGTGTGTGGGGCGCTCGAACAGCTCCGCCGTGGGCGCCGTCTCCACGACGCGTCCCGCGTACATCACCACCACTCGGTCGGTGTGGCCGGCGACGACTCCCAGGTCATGAGTAATGAGCAACACAGCCATGCCGAGCTCTTTTTGCAGCCGGTCGAGCAGCTCGAGAATCTGAGCCTGAATCGTTACATCGAGCGCGGTGGTCGGTTCGTCGGCGATGAGGATCTTGGGATGGCAGACGAGCGCCATCGCGATCATCACGCGCTGCCGCATTCCTCCGGAGAGCTGGTGCGGGTAATCGTCAACACGCTGCTCCGGATCGGGGATGCCAACCAGCTTGAGCATCTCGATGGCCCGCGCCCGCGCGGCTCCACGCGAGAGGCGCTGGTGGATGATTGCCGCTTCCGCGATCTGGTCCCCCACAGTGAAGACGGGATTCAGCGACGTCATCGGCTCCTGGAAGATCATCGCGATCTGATTGCCGCGAATGCTCCGCAGCTCGCGCGGCGCAATCGCCAGGAGATTCCGGCCGTCGAATTCGATGACCGAGCCCGGGAGGATGTGGCCGGGTGGCTCGGGAACGAGCCGCAGGATCGACAGTGATGTGACCGTCTTGCCGCAGCCCGACTCCCCCACGATGCCCAGGGTCTCGCCGGGATACAGATCGAAGGACACTTCGTCGACCGCGCGCGCCGTGCCGCGGCCCTGCTCGGTGACGAAATAGGTCTTGAGATCGCGCACGCGCAGCAAGGCGTTCAAGGGCTTTCCTCGCGCGGATCGAGAGCATCGCGCAACCCATCGGCGACGGCGTTCAAAGACATGACGACCAGAGAAATAGCGAGGCCCGCAAAGAGTGTGGTCCAGGGCGCTGTGTACAGGCTGACAGCGCCGTCCGCGATCATGTTGCCCCAACTCGGCCGCGGCGGGGCCACGCCGATACCGAGGAAGGACAACGACGCTTCGAGCAGGAGCACGTTTCCCACGCTCAGGGCGGCCGACACGATAATCGGCGCCGCGGCATTGGGCAGAACGTGGCCAAAGATAACGCGGCTGGAGCGCGCGCCCAGAGCGCGCGCCGCAACGACGAACTCTCGCTCGCGCAGTCCGAGCACTTCCGCGCGAACCAGGCGGCTGGTGCCGAACCACGAGGTGAGCCCAATGACGAACGCCAGCCAGGCGAACGGCAGGCGGTCCCACAAGGCAACTGCCATGAGCAGGATGAAAATGCGGGGAAGGGCGAGGCCGATGTCGACGAGGCGCATCAGCAAACCGTCGACCCAACGGCGATAATAGCCCGCGACCGCGCCGACGAGCGAGCCGAGCGCGACCGCGATCAAGGCCCCGAGGGCGCCGATGCCGAGCGAAATGCGCGCTCCGTGCGCGAACCGGCTCCACACGTCGCGACTGAAGACATCGGTCCCCATCAGGAATGTCAGTGAGGGCGGATGGTTCTGCAGGTGGACGGGGTCGGGTTGCACGACGGGATCGAGCGGCGCGACCAGCGGCGCGGCGATCGCGATCATCACGAGAAACGTCAGGATGCCGCAGCCCCAGGCCGCCGTGGGATGCCGGAAGAAGCGCCGCCACTGATCATGTGCCAACGCCCGATGGCGCAGCCAGCGCACGGCTTCCGCCGCCACCACGATCGCGATCACGAGGGCGAGCCAGGAGGCGAACGTCATGCCGTTACGATGTCGAAGGCGGTATCCTCGCCCACCCGGATGCGTGGATCGGCGACGGCGAGGAGGACGTCGGCGATCAAGCTTCCCGTCACGACCATTGTGCTGGCTATCAGCGCGGTGGCCGTGACGACGGTGTAATCGCGCTGCAGAATCGCATCGACCGTGAGCCGCCCCATGCCCGGCAACGCAAAGATCGTCTCGATCAGAACCGCGCCGGTCAGCAGGAAGGGGAAGCTGAGACCGAATCGGGTGATAAAGGAAAGCAGCGCGTTGCGGAGCTGGTGGCGGAGCACCACGCGGCGTTCCGGCAGCCCTTTGGCGCGCGCGGTGCGCACGAAGTCCTGCTGTGCGATCTCCAGCATCGCGGCCCGCTGGAATCGCGCCGTGCCGGCGGCCCCGACAAGGCCCAGGGTGGCCGCGGGAAGCGCCAGATGCCAGATGCGATCGATCAGGCAATAGAGCGAATCGACCGTCGGGCAGAGAATGGGATCGCTCGCACCGCCCACCGGGAAGAGCCGCAGCTTCTCGCCGAACAGCAGCAGAAGGATCAACGCGAGCCAGAACGTCGGCAGCGAGTAGACAAACAGCGTGACATTGCCCAGCACGACGTCCGGCAGGCGGTTCGCGCGCAGGGCCTGGTAGATGCCCAGTCCGAGGCCGAACGTGAAGTCGAGTACCAGCGCGCTGCCGGCGAGCTGCAGGGTGAACGGGACCGTATCGGCGATCGCGTCGGCTACCGGACGATGCAGCGCGAACGAGTAGCCGAGATTACCCTGTGCGAGCTGCACCAGATAACGCCAGTACTGGACGAGAATCGGCTGGTCGAGACCGAATTGACGAACCAGGAGCCGGCAAATCTCGGGGTCGGTGAAGCCTTCCCCGCCCGTGAGGCACGGCTCCCCCGGGGCGAGATGAATCAGGATGAAGACAAAGGTGACAACCGCGAAAATGATGGCAACGGACGCCACGAGGCGCCGCACCAGCCACGCCATCATCTATCGCTCCACGCGGTCTCGATCGATCTGCCGGTCGCGGGGGATGCGCCAGGTGCGCAGCAACGCCGCCCAGGAATCGGGGCGAATCTGCACGTTGTCGACGCGGTTGTGGATGCCCGCCACGTTTCCGAGCGCGTAGAGAAAAATGGCGGGAGCATCGGCGTTGATCGTTTCGATCGCCGCGCGCCACAGCCGCTTGGATTGGTCGCGGGACTGCGCCGCGATCGCGCGATCCACGAGCCGGTCGAACTCGGGGCTGCTGTAACGGCCGTAATTGGACCCGCCGATGCCGGCACTCGTCCACGTCTGCGTGATCCCGGAGCTCGGTGACGGGTCGTTGGACCGCGACAGGATGGCAGCGTCGAAGTTTCCGCTGACGAGCCGCTGGGTCAGGGCACGGGGATCGATCTCATCGATCTCGACCTGGACACCGATGCGTCGGAACTGCTCTTGCAGCAATCGCGCGTACTGACGACGCAGCTGGCTCGTCGAGGGCACGACGATGCGGAACGTAAGCGGTTGTCCATCCTTGTCGCGCACGCCGTCGCTATCGTGATCGCGCCAGCCGCGGGCGTTCAGATGCCGCGACGCCTGCGTCGTGTCGTAGGGGAGTTGACGGATTTCCGAATCCCAGATCCAGAGCAGCGACGACATCGGTCCAGGTGGCACCCTGCCGACGTCGCCCAGCGTGCTTTTCACCAGGCTTGCCCGGTCCACCGCCATCGTCAGCGCGCGCCGGACCTCGCGCTCGCTGAAGATGGGATGCGGCTTCGCCGTGTCGCCGTTGGCCCGCAAGTTGAAGGTGACGTAGGTGTAGATGTTGCCCGCATAGGGGTAGAGCTTGATCTGCTGCGCCGCACGGGCTCGCTCGATGAGCTCGGGGGTGATCAGCTGCTCGCGCACATCCGCC
>DATFEG010000163.1:0-5208 GCA_035251445.1 Gemmatimonadales bacterium | reverse complement strand
GGCGAACGTGGGCATCCGCGTCAATCCCGATGTCGCGATCGAGACCCATCTGTACATGAAGACCGGCGAGAAGACGGCCAAGTTCGGCATCCCCTTCGATGAGGTCGTGACTGTCGCGCGCCGTATCGCCGCCGAACCGCGGCTCGTGCTGCGGGGGCTCGCGATGCACATCGGATCGCAGATTGCGGACGTCACGCCCTACCACCGCGGCACGGTCAAGCTGCTGGAGCTGGTCACGGCGATTCGCGCCTCGGGTATCAACACCCTGGAGGCGCTCGACGTGGGCGGCGGGCTCGGAGTCCGATATCACAACGAAAAAGCACCCAGCCCAAAAGCTTTTGCCGAGGCTGTCGTGCCGGCGGTAGGTGCTGCGGGCCTCGGCCTCCTGTGTGAGCCGGGGCGATACCTGGTCGCGAATGCCGGCGTGCTGCTGACGCGCGTGCTCTATCGCAAGCACGCGGGTGGCAAGGAGTACGTGATCGTGGATGCCGGCATGTCGGATTTCGTTCGGCCCAGTCACTACAACGCACACCACGAGATCATTCCCCTGCGCGATGGAAAGCGTCCCGAAGAGACTGTGAACGTGGTGGGACCGATCTGCGAGACCGGGGACTTCCTCGCGCTCGACCGCAAGCTCGTCTCCGTGGGCCCGGGGGAGGTGCTCGCGGTGCTTGGCACCGGGGCCTATGGGTTCGTGATGGCGTCCACCTACAATCAGCGCCCCCGTCCGCCGGAGGTGGTCGTCGACGGCGATCGCTATTATGTCGCGCGCCAGCGCGAAACTCTCGAGGACTTGGTACGCGGCGAGACCGCCGAGCCGACCACCTGGTACAAGGCGTGAACCGCATTCTGATTCTCGATTATGGCTCTCAGTTCACGCAGCTGATTGCGCGCCGCATCCGGGAGGCCAGCGTCTACTGTGAAATCCACCCCGCGTCCAAAGGCTCGGATCTAGCGTTCATCCGCGAGTTCGACCCCAAGGGCATCATTCTGTCAGGCGGGCCCAGTTCCGTTTTCGACGATGGCGCCCCGACCGCCGATCCGGCCCTGCTCGACCTCGGCCTACCGGTACTCGGCATCTGCTACGGCATGCAGCTCGTCGCCCGGCTGGCAGGAGGCAAGGTGGTGCCGTCGAATGAGCGCGAGTACGGGCGTGCCGAGATCGCGATCCGCGAAAGCAAGGGCCTGTTCGGCGGGTTTGAGCCCCACGCGACGGCGATCGTCTGGGCGAGCCATGGTGACCGCATCGACGAGCCCCCACCGCACTTCCGTGTCACCGCGACGAGCGCCAATGCGCCCGTCGCCGCAATGCAGCACGAAAGCAAGCCGATTTACGCGGTGCTGTTTCACCCGGAAGTGGCGCACACGCCGCGGGGCGGCGAGATCCTGCACAACTTCCTGTTCGATATCTGTGGCTGTACGCCCGACTGGACGCCCGGCCACTTCATCGACCACGAGGTGGGGCGTATTCGCGAGCTGGTCGGGCCGACGGGGGGTGCGATTTGCGGCCTCTCCGGCGGTGTCGACTCCGCCGTGGCGGCAGCCCTCATGCAGCGTGCCATCGGAAACCGGCTCACCTGCGTCTTTGTCGATCATGGCTTGCTGCGCAAAGGGGAGCGCCAGCAGGTCGAGCAGACATTCCGGGCGCATCTCGGCATGGATCTCCGCGTCGTCGACGCGACGCATCGGTTTCTGCGCGAGCTCAAGGACGTGGAGGATCCCGAAGAGAAGCGCCGGCGCATCGGCCATACGTTCATTGATGTATTTGAGGATGCCGCCCGGCACGTCGAAGGCGACGTCGGGTTTCTGGTGCAGGGCACCCTGTACCCGGACGTGATCGAATCGACCTCCCCCAAAGGCGGCCCCTCCGCCACGATCAAGACGCATCACAATGTCGGGGGCCTGCGGCCGAACCTGCCCTGGAAGCTGATCGAGCCGCTCCGCGAGCTGTTCAAGGACGAGGTGCGACAAGTCGGACGCGAGCTTGGCCTGCCCGAGGAGATCGTGGGCCGCCATCCATTTCCTGGCCCCGGTCTGGCTATTCGCGTGCTCGGCGCGGTGAATGACGAGCGCCTGGACCTGTTGCGGAAGGTCGATGCGATCTACCTGGAAGAGATCCGCGCTGCGGGACTCTATGATCAAATCTGGCAGGCGTTTGCCGTGTTACTCCCCATCAAGTCGGTCGGTGTAATGGGCGACGGCCGCACCTATGACAATGTGGTCGCCCTGCGGGCGGTAACGAGCCGCGACGGCATGACGGCGGACTGGTTTCAGTTCCCGCACGAAGTGTTGGGACGGATCTCCAACCGAATAATCAACGAGGTCCGGGGCGTGAATCGGGTCGCCTATGACGTCAGCTCCAAACCCCCGGCCACGATCGAATGGGAATAGCCCCTAGCAACTCACGCGTTGAGGGGTAGAATCAGCATCCTCAGACGCCCACCTAGGGGGCCCTAGTATGTCGCGCAATGGATTCACGCTGATCGAGCTGTTGATGGTGATCGTGATCATTGGACTGCTTGCGAGTATTGCCATCCCGAAGTTCGCGAACACAAGGGAAAAAGCGGTCGTGGCTTCGATGAAATCCGATCTACGCAACCTCGTCACAGCAGAGGAGGCGTACTTTACGGACTCGATGAAGTACACGACGAATTTGGGGGCCCGCTATCGGAGCACTACTGGCGTGCTCGGCCCGACGATCACGTTGACGGGCGATGGATGGACCGCGAAACTCGGTCACACGGCGACGAGAAAGATCTGTGCGGTATACACGGGATCCACGCCGCTGGCGCCGGCGACGAAGGAAGGCACGCCGCATTGCACTCCCTAGATATTCTTCTCTTCGAGTAACGCAAGAAACTCCGCAGGAGTGCTGAGCTCGGCCAATCGCGCAGTGACGTCAGGTTCTTTGGCGAACTGCGCGATTTTGCCGAGCACCGGCAGATATTGATTCGAGACCTCGAGGGGCGGCGCGACGATCAGGAAGAAGTACAGCACCGGTTGGTCGTCGATCGCTTTGAACTCTATCCCCTTGCTGCTCCGTCCAAACGCGCATCGCAACCGGCTGACGACCAGCGACCGACAATGCGGAATGGCGATCTGCTGGCCGATGCCGGTCGATCCAAGTGTCTCGCGGCGCTTCAGCATCTTGAAGAGCATCGCTTGAGCTTTGTCGTCGAGCTTGAGGAGGCCGACGAGCTCCTTGAGCACTGTGTCCTTCGACGTGCTCTCGATATTGAGCGTGATTGCATCTTCGGAGAAAAACTCGCGCAGGCGCATGGGGCGCAAAAGGTAAATGTTGGTTGCTCGCGGCGCAACGCGCTATTAGGTTGCACCGCATGCACTTCCCGTATCGGACCGCACACGATGTTCCGCTGTTCCTCGCTCCTATGGCGGGCGTCTCCGAATCGCCATTCCGGCAGATTTGCCGCCGCTTTGGCGCCGACGTCGTGGTGTCAGAGTTCATCTCGTCGGTAGGAATCTCGCTCGGAATCGACCGCGTCCTGGCAGACATGCGGTTCGAGCCCATCGAGCGTCCGATTGGGATCCAAATCTACGGGGCCGACGCGGGCGTCATGGCCAAGGCCGCCGCGATGGTGACGGAGCTGTTCCAACCCGATTTCGTCGATATCAACTTCGGATGTCCGGTGAAGAAAGTCGTCCGCAACAACGGCGGGTCGGGCTGTCTCAAAGACATGACGCTGGTGCGCGGTATCATTCTGGCCGTTCGGGAGGCTACGCACCTGCCGGTGACGGTGAAAATCCGCAGTGGCTGGGATGAAACGCAGCGGGATCCGGTGACGATCGCACTCCGATGTCAGGATGCGGGCGCGCAGGTGCTCACGCTGCACCCGCGCACGCGGACGCAGATGTACCAGGGCGCTGCCGACTGGGACGAGATCGCGCGTGTCGTGGACGCACTCGACATTCCGGTCGTTGGCAATGGCGATATCAAGACAGCCGAAGACGTGCTCGCAATGCGACGTCATACTGGATGCGCGGGAATCATGATCGCGCGCGGTTCGTTCGGGAACCCGTGGCTGTTCGCGCAGGCGCGCGATCTACTCTCCGGCCGCGCCAAGCGTGCCGATCCCGGGCCCGCGGAGCGTTTTGCGGTCGCGCTCGAGCACGCGCGTCTGGCGTTGCGGCTGCAGGGCGACACCCGCAAGACAGCGCTCGAATTCCGCAAGCACCTCGGCTGGTATACAAAGGGGCTGCGGGACGCTACCGACTTGCGCCAACGGTTGTTCACCATCGAATCGATGGCGGGTGCGGAAGCGATTTTCGCCGACTACCTCGCGGAGAATGCGGCACCGATCGCTGCATGACCTTCGAGCAGCTTCCTTTCGCCACGATCGATCACCTCCGGCCCATCACGCAGGGGCATCAGGAGGTCATTTTTTGCCCGGGGAAAACGGTGGAGCAGGTGGTCGCGATCGCGGAGCGGCTGGAGGCAGCCGGAGGGAGCTTTCTGGCAACGCGCGCCGATCCCGCGCAGGCGGATGCTCTCGCCGCACAGTTCCCCCGCGCCGAGGTCAATGCGTTGGGACGGACCGTTTTCTTGCCGCCCGACCCGGAACCCGCGCCGACGGGGCGCGGCACAATCCTCGTGTGCACCGCCGGTACGAGTGATCTCGCCGTCGCGGAAGAGGCGGCCGTCAGCGCGCGGGCTCTGAAGAACAGAGTGGAGCGGCTGACGGACGTCGGAGTGGCGGGCATTCACCGGCTGCTGCAGCAAACCGACGTGCTGCGTGCCGCGGGCGTGATCATCGTCGTGGCGGGCATGGAAGGCGCGCTGCCGAGTGTCGTCGGCGGGCTCGTCAAGGTTCCCGTCATCGCCGTGCCCACGAGCGTTGGCTATGGCGCCTCGTTCGGCGGGTTGGCCGCGCTGCTCGCGATGCTCAACTCCTGCGCTTCGGGCGTGACCGTGGTCAACATCGACAACGGATTCGGCGCCGCCGCCGCAGCCAGCCGCATCAATCACGCGTGAAACTGTTGCGCGGCGCCTGGGTTGCGCCCGCGCTCGCCGTTCTCGGTGGGACCCTCCTGGTCGAAGCCGTGTGGCGCGGTACGGCGTGGACGCTGCTCGGCGCCGCCAGCGGCCTCGTGCTCGGTCTCGCGCTCCGCTGGGGGAAAGACGGCGGACGCCCCGAGACTGAGTCGTTCGATCTTCCCGATGCCCTCGAGCAATTACGGCGCGCCCATGAT
>DATFEG010000156.1:0-67937 GCA_035251445.1 Gemmatimonadales bacterium | reverse complement strand
ACGCCCGAGAGTGCTCCCGCTATGGGGGATGAGGGAGGGCGCTCGACGTACCAATCGCCGGCTTGTCCGGCAGCCGGCCAGATGAGTCGCGCCGCGTTTCTCGACGCGATGAACGCGCGCGACCGATCCGGCTGCCCCGTCAGGACCACAAGTCGAGCGCCTTGTCCGGCGCGCGACAGTTCCGTCGTGCTGACGGGCGCGAGCGTCGCGGCGTCGCGCCACCGCCCGGGCTCCGTCTCGACAAACACCTTGATCGGCATCCGGGCCACGTCGTTCAGCGTGCGCGCGAGGAACCTCGCTTCCCAATCCGGCGGTGAAGCGAAAAGGACCGCAGCCGGCTCCAGGCTCACCTGAATCGCAAACAATCGGCTGTCGTCTCGGGGCTCGACGTCACCGACACCATCGAGACGAATCTCGAGTACAGACCAACCGGGAGACGGGATACGGGAAACGGGAAACGTGAGCTCGGTTGTAATCGTCCCACTGTCTGGAAGCGGCACTCGCTGCGACGCCAGGTCGCGCTCACCGATCCGGACCGCCAGCGTCCCTCGTTTCCCGTTCCCCGTTTCCCGCCTCCCGGCAGTTCCGTAGCTCACCTTCAAGCGTACGGTGTCGGAGCGGGTCACATGTTTCGTGCCCTCGACTGACGCGATGAAGGCATCGAAAAAGGGAGCGCGCGGCAGCAGGACGACACGGGGGCGGCGCAACAGATCCGGCGGGATCGACGCCGCATCCTCCACAGCACCGTCTGACACAACGACCACCTCGCCGGCGCGGCCCGCGGCAGCCTCCAACGCCGGTGCGAGGCGCGTCGCGCCGTCGCCCGGCGGCACCGAATCGAACCCGGCCACCGTGCGGCCGAACCGCCACACCACCGCGCGCCGACCCATCATTGGCCGTACGCTGTCCAGCGCAGCCCGCCAGGAAGCGCTCATGCTGAGCGAGGCATCGAGCAGCACGATCGGCTGATCGCTGGTCGGCAGGATGCGGGAGCTGGCGGGATTCCACAGCAGCAGGATCAGCCCGAGCATGGCCAGTCCTCTCAAAATCATGAGAGACACGCGAGGGCCTCCGCGATAGTGAACCGCCCGTCATAGAGCGCGCGCCCGACGCACGCCCCCGCGAGCCCCGCGGCTCGCGCCGCGCGCAAGTCTTCCAGCGAGCCGACGCCCCCCGAAACAATCACATCGGCGCCGAGCGGGAGCAGCCCGGTCGCGCCCTCGATGTCGGGACCGGTGAGCGCCCCATCCCGGGTCACTTCGTTATAGATGATCGTCCGGATGCCGGCTCCGGTCACGCGCGTCGCCAACTCCCGCACACTCATGTCGAGAATCTCTTTCGTTCCGCGTGGCGCAACGTGACCGTTTTTCGCGTCGATGCCCACGGCGAGCCGGTTCGCGCCGTGCCGCGCAAGCAGTCGCTCGACGAGGGCGGCGTCGATGGCGCCGCGCGGCCCGATCACGACGCGCGTGGCGCCCAGCGTGAACATCTGGTCTATGTCGATTTCGCGAAACAGGCCGCCGCCGACTTGAACGCGCACCGTCGCCGCATTGAGCACGGCGCCGATCAAGGCGTGGTTGTCGGTCCGCCCGTAGGCGCGATCCATGTCCACGAGATGGATCCAGCGCGTGCCGGCCCGCGTGAACTCGTCGAGCGCAACCACCGGGTCGGCCGCCCGCCCGTGAGCGCGTGCCACGCGCCCGCCTTCTATGTCGACGGCGGGATAGAGCTCCACGAGTATGTAGTGTGGACTGAAAGGTTAGTCGTCGCGAGCCGGACTCGCCGCCGCGCCCAGCGACGGCTTCGAGAACGGCACCACCGTGGGGCTCAGCTCGGCCAACAGGCTCACGCGCGCGCTGTCGAATACGGCCCGCAGCTTTCCCGGCACGGCCTCGCCGGCACCCGCGTCCTTTCGCTGCGGGTTCGTCGGGCGGCCGTTCACCAGAAACTCGTAGTGCAGATGCGGTCCGGTCGACAGCCCCGTTGAGCCGACGTAGCCAATCGTCTGTTCCTGCGTCACCCGCTGTCCCACATGCAGTCCTGTCGCGAACCGCGACAGATGCCCGTAGCGGGTCCGGATCCCATTGGCGTGCCGCAGCTCGATCAGGTTGCCGTAGCCGCCGCTTCGTCCCACGTCGGTGACGACGCCGTCGGCAGTTGCGCGCACCGGGGTCCCGTACGCCGCGGCGTAATCGGTCCCTTGATGTGACCGCCACCGTCTGAGAATAGGATGGTAGCGGCCGCCGAAGCGGCTCGAGATATGATTGAAGCGCAGCGGCGCGCGCAGGAACGCACGACGCAACGATCGTCCGCGTTCGTCATAAAAGACGATCTGCCCCGGCCGCGGCTCGAACGCGAAGGCGTAGCTCGGCGAGCCTCCGACTTCGACCCGAGCCGCCAGAATGCGACCGAGACGCCGTTCGCCCTCGGGTGATTGCCGGCGCTCGATCAAGACCTCGACGCGATCGCCCGGACGAAGATCGCGCGTGAAATCGATTTCCCAGTCGTAGACATCGGCGATTGCCCAGGCGAGACCGACGCGCTGGCGGGCCGGCAGGAACGAATCGGCGATCGCCGCGTCGAGCGCGTCGTACAGGTTCGATTGAATCACGGCTGTGGTGCGCAGGCGCTCCGTCGTCCAGGGGATGTCGACGATGACTTCCTGCCAGCCGGAGTCGCCGCCGAGCCGCATCATCCACAGGCGCCGCTCCGGATCGAGGCGCACGCCCAGCCGGTTCGCGACCGGCCGCCCCTTCTGGCGACGGATTTCAAAAATGAGTCCCGGCTGCATGCGCCGGGGATTCAGGACGCGAGCCGCCCGCATGAACGCGATATACTCGCGGCCGGTGATGCCCGCGCGCTCCAGGACGTCGGCGAGCATCTCCTGGCGGCCGAGCGTGTCAGCCCATTCGTCGTACGCGCTCGTTACGACAATGGGCAGGGCGACCGGAATCTCGCGCGACGGCCACGCCTCGTGCACTGCCCACCCCAGCATCACGGTCGTCAAGACGCCGGCCGCGACGTAATGACTCGTCCGCGCTCCCCACGCCGGCCACGGCATCAGTCCATCTGTCTCCGGATGAAAGTCGGAATCTCCATCTCACCCAGCTCGGGATTCAGCGGCATCTGCGGGCTTCCCCGCTTGGGCGCCTCGGCCGGCTTGACGAATCCTCCCGCCGGTGTCGCAGGCGTCTGCTTCGTCGCGCGGTCGCGGAACGGCAACACGCCGGCGGCCGACCGCTGCGGCACGCCGCCCGCCAATGCATCCGCCAGCGCGCCGGTTTTGTCGAACCCGGTCGCGATGACCGTGATCCGGACCTCGCCATGCATGGCGGGATCGTTCACGGCGCCGAAGATGATCTCCGCCTCGTCGCCGGCGGCATCGTGAATTGCTTCGCTGATTTGCGTCACTTCGCCGAGCGTCAGGTCTTCGCCGCCGGTGATGTTGATCAACACGCCGGTGGCGCCGGCGATCGAGATGTTGTCGAGCAGCGGACTCGAGATCGCCTGCTGCGCCGCTTCCATCGCGCGGTTTTCGCCGCGTCCCGTGCCCGTTCCCATCAACGCCGCGCCGCCGTTCTGCATAACGGTGCGCACGTCCGCGAAGTCTACATTCACCAACCCCGTCACACAGATGAGCGCCGAAATGCCCTGCGTCGCGTGGAGCAGCACTTCATCCGCTTTTTTCAGTGCGTCCTGGAACGGAATGCCCTTGCCGACCACCGCGAGCAGCCGCTCGTTCGGCACGACGATCATCGTGTCCACGTGCTTGCGCATCTCGGCGATGCCCATCTCCGCCTGACGCATGCGCTTTCGCCCTTCGAACAGGAACGGCTTGGTGCAGATCCCGATCGTGAGGGCGCCGAGATCGCGGGCGATCTGTGAAATGATCGGCGCCGCGCCCGTTCCGGTGCCTCCGCCCATGCCGCACGTGACGAACACGAGGTCTGCGCCCTGCAGCGCGTGCAGGACTTCGTCGCGGTTTTCTTCGATCGCCTGACGGCCGATCTCCGGCCGCGCGCCGGCGCCGAGCCCGCGTGTCAGCTTCTTGCCGATCTGCACCTTCACGTCGGCCTTGTTGGTCAGCAGCGCCTGCGCATCGGTGTTCACCGAGATGAACTCGACCCCGCTCACGTGCTCGTCGATCATCCGGTTGAGAGCGTTGCCGCCCCCTCCCCCGACGCCGACAACTTTCATCCGCGCGTTCTGCGTAACGGTTTCTTCGAGTTCGAAGATCATGGTTCTCCCCTAGGGCTCAGAAGAAGTCTTGCAACCATCTCTTGAGAGGTCCAAAAAGCTTCTCGGGAGCGCCGCCGAATAACACACCGGGAGCGGAGCCCTGCGCGCTCTTGCGCGCCGCGTACAGCACCAACCCAACCGGCACCGCGAAGCGCGGTGCCTGCACACTGTCGACAAGACCCGAAATGCCGAGCTCGGGATGTCCGGCGCGCACCGGAACCGCGAAGACCTCGCGCGCCAGCTCGACCATTCCCGGGAGGTGCGCCGTGCCGCCGCTCAACACCACGCCGGCGGGCAAGCGACCCGCTCCGTATCCTGCTCGCTCGAACTCGCGCGTGACGAGCTGGAAGATCTCATCGACGCGCTGATGAATGATGTGCGCCAACAGCTCGCGGGACGCGGTGCGCGCCCCCTGGCCCGGCGTGGACGGGAGATTCACCATTTCCGCGGCGTCCACCAGCGGCGAATACGCCGAGCCGTGCCGCTCTTTCAGCCGCTCGGCGTCGGACTGCGTCACGCCCAGCCCTTGCACCAGATCGCTCGTGACATGCGAGCCGGCGTACTTGAGCGAAGCGAGATGACGAATCTTCCCCTCGTGAAAAATCGACACCCCGGTGGAGCTCCCGCCGACTTCCACCAGCGCAACGCCCAGCTCTTTTTCGTCGTCCGTGAGAATCGCATACGAGGCGGCCAGCGGCTCGAGCACGAGATCGGCGACGCGGTAGCCGGCCCGCTGCACGCTCTTGCGCAGATTCTGGGCGGCCGTCGCTTGCGCCGTCACGAGATACATCTCCACTTCGAGTCGCGTCCCCGTCATCCCGACGGGATCGGAGATGCCGTGCTGCTGATCGACGATGTATTCCTGCGGAATGTCGTGCAGCAGCTCGTGATCGCGGCCGAGCGAGACCGCGCGGGCCACCTCATTGACGCGCGCTACATCCTGCGGCGTGATCTCGTCGCTGCTGACCGCGACGACGCCCGCCGAGCTGCGGGCAGAGACGTGCTCGCCCGCGATCCCACAGGTGACGTCGGGCACCCGCGCGCCGGCCATGCGCTCGGCGTCCTTCAGCGCCGCGCCGACGGAGCGCATCGTCTCGTCGATGTCCCGCACCATGCCCCGGCGCACGCCGCTGTTCTTGGCGACCCCGACGCCGAGAATCTTGGCGAGCGGCGCCCGCGGCAGGTCGCCCTGCAGCTCCGCGATCACCGCGCAGGTCTTCGTGCTGCCGAGATCGAGCCCGGCGACGAGACGGCGGTCGGTCATGAGGTCCGCGTCCCCGGTGTCCTCGCGCGGCGGCGCACGACGACCTGTCCCGCAAAGCGGGCGTCGAGCTCGGCATAGGGGCGCGCTTTCGCCGCCAGGTCTTGTGCGACCAACACCACCGCCTGAATCACCTCCGGCCCCGCGTCGCGTGCCAATAGGACACGACGGGCGCCCAGCTCGAGGAGGACATCGTGCTGCGCATCGACACGCCGCGCGGCATCGATCGTCTGAAACAGCGCGGGATCGAACACCTGGACCCGCGCGAGGACGCCGACTACGACGGTGTCGGCAGCCTGGACCACTGGAAGATCGAGACTCACGAGCTTAAATGGCAGGGCGCGCCCGCCGGCATCGACGACGCTGAGCGCGCCTCGCTCGTTCGCGACGAGCGCGACCGGCTCGACCTCCCGGATAATCACCTGCAACGAACCAGGGGGATGGCGTGTCACGGCCACGTCGGCGACGCCGTCCAATCCCCGCAACCGGTCCACGAGCACGTTCAGGTCGTCGAACACGCTCGCCTCCGCCGCCAAGCCTAACGTTCCGAGTACACGGTCCGCGTCGAGATAACGAATCCCGAGCAGCTCGACCTGGCGCACCCGGAAGAACTCGAGCCGCCGGAGCGCGAGCGGTGCCGCTGTCCACGCGACCATCACCACGATAGCTGCGCTGGCCCAGATCAACACGCTCCATGACACCCGTGCCAGCCGCACGGCACGAAACTTCCACTTCATGCGACTGCTCCCTGCTCGCCGTTCCGTGCCCGAAGAATTGTCAGCAGCTCAGGCCCGACGCGCGTCACGTCCCCCGCGCCCAGCGTGAACACGACGTCACCTCCGCGCACGGCGCGCGCGACGTGATTCGTCAGCGCGCTGCGATCTCGCACTGCTACCGTCGCGGCACCCGCCCGGGTCGCGGCACGCACGACGAGATGATGCGTGATGCCCTCGAGCGGCTGTTCGCGCGCGCCATAGATCGGTGCGACGATCACCATGTCGGCCGCGGCGAGCGCCTTGCCAAGCGCTTCCCCGTGCAGCGCGGTGCGCGAATAGAGATGCGGCTGAAACACCGCGACGACGCGCCGCCCCGGATACGCCTGCCGCGCCGACGACAGCGTCGCCGCGACTTCCGTCGGGTGATGCGCGTAGTCGTCGACGACCGTCACACCGCGCTCGTCACCGAGCCGCTCGAACCGCCGGCCCACGCCGTGGAACTCGCCCAACGCGCGCGCACCCGCATGCACGTCCGCGCCGAGCGCGTGCAATGCCGCCAGCGTCACCGCCGCGTTGCGCACGTTGTGCATTCCCAAAACCGCGAGCTTCAGCTCGACGCTGTCGCCGCCCGGCAGCGTGATCGTCGCACGCGAGCCACTCGGCTCGAGCCTGACCGCGCGAATGCGCACGTCCGCCATCGCTCCGATACCGACGCGCCATAGGGGCGCCTCCAGTTGCAACGCGACTCGATCGGCTCCCGCATCGTCCGCGCCCACAATCACCCGCTGTGCCCGGCCCGCAAACTCAACGAACGCCGCCTCAAGTGCTTCTACACTCCCATAGCACTCGAGGTGATCCGCCTCGACGTTGTTCACGACCGCAACAGTCGGGCGGAGCGAGAGGAAGGCCTTGTCGTACTCGTCGGCCTCGACGACATACAAGCCGTCCCCGCCGATGCGCGCATTGCCACCCCATGTAGCGACTCGGCCGCCTGCGAGTCCTGTTGGGTTTCGCCCGGCGGCCGCGAGTGCCTCCGTCATCATGACCGTGGTGGTCGTCTTGCCGTGTGTTCCGGCGACCGCCACGAGGCTCGCTCCGCCGCCACCCGAAACCAGCTCCCCCAGGGCGTCGGCGCGTCGCACGACCGGTATGTTCAAGGCCCTCGCCCGCTGCAGCTCGGGATGGTTCGGCGGCACCGCCGCAGTCACGATAACCGCCCGCGCCCCATCCACATGGCTGGGGTCGTGGCCCTGAGAAACAGCAACTCCCAAGGCAGCCAGATCAGCGATCCCGGCCCCAGAAGTGTCAGTATCACAACCAGTTATGGCGACGCCCCGGTGCCTGGCAATTAGAGCCAAGGCGCTCATCCCCGCCCCGGCTATGCCCATGAGATGGATGGGTCGGGGATCCCCGGTTCGAAACAAGGTCATCTGTGGGCAGCTAATATAGCGAATTTACTAAACTTGCAAAAGCTCTACGATCTTGGCAAAGATGGTTCGGGCGGCGTTCGGGTGACCCCTTTTTCGGGCCGTTTGACCGAGTTCAGCCAGGCGCTCCTCGTCGCGAGCCAGGGCGCTGACGGTCTTGGAAAACGAATCGGGCGCTAACTCGCTTTCGAGTACGAGCACACTCGCGCCGGCCGTCGCGAGCGCCCGTGCGTTCAAGGTCTGGTGATCCGCCGCTGCCGTCGGGAGCGGCACCAGGATGCTGGGCTTCCCCCATGCGCAGAGCTCGGACACGGTCATCGCGCCCGCCCGCGCGACCACGAGGTCGGCCGCGGCGTAGGCGGTCGCGATCGGATCGAAAAACCCCCGCACGACAATGCGACCGGGCACGGCAAGCGACGCGTAGCGCTCCTCGTGAGCGGTGCCGGTTCCCCACAAGAGGCTCACGTCCTTGAGCAGGCCCCGTCCGATCGCGCGCGCGACGGTTTCGTTCAACGCGCGCGCGCCCTGGCTGCCGCCGAAGATCAACACGGTCCGCTCGTGCGCCGAAAGGCCGAACTCGGCGCGCGCGACGTGCGTATCGATGCGGCCCGGGGGAGTGATCGGATTTCCAAACACGAAAACCTGGGTCCCCGGTCCCACGGACAGCCGGTCACGCGCTTCCGGAAACCCCAGATGGATCTGCCGGGCGCCGCGAGCCAACCATCGCGTCGTCAGGCCGGGAAACGCATTCTGCTCCTGAAGGACGGTCGGGATCCCTAGCCGCTGCGCGCGCCACACGATCGGGCCGGCCGCGTAGCCCCCCGTGCCGATCACGATCTGCGGCTGCTCATCCCGAAGCACGCGCTGAGACGACTGCGTCGCGCGCAGCCACACCAGCGGAAGCAACGCGTTGCGCCACCACTGCTGCCGGTACAGCGGCTCCATGGGCAAGAGATGGAAACGAAACGGATGGCGCGGGAGAACGCGGGCTTCGATGCCGCGCGCGGCGCCGGCCAAAACCACCTCGTGACCTTCATCCGCGGCGACGCGCGCTAATACGAGCGCTGGCATGAGATGACCGCCGGTGCCGCCGCCTGCTATCAAAAGCCTCACGTGAAAAAAGTGCGTGGTACGTGGTGCGTGGTGCGTGGGTTTACGGATCCCACCTCGAGCCCACGCACCACGCACCACGCACTATGCAGTTCGTCGTGCACGTCCGACGCTCGCAAGCACACCGGTTGCTGCTAGCGCAACGATCAGAGAGGAGCGTCCATACGACATGAACGGCAGCGTCACACCCGTCGCCGGAATCACCGCGAGGCTGACGCCGACGTGCAGGACCACGCTCAAGCCGATCATCACGGTGATCCCCGTCGCCAGCAGCTGGCCGAAGGGATCGGAAGCGTTCCGGGCGATGCGGAAGCCGAGCCACAGGAACGTCCCGAAGAGCAGCGCGATCGCGAGGACCCCGACAAAGCCCCATTCCTCCCCGATCGTTGAGAAGATGAAGTCAGAATACGCGTATGGCAGATACCCCAGCTTTTGCTGCCCTTGACCGAATCCCACACCGAGCACCTGTCCCGCTCCGATGCCGGTGAGCGATTGATGCACTTGCCAGGACGCTTCTTGGGGCGTGGCGCCCGGATTCAGAAAAGTGAGAACCCGCGCCATCCGGTACTGCGCCGACGCGATGGCGCCGAACAGGAGCGGTCCCGCGGCCGCGCCCAGCGCAAGGAAGTGGCCGATGCGCGCGCCGGCGGTAAACAGCACGCTCCCGGCCAGGATGGCGACGAGGAGCGCCATTGAAAGATGCGGCTCGAGGAAGATCAGACCGATGACCGGGACGAGAATCACGAGGAATGGGAGTACGCCCTGTTTGAAGTCGCGCAGTTGCTCGCCTTTCTTGGCCGCGAGCATCGCGCACCACACGACGACGGCGAACTTGGCGAGCTCGGAGGGCTGCAGCGTCAGCACACCGAGGTTCACCCAGCGGCGCGCACCATTGATCGTGGGCGTGATCGCGTGCGTGAACGGCAGCAACGGGATCAACAGCAGGAAGACCGTGACGCCAAGGAACGGCCAGGCCCAGCGCCGCCAGCGATGGTAATCCAGGCGCGCACACACAATCGCGAGCAGTCCGCCGACGACGGCACCGACGGCCTGGCGCAAGGCGAAGCTCGCGCCGACCTGTCCTCCCGCGACGTTGACGAGACTCGAGGCGCCGTACACCGCCCCGAGACCAAAGACGACCAGCACCGCGGTCACGACCGCGAGCAGTCGTCCCTCCCAGGTCACTACTCCCCTTGCGCGAGCCGCCGGAATGTGGCCCCCCGCTCTTCATAGTTCTTGAACATGTCGTAACTGGAGCACGCTGGAGACAGCAGCACGGCGTCTCCCGGCCGTGAGGACCGGCGCGCGCGCGCGATGACGTCCTCGAACGTCGTACCCCGCTCGAGTGGCACCTTCCCCTTCAAATCCCCCTCCACGAGCGGCCCCGCCTCCCCGTACGCGATCACCAGCCGGCAGCGATCGGCAAGGAGCGGCGCGAGGCTCGTGTACGGCTCGCCCTTGTGACGTCCGCCCAATAGCAGCACGTACGGCCGCTCCATCGCGACGAGGGCGACTGTCGTCGCGGCGATGTTCGTGGCCTTGGAGTCATTGATCCACAATATCCCATGACGCTCGCCAACGGGCTCGAGTCGATGTGGGAGCGGCCGGAACGAGCGCAGTCCTTCGGCGATGCGCCCCGCCGGCACACCGGCTTCGTGTACCGCGAGGGCGCCGGCCAATGCATTGGCGATGTTGTGATCGCCGAGCAGATGGAGCTCGTCGCGTTTCAGCAGGACCTCCCGACCGAGGTGCAGCGTCCGGCTCGAGCGGTCGTACGAGGCGTCGGCGCTCGTTGCGAGTGAAAACAGCGCCCGGCGGCCGGCAACGCCATTCGAGAGCTTCAGCACCAATGGATCGTCGGCGTTGAGGACCCAGACGCTCTCGGCCCGAGCGTTCCGGAAGAGCAGCCGTTTGTCCGCGTAGTACGCCTCGGCGGAGGGGTACCGATCAAGATGGTCGGGCGCGAGATTCGTCAGCACGCCGATCTCCGGCGCGAAGTTTGGGCTGTCGTGCAGCTGGAACGAGGAGACTTCGACGCTCAGCCAGTCAAACCGCTCGCCGGCGAGCACGAGGTCGGTCATCGGCCGGCCGATGTTGCCTGCCGTCGTCGCCTGCAGACCCGCGCTGCTCAAGAGATGCGCGATCAGCGCGGTCGTGGTGGTCTTTCCGTTCGTGCCGGTGATGGCAACACAGCGCGTCGCCGCACCGGCAGCCGCCAGACCGCGGAACCCCACGTCCAGCTCGGACACAATCTCCACGCCCGCGTGGCGGGCCGCGGCGATCGGCGGCGCATCGGGAGGCACACCGGGCGAGACCACCACGCCGATCGCCTGCCGAATCTTCGCGAGGTCGTGACGGCCCACGTCGACTTCTACACCCGACAAGTGCCGGAGGGCGGTCACTGCCTCGCCCGCGTAGGGATGGTCCGACGCGTCGCTGGCATACACACGGAGGCCGTGGCGCGCCAGCAGCTGCGTAGCCGCGACACCGCTTTTCCCCAGACCAATCACCGCAACGACGCCGCCCCGGCGCCAGGAATCGGGTATCAGGGGCTCGATCATCGCACCTTGAGCGTAGCCAGCGCGATCATCGCGCACATGACCCCCAGGATGTAGAACCGCATGACTACCTGTGGCTCGGCCCACCCCAGTTTTTCAAAATGATGGTGGAGCGGCGCCATCCGAAAAACCTTGTGGGCGTCGGCGTACTCCTTCCCATACTTTTTCTTGCGGTACTTGTAGGTCGTCGTTTGGATCAATACCGACACTGTCTCCGCCGCAAACACCGCGCCCGCGATGAGGAGCAAGAACTCGGTCTTGAGCAGAATCGCCACAGTGCCCAGCGCGCCCCCGATCGCGAGCGCGCCGGTGTCGCCCATGAAGACCTGCGCGGGGTGCGCGTTGAACCATAGAAACCCGAGCGAGGCACCCATGAGCGCTCCACAGAAAATCGTCAGCTCCCCCGCGCCCGGGAGGTGCAGCACGCCGAGATAGCGGGCCGCGTCGACGCGTCCGAAGAGATAGCAGAAGATCGCGAACGCGCCGGCGGCGATCACCGTGAGCCCGGTGGCAAGGCCATCCAGTCCATCGGTCAGATTGACCGAGTTCGAGCTGGCAGTCGTCACGAAAGTCACGAACCCGAGATAGAGCGGCCACGGAAGCGCCAACACGATGTACTTGAAGAACGGCAGCTGCGTCGCTGACGGGGGCGCGCTGGTGGTCAGCGGAAAGAGCAACAGATACGCCCCCAGCCCAACTCCGAAAGAGATCTGCCCCACGAGCTTCCAACGCGCGACAAGTCCCTGCGAGTGGCCGCGGACGATCTTGAGAAAATCGTCGAGAAATCCGATGAGGCCCATCCACAGCGTCGCCACCACCGCCACCGTCACGTAGCGACTGTCCAGGCGCGCCCACAGCAGGGTCGGCACAACCGTCGCCAGGATGATGATGAGACCGCCCATGGTGGGCGTGCCGCGCTTGCCGTGGTGGCTGGTCGGACCTTCTGCACGCACGATTTGCCCGATGCGGTGGTCACGCAGCTTCCGGATGACCCAGGGGCCGACCACGAAGGCCAGCAACAGCGCGGTGACGGTCGCACCCGCCGCGCGAAAGGTTATATAGTTGAAGAGATTGAAAACAATGTGCTCTCGAGCGAGCGGCGCGAGCCAATGATAGAGCATTAGATGTGCCGCAGCACCTGTTCGAGTGCCACGCCCCGGGACGCCTTGAGCAATAGAAGCTCGTTGCCGCGCAGCGCCGATTTGAGTTTCGGGCCAAGGGCGTTGGCATCGGCTGCGGTGATCAGGCGTCCTCCCAACTCTTCGCGCAGGGGTTCGAACGCGCGCGCGAACGTCCCGACGGCAGCGACGAGTGCCGGCTTGCGCCGGGCAATTTCGCGCGCGGCTTCGGCGTGCAATCTTGCACTTTCCGGCCCTAACTCCAACATCGTGCCCACCACCACCACGAGCGGCCGCCGCTGCCGCCCCGCCAGCCAGGCGGCCGTCTGCACCGCCCGCCGCATGGAGGCCGGGTTGGCGTTGTAGCTGTCGTCTATCACAAGCAGGCTGCCGATCTCCCGCACGTCCCCTCGCCCTTCCGGCAGCTGGAGCCCGGCCAGGGCGCGCGCCGCGGCGTCGTGCTCGACCCCGGCGCGCTGCGCCACGGCCAGCGCGATCTGTGCATTCTCGAGCTGGTGAATCCCCAGGGCCGGCAGCGTGACCTGCTCCCCCGAGTGGAGCGTCAGGCGGGGGTGGCCGTCTGCATCGAGGTAGCGGTCGAGCAAGCGGTCGTCCCCGCTCTTGCCCGGAAGCGCCGCCGGAATGACCCGCGTCCGGCGCCGCGCCTCGGGCCACATCAGATCTGGACCCGACCCAAGGATCGCGACGGGCGCGCGGTCGAGCAGCGACAGCTTTTCGGCCATTACGCCTTCCAGCGAGCCGAAACCCTCGACGTGCGCGTAGCCGATGTTGGTGATGACCGCGATCGTCGGCTCGATGATGTCCCGCAGCTTCGCGATCTCTCCCGGGACGCTGGCCCCAGCTTCCACGACGAGCGCCTCCGTATCATCGGGCGCGCTGAGAATCGTGAGCGGCACGCCCACGCGATTGTTGAGATTCCTGGATGTCGCGTGGACACGGTACCGAGCGCCGAGGGCGGCCCGGATCATCTCCTTGGTGCTGGTCTTGCCGCTCGAGCCCGTGATCGCAACAACCGGTGTGCCCTCGGGAAAGAGCCGCCGCCGCGCGCGCGCCAGTAATCCGAGCGCCTCGAGCGTGTCATTGACCTCGAAGAACGGCAGACCGGCGATGGGAGCCGTGCCGCGGCGCACGATGGCAGCCGTTGCTCCCTGCTCCTTTGCTTTCTCGAGGAAGTTGTGCGCGTCGAAGTTCTCGCCCTTGAGAGCGACAAACAGGCTATCGGGTATCGGGTATCGGGTATCGGTTGCGATCGCTTTGAACGTGAGTTTCGCAGGCGAGCGTACACCCAACGCCGCCGCCACCTCATCGCTCGTCCAGGATCGCCCGATCGCGAGGCCCACCCCCCCAGCCGCCATCAGTTCGCCCCCAGCGCGCGAACCACCTCACGCTCGTCGAACGGCTCCTTGGCTGTCCCGATGATCTGATAAGTCTCGTGGCCCTTGCCCGCGAGAAGGATGGTGTCGCCCTGGCGCGCGAGGTCTAACGCCTGGCCGATCGCGGCCCGGCGGTCGATGATGCGGTAATGAGGCTTCCCCGTCATGCCCGCTTCGATATCGTCGAGAATGCGCTCCGGGTCTTCGGTCCGGGGATTGTCAGAGGTCGCGAGGGCGACATCGGCAAGACGCACCGCGATCTCGCCCATCGGCGCCCGTTTGCCCCGATCCCGATCCCCGCCGGCGCCGAACACGACGATCACGCGTCCGCCGGCCGGCGTGACCTCCCGAATCGTCTCGAGCGCCCGCTCCAGCGCGTCGGGCGTGTGCGCGTAGTCGCGCAGCACCACGCACGGGTCAACGGCGATCCGCTCCATCCGGCCGGGGACCTGCGGCGCAGTGGACAGTCGCTCGGCGACAACCGGCGTCGGCACCTCGAGCCCGACGGCGCACGCAGCCACGCCGAGCGCGTTGGCCACGTTGAAGCGTCCCAACAACGGCAGCGCGACGGGATGAGTGCCATCGGGTGTGACGAGCTGAAAGCGGGCGCCGGAGGCATCGACGTGGATGTCTCGAGCACCGACGTCCGGTCGCGGCGTCTTGCCGTTCGCGCCGACGCCAAACGTGATGCGCCGCGGCGTGCGTGGCAACCGAGCCCAGGCGGCGTCATCGGCGTTGATGACCGCGAGTCCTGCATCGGCGAGGTATCCGATGAGCTTGGCTTTCGCCGCGAAGTATGCCTCGAACGTTTCGTGGTAGTCGAGATGGTCGCGCGTGAGATTTGTGAAGATCGCCGCGCGAAAGATCAGGCCATCGATCCGACCCTGGTCGAGGCTATGCGAGGAGACTTCCATCGCGACGCCGGCTGCGCCCCGATCGCGCAGCGCGGCGAGTGTCGCCTGCAGGTCGATCGGGCCGGGCGTCGTGAGATTCCCGGCTTCGCTCTCGACCATGGCCCCCGCGGGATCGAAGCACCCCAGCGTGCCGATGGCGCCCATCGGCCACCGCGCGCCAAGGACGTGGCGCGTGAGGATGACCGAGGTCGTCTTGCCGTTGGTGCCCGTCACCCCGATCAGCTGGAGCCGTGCGGCCGGCCGCCCATACCACGCTTCGGCGGCGACGGCGGCGGCGCGCCGGCCGTTGCGGACCAGGACCTGCGGAATGGAAGCGGGTTGCCGCGACTCTACGAGCGCGGCGGCGGCGCCGCGCGCCGCGGCGTCGGCGACGAACTTGTGTCCGTCCAGCACCGCGCCATGCACGGCACAAAACAGCATGCCGGGCTGCAACCGGCGGGCATCCGCGGTGAGGCCGGTGATCTGCGGCATGGATGAGCCATCCGCGGACTCGCTCAGCAGGCCGGCACGGGCCAGCGCGCCGACGATCAGCTGGAGCGACGCGCTCATCGGTTGATCGGCGGTGGTTCCGCGAACAGCGTCACGGTCGCGCCGGCGGGGGCTGTGTCACCGGCGGCCGGCCAGGAATGGTGAATCAGGCCCCAGCCCTTGATCACCACGTGAAAACCGCGCCGGTGCAGCTCGCGGACGGCATCGCGCAGTGATTTGCCCGTGACATCGGGGACCGCTTGATCCGGCTGCGCCGGCGCGGAGTCGGGCACGTACGGCCACGGCAACACATAGGGGACCACCCCGTCCGTCTCGCGCAGCGCATCGTTGGCGCGCTCCATAGCCGGCGCCACGTTCGCGAGGCGGGCCCGATCGATTGCGACGGTGCGCGCGGCGAGCGCCTGCTCCAGCATCGAGCGCGTCACCGGTGCGGCGGTCTGCGCGGCGAAGTAACTGCCCTTCCTCGGATTGTCGATCTTCATGACGACGACGAGCTGAGGCTCGCCGGCGGGAAACAGCGCCGCAAACGACGCCGTGTACTGTCCCGCTGCATACCGCCCACCGACGACACGACGTGAGGTTCCGGTCTTGGCGGCCAGCTGGAAATTCGCGAGAGCCGCGCGCCGCCCCGTGCCCCCCGTCTCGACCACGCCGCGCAGCAGCATCCGCAGCTGCGCCGCGACCTCGGATGTGACGACGCGGCGAACCGGCTCGGGATCATGTCGAAAGCGCACAGCGCCGTTCGGGGAGCGCACTTCACGGATCAGCGTCGGTTGCAGCAGCACGCCATTGTTGGCGATGGCGCCGTAGGCGGCCGCGAGCTGGATGGGGGTCACCGCCACCTCATATCCGATCGCGAGGCTTGCCGAGCTCGGACGTGACCATTCGTGGGGCGGCCGCAGCCGGCCCGGTGATTCCGAGGGAAATTCGATGCCGGTCGGCGCGCCGAACCCGAATGCGCGCAGCATGTCATACTGCTCGGCGGGTCGCAGCCGGGCCGAGAACTTCACCAGCGCGATGTTGCTCGAGACACGAATGGCGTCCGCCAAGGTCAGTGACGGCAACGGGTGCTCGTCGGTGACGATACGATCGGGCAGGCGATACCGCCCACCCTCGCCCGATACCCGCTCGCTTGGGCCTACGCGATCGTGCGCAATGAGGGCGGCCGCCGCGAAGATCTTCGCGACCGACCCCGGCTCGAAAGTCTCGGTGAATGCACTCGGGCGCATGCTGCCGTCGGCGCGTCGGGAGGCGACCGCCAGCACCTCGCCGCTGGCGGGGTCGAGCATCACGACGTCGCCGCCTTCGGCTTCCATGGCGTCGATGGCATCATCGAGTGCTCGCTGCGCGATCTCCTGAAGGCCGGCGTCCAGCGTGAGGACGACGTCGTGGCCCGCGACCGGCTGCGCGATCACGCGAGCGGGCGATGTGTATTCGCGCCCTTCCCGATCCTTCAAAACGACCGCTGCTCCCGATCTGCCCGCGAGCAGCGTGTCGAGCATGCGCTCCAGACCGGCGGAGGCGTCTTCTCCCAAACGTCCGATGATGGCGCGGGCGAATTCGGGCGACGGGTAAAAGCGCCGCAGGACGGGCTCGAGATGCACTCCGCGCATCGCGCGCAGCGGCTGCACGTCCAGGGCCGTGAAGGGGCCGGCGAACCACGCATAGCGCCGCTGCATGATGCGGTCGACTTCGCGCGGCGCGAGTCGCAGCCGGCGGGCGATCATGGCTATGTCACGCTTTGCGTCGCGCAGCTCGTTGGGCGCGATCCCGACATGATAGGTCTCCTGCGTCAGCGCGATCGCTGTGCCGTGACGGTCGTACAACGTCCCCCGGCGCGCCTCCAGAACAACGCGTTCGGTTCGCTGCGCAGCCGCGCTGGCCGCGTAGCGCGGCCCCTTGATCAGCTGCACCTGGGCCGCGCGCAACACGAGGGCGAGCAGGGCGAGCCCGAGACCGACTTCGATGACACGCAACCGGACCAGCGGTTTCGCCACTTAGAAGGGCCGCTCCGGATGTTGTGGTGGTGGTGGAGCTTCTCTCGGGGCCGGGATCAGAATGATCTCCGTATCAGCGGGCAAGCGCAGTCCCTGGCGTTGAGCGCGCGGCAAGAGGACCGCGCGGCTCTGCGCGGTGCGCACCCGCCGCTCCAGATCTCCGCGCCGCCCTTCCAGTGTCCCTCGCTCCTCCCGCAGGTCTGCCAGCGCGCGGGCGGCATTCAACGCCGCGGTCTGCCGGGCGATCACCGCCCAGAGCGCCGCCAGCAACGCCACAAGCCAGAGCGCGATCCAATGCCGGCCCCTAACGGCCATTCCCGACCTCAAAGACGCGAAACTGCGCCGAGCGAGCGCGCGGATTGGTGGCGATCTCGTTCGCGTCGGGAACGATAGGCTTTCGGGTGAGCACGCGTCCGAGCGCATGGCCCCGGCACGTGCAGACGGGCTGCCGCGGCGGACAGATGCAGTCGCGCGCCCACTCGCGGAACGCGTGCTTGACGATGCGATCCTCGCCCGAGTGGTAGGTGATTACCCCGATCCGCCCGCCAGGATCGAGGGCATCCCGCAGCGCCGGCAGCGCGGTCGCGAGCACATCGAGCTCGTCGTTGACGGCGATCCGAAGCGCCTGAAACAGACGCGCGAAATCGGACGGGCCGGACCGCGGGCCCAGCACGGCTCGGATCGCATTGACGACGTCGTCACTGACGGCAAACGGGGCAGTCAGACGGCGCCGCACGATCTCCTTAGCGAGGGCGCGTCCCCGCCGCTCGTCGGCGTAGTCCTGGAAAACAGTCGCGAGGCGTTCGACAGGCCAGGAGTTCAGTATGTCCCGCGCCGTCACTGCTCCCCGCTCGCTGCTCCCTGCTCCCTCCATCCGCATATCGAGCGGCGCGCCCGGACGGAACGTGAAGCCGCGCTCAGCGGAATCGATCTGATGTGAGCTGACACCGAGGTCGAGCAGAATGCGATCGGGGGTGAATGACTGAATGGCAGTAAGGACGGCAGGGTCGCCAAACGAGCCTTCGAGGTATTCGATTCCCGCGGTGCCGAGGTGCGCGCGCGCGGTGGCGAGAGCGGCGGGATCGCGATCGATGCCGAGAACACGCGCGCCTACATCGCGCAGAATGGCGGCGTGTCCACCGCCGCCCAGCGTGCCGTCCACGGCACGGCGACTGGCGGCTGCCCACCTGCGGACCGCCTCCGCCAGGACCGGGACATGAAAAGGCATCACGCGTTCAGCCACCAATGGCACTCTCAAACATAAGAAAACCCCCGCCGTAAGGGGCGGGGGCTTCATGGATGATCGTCCGACGCTGAGCGGGGCTGACGGGGCTCGAACCCGCGACCTCCGGTGTGACAGACCGGCACTCTAACCAGCTGAGCTACAGCCCCTAGCCCTGACAGAGCGCCGGAATATAGACGCGGGGTCAGATCATTTCAACTTATCGCCGGCTTGCACTGATACGCTTTCTGGACCTGGGGCTTTGCCTTTTCGTACTGCGCGACGAAGCCCAGCATCTGGTCCGCCGTTGGAGGATGCACCCGACGTCCCAGCATCAGTGCATTCTTCGTCCTTGTCAGCCGATCGAAGACATCACGCGCTGTCGGACAGCGAGCAGCGCCTTTGACCTCGGTCATGTGTTTGTACGGACCCTGCAGTGTCAGCACCGATGACAGTCCATACCAGAAGCTGCCGTTCACACGGACCTGTTGCTTGGGGCCAACCGTATCCGACGACGATCTCGGCGCGGTCACTTGAAGCAGCGTATCAAGCCACGGGTAAGCGGCACTGTACGCCTGGGCCTGTGCCAACTTGGAGCCGGCGGTCAGCATGATCACCGAGGCGGCAAGCCGTTGTGTGGAATCACTGGACGCAAGACCTGGACGCAGATAGGGCTTGACCGAATCGATCTTCTGCGCAAAACCTGCGCGCATGCGAGCCTGCGCCGCGGTATCGCCTTTCGCCCTGTTCGCCGCGGCTGTATCCCATACCGCGCGGTCGACCATCGTTTGCGCGATCTGCAAATTGGTCGGGACGTCGTTGGGCTCGAGCTTGAGTGCGGCCAGCAACAGGACGAGCGCCGAGTCGGGCTTGCCGCGCATTTGATACGACGCCGCACGAGTGCGTGCGAAACTGGCATTGTTCGGATAGCGCTTTACCGATTCCCGTGTGAAGAAGTCCAACGCTACCGTGTCCGACGCCTGCTGCGCCGCGCCGATGGCCGGCTTGATGAACATCGTGTCCGCGAGCAGGACCGTGTCGTGCTGCGCTTTTGCGTAGAAAACCTGCGCCGAGCAGGCGTATTTACCTGCTTCATTGCAGATGGTGAGCTTCAGGTCCGTGAGCTGCTGCTCGTTCGGCGCCACCGCGAGACCTCGGTCGAGGACCTCGACAGCCTTGTCAAAGTTCTTCTGCTGGCGAAGCAGCTGCGCGATCCCCAGGTACTTGCTGATGTTGTTCGGCTCGGCGCAGAGCTGTGAGATGAAGGCGTCAATCATCTGCGCGGTGTCGCCCTTTTGCTGATAACCACGCGCGATGTTTTCCCACGCTACGCCGCTGCACGAGTCACCTTTGAGCGCGTTCCTCGATGCCGCGATGACGCTGTCGACTGGGTGGCGCATGGCCTCGTGAATCGTCGCAATGCAGAGCCACGCGCCAGTGGAATTCGGATCGACCGCCAACGCCTTCCCTGCCTCATTGCGCGCGCGGTTGAACTGCCCCTTCTTGCGCTCCTCGTTGCAATTCCGGATCGGCTCGCTGAGCCGCACGATCGACGCGACCTTTTGCGCAATGAGTTCGGCCAGCGCCGCAATCGTGCCCGGATTGGCGTCAGACATCCTGAACGCGCCCGCCATGCCCGAGCTGGCGATGTCGTTCAGACGGACCTCCGCCTCGAGCGTGGTGCCTTTCTTCGCGTACGAGCCGGTCACGAAGGAGTGCACCTGAAGAAACCGCGCCAGCTGCCGCGACTGCTGATCCTCGAGCAACCCGTCGCACGGGAACCCGGAGGCCTTTAGCGCTTCGCACAGCTTGGCCTTCGGAACCACGCTGACTTTATTCTTTGTTAGAGCCGTGACGCGATCACGCACCGCGTCGGCCAACGCAATGCTGCCGGCCGAGTCCGCGGCTGCCGCCTGGAAGGGCAAAACGAGAAGTCTCTGACTCGGCGCCTGCGGCGCAGCGAGCTGCGCCGTCGCCGGTACGACAA
Organism: Gemmatimonadales bacterium; assembly: GCA_035251445.1. Taxonomy (GTDB): domain Bacteria; phylum Gemmatimonadota; class Gemmatimonadetes; order Gemmatimonadales; family GWC2-71-9; genus 20CM-2-65-7. The sequence continues at coordinate 47,505 of DATFEG010000156.1, read as the reverse complement.
CCGCCGCGGACAGCGCCAACACCACGTATAACGCTCTCACCTATTCTTTCCTCCGTTACAGGCTGCTACACCAATGGGCGAAGAGGGATTCGAACCCCCGACATCCTGCGTGTAAGGCAGGCGCTCTGAACCGCTGAGCTATTCGCCCGTGCCATTTTCGGGCAAGCGGAGGGCCAAGCCTACCGGAAACAAAACGCAGTAGCCCAGTACGAGCAGCACCGGCGCGAGCGTCGTTGATCCCTGCGACAACCGCCAGTAACCAAGTGCAAGTGACACTATTGCTGCGCCCAAGACCACATAGTTCCTCGGTCCAAAGCGCAGACGAGAACGCGCGAACCCGTGCTCAGGCATATAGGGCACGGAGTCTATTCGTTAATCCCAAGATCGTCAAGCACTTGGCTTTCCTCAGCATCGCGCGCCGCGAGCGCGGCGCGCTTTTCCCGCTGGCGCCGCCGACGCAGCACCACGAGCGCAGCAAGGATCGCGCCGATAGCGAGCCAGAAGAAGCCCATCGCGCCCGCCCAGGCGACCCAGCCGTACCGGGATGCGACGTCGCGGTGCCAGCGCTCTTCGAAGTCGCTCGCCGTGATGTGATAAGTGTCACGCAGGGCGGCATCGAACGAGGCGCCCCCCGCCAGCTTCGTCAGCAGCGGCTCGAGACCGCGCTCTCCTCCCCACCGCTCGAGTAACAGAACGGCCGTTGCGGCAAGTGCGTAGCCGGTCTGCGCGTCCGCGCGGGCGCCACGTAACGCGCGATCGACTTCGTCGAGCGTCATCCGAACGCCGCGGGCGAGCTGCCAGTTGAGCTGCAGCGCGTCGAGCCGATCCCACTCCCGCGCTGCCACCGCCGCATACCCCTCTTCGAACCACAGCGGGGCGCGTCGACCGGCGTGCCACCGCAGCGCCAGGTGAGCGAGCTCGTGGCGAAGAGCGTTGGAGCGTTGGACCGACGGACCATCGGACAGTAGGACGATCGTACCGGCCTCGGGGAACGCGGCGCCTTCGCTCCACAGCGGCAACCGCCCGCGCGTGAGCGAATCATAGAGCTCGCGGGTGGGCGCGAGGATGATGCGAATCGGCCGGTCGGGCAATGGGCCGATGCCCGGAAATCCCGTGGCGTGGTCCGCCATTTCGGCAACGGCGGTGGCGAGACGCTCCTGTCCGGGCCACGCGACCGCAGTGACGCGCCCGACCTCGGTGGCCGTCGGTGCCTGCAACAGCAGGGCGATGAGGACTAGTTTCGCGGCGGCTCCTCGCCCCTGGCGACAAGCTCGAGCATCTCCTGACACTTCTTGCCCCACGGATTGAACTTGTTCGCCTTGAAGCCGTCTTCCCAGATGGACTTGGCCATGCGCTGATCGCCTGTGAACCAGTGCGCTCGCCCCAGCTCGTAGTACGCCTCGATCAGGTTTGGACCGAGCTTCAGAGTCTTCTCGAAGAACACTTGCGCATCTTCGTACATCTCGCGCTGCAGATACACGAGCCCGAGATAGAAGTGCGCGTACAGCGTTGCTTTCTTGTCGTTATCGAGCCGGATGGCCTTCGAGAGGTGCTCGATAGCTTCACCAAAAATCTTTTTCTTCAGACAGATGTAGCCCACATTGATTCGTGCGAGCGAGTTCGCGGGCTCCTTCATCAGAACCTTGGAAAACGTCTGGAGCGCGTCGTCGTATAACTCGTTCAGCATCTGCGCCCATCCGAGCAGGTTCTCCGCCTGCGTCTCGCCCGGGGACAGCTGCAGCGCCTTCGTGAGCGCCTGAATCGCGCCGGCGTGATCGCCCAACGAGATCAGGCTCCATCCTTTTTCGATGAACGTGGAAGCGCCGATGTGATCGGCGTGCACCGCCGGACGCGCGCCAGTGAACTGCGGCGCCGCGGCCTGCTTGGTGTCGGCGGCGAGTTGCTTGTAGCGATCGACGAGTTGGCGGATGTCCTCTTTCAGATGCGAGAGCTCCGCCAGCATGCCATCGACCTTCTTGAAATACGCGATGATCTCACGCTTGGCCGCTTCCTGCTCGGCCGCGCCCGGCGCGCCCGCGAGCTGACGCGCGATCGCGTCGTATTCCCGCCGCAGTGCCGCAACCGGCGAATCCACCATCACGTCGCTCCCTGCAATGCCAGTTTCTCCTGCGAAGTCAGCAGCTTGTTCGTATTCAACACGATAATCGTGCGCCCATTTTGCACGACGAGACCGGCGATGTATTCCGCGGCCAGGCCTTTCACGATTCCCGGTGGTGGCGTAACGGACTGCGCCGCCACCTGCAGTACTTCAGTCACCGCATCGACGATGATGCCGATCTTGCCTCCCTCGAACTCGAGAATGATGGTGCGAGTGTCTTCGCGCAGCGGGGCTGTCGTCCCCAGTCGCTTGCGCAGATCGATGAGCGGCACCGCGCCGCCCCCGTAGCGCACCACCCCCTCGAGAAACTCGGGCGCCTTCGGCAAGGGCGCGGGCGCTTCGTAGCGCAGGATGCGCTCGACCTGAAAGATGTTGAACGCGAAATCCTGACCGCCCACCTTGAAGGTCACGAGCTGGACTTCATCGCCGGCGGCGCCCGCAAGATTCATCCTATGCGATCTCCCAAGGCGTCGAGATCGAGAATCGGCACGAGCCCGCCGCTCTGGCCTTGAGGCGCCACTGCGCTCGCCCACGGCAGCGTCTGCCCGTGGGGAACGGGGAGCGGCTGTTCTCGAACCACCGCGTCGACATCATCGACCTCGAGCGCGACGTGTCGGCCCTTGATCTCGACGAGCACGATCGTTCTAACGCCCGCGGGCCCTGTGTCAGGCGCTGCCTGTCCCGTCAGGAAAGCCCCGAGATGAATGAGCGGAACCAGGCGGCCGCGCAGTGGCGTGAGCCCGCGCACCGCGGCAAGCTTGCGCGGCACGGCGAGCACTTCCGTCGCATCGCCGACTTCGAGCACGCGCGCGACGGGAAGGCCGTAGGTTTTCCCCTCGGAGCGAACCAGCAGATAGCCCTTCATCGCTGCGGATTCCTCTTCATCAACTCCGCCCAGACCCGGTCCGCGATCTTCTCCAACGGCAGCACCGCATCGACCCCACCCGCCTGCACCGCGGCCGCGGGCATCCCGTGCGTGACGGCGGTTTCGCGGTCCTGGGCTAGACCAGCGCCCCCTGCGTCGTGCATGGCGCGCAACCCCTCCGCGCCGTCCCGGCCCATCCCCGTCAACACGACACCGACGCCACGCGCGCCGTACACTTGCGCGATGGAGTGGAACAGGAGATCGGCGGCCGGACGAACGCCCCAGATGGGAGTCGACTGATCGAGCGCGATGACCGGGCCATCGTGAGCGGTTCGCACTCGCATATGATAATCGCCCGGCGCCACGTATGCCGTGTCGGCGACGATCGGCGCTCCGTCGTCCGCCTCCACAACGCGCAACGCGCTGATCGAATCGAGTCGCTCGGCGAGACTGCGCGTGAACTTGGGCGGCATGTGCTGCACAATGAGCACCGCGGCGCCGCGGCCGGTCGGCAGACGCGGGATCACCTCAGCGAGCGCGCGCGGTCCACCGGTGGACGCCGCAACACCAACGACCAGACCCGCCCGGCCCCGCAATGCCACCTCCGGTGGATGCACGACGGGCGCCGGTGGACGAGCCAGCACTTTGACGTGCGAAACGTCGGCTGCGAGCGCGCGATGAATCGCGGTGACAAGCTGAGGCCCCAAGGTGGCGAGCGCGGCGCGCGAGTGCGCGAGGGCGTGAGCCGGCGGTGGGGGCTTGGCGACGATTTCGACCGCACCCAGCTCGAGCGCGCGGATGGCCGTCGCTGTGCCCGGCCCCGCGTGTGCGCTCACGACGACGATGGGGCGCGGGGATTCCGACATGATGTAGCCGATGGCGCCGAGGCCGTCGAGCTGCGGCATCTCGAGGTCGAGCGTGACGACGTCGGGATTGTACCGGTGGGTCTTGCGGATCGCGTCGATGCCGTCGCGTGCGGTCGCGACCACCTGAAACTCGTCGCCGAGCACATCGACGAGCACCCGCCGCATCAGGGCGCTGTCGTCGGCGACGAGCACCGTGGGCCGGGTGGCGGCCGGGCGCGGCTCGGATGGCATGGCGGTCAGATCACCTGGACATCGGCGCCCACCGACCGAATCTCGACGCGGCCGTCCTTCACATGAAAGCGGATGCTGCGGCCGAGCTCCCCACCGACCGCTTCGCGAACGATGGGAATGGCAGCGCGGCGCAGCGCGGTGCGCGCCGCGAGCACGTTGCGCTCACCCATCTGGATCGTGCCGGGCGTAACGAGCTGGCTGAACATGCTGGCGCCGCCGGCGAGCTTTGCGCACAGGCGTCGCGGATCGGCGCCAAGTGCTGTGAGGCGTTCAATCATCAGCGGCACGGCGGTTTCCGGAAACTTCGCGCGATTGCTGGTGTCGCGTGCCAGGCTGGTCGAGGGAAGGAGCACGTGAGCCAGCGCACCGGCCCCGCTCTCCGGATCATGCAGCATGATGGCGACACATGAGCCGAGCCCCAGGGTCACCAGGACTCCATCCCCGCGCTCGGCTGCCCAGTCAGCCACGGTGACCACTATTTCCTTCAGGCCTCACCCATCCTCTCGGTTCCAGAGAGGTGGGCCGAGGCTTTGCCGATCGGCTTCACATAGATCCGCTCGCGCGGGTCGAGGAGTGTGAGCCGCTCGCGCGCCGGGCCGAACAGCGTCTCGACCTTCCCGAGCAGCAGCGCGCCGCCTGGCGGCAAGGCTGTGGCGAACGTCCCATACAGCCGCTCCTGTGCGTCGCGCTCGAAGTAGATGGCGACATTGCGACACACGATGAGATCGTAGACGGAACGCGGCGGCGGCTCCCGCGTCAGATCGTGGTGGAGCACCCGCACGACCTCGCCGATCCGCGCGACCGGACGTCCGTCCACAAAGTAGCGGCGCTTCAGGTGCACCGGCATCTCCGAGAAGGCGGTCTCGGGGTATTGCGCCTGGCGGGTGCGCTCGAGGCTCAGCCGGTCGATATCGGTCGCATCGATGAACGACCGCCGGAGATCCTCGCCCAAGATTTCGGCGAGCAGCACGGCGATCGTGTATGGCTCTTCACCCGAGGCACATCCCGCCGACCAGATCCGGAGCGGCTCGCCTTCCCTCCGCCGGGCAGCCCACAACTCTACAAGGTAGGGACGCAACGCATCCCATGTTTCGGCGTTGCGAAAGAACTTCGTGACGTTGATGGTGAGCGCATCGAGGAGCTCTTGATATTCGCCCGCGTCCCGATCGAGCAACCGGGCGTAATCGGCGTAGCTGTGGACGCCGCGCGCGCGCATGCGGACCGCGATGCGGCGGCGTAAACACTTTTCTTTGTATGATCCGCAGCTGATGCCCCGCTCGCGTGAGACCTTCTCGGTGAGCTGGTGGAAGCCCTGTTCGTCTTTCCCGAGCGTGCCCTCCAGGCTCACGACAACGTGCTCAACGTGTCGAGATTCGCTTTCACGAGCTCGTGCTTGGGATTCAGCTCGAGTGCCCGGCGCCAGAGGTCGCTCGCCTGCTGCCGGTCGTTTTGCTTGTACGCAATGTTCCCGAGCTTGAAGTAGATGTCGTCCCCCAACTCGGGCGCGAGCTCGATCGCGCGCTGGTAGAGAGTCCACGCCTCGTCGTAGCGGGAGGCGCGATAGGCGAGGTCGCCGAGGTTTTTGGACAGCTGAGGCAGTGACGGCTCGTCGCGGAGCGCGGCGCGCGCCAAATTCTCCGCCTGCGGCAAGTCGCCCGCGAGCTCGAGCAGCACGGCGAGGTTGTTGCGTAGCACGCCGTTCTGCGGGTACGCCTCCACCGCCTGTCCCGCCATCTGCTCGGCCGTCTCGAAATCGCCCGCGCCGGCGGCGGCCAGCACGCGCGCCCAGTACCATATCGGCGGCACGTGCTGCACGTAGAGCTCACGCGCGCGGTCGAGTCGCCCCGCGGCACCGGCGTAGTCACCGCGCTTCAGTGCCACGACACCCCATCCCACATACACGCGCGGATCGGTCTTGGCGCGCGTCGCCGCCTCCGCGTAGGCGGCCTCCGCTTCCGCGAGCCGACCGAGTTGCTCGTAGGCGAGTCCCAGGTTGTGCAGCACCGCGGGCCGCGAGCCGCCTTTCTCCGCCGCGAGTCGCAGCGCCTCCATCGCCTCGCGCCAACGCGCCTGCTTCAGCGCGACGAGACCGATGAAGAAGTGCGCGTTGCCGTCGACGGGCCGCAACTCCGCCACCCGGCGGAATTCCCGGGCGGCCTCGTCCAACATGCCCGTCTTGTAGAAGGCGATGCCGAGATTACGGTGCTCTTCGACGCGCGCGTCCGTCATCTTCGCGTCTTCCGCTCCCGCCGTTCGGCCCGCGCGATGCAGGAAGCCCGCGGTGACGAGGCCGTACAACGCCTTGCCGACTTCGAACTCCCCCAGGCCGGAATCCTCGATGACCTGATTCACGTCACGCGAGCCGTCCAGCAGCGCCAGCAGGCGCTCCTGCACGTCCGTGAGTGTGGAATCACTGATCGCGAGGCGGTCCCGATCGACGAGGAAGATGAGATCGAAGGAAGGAATCTTTTTCTCGATCAGTCCCCATTCGTCGACGCGGCGCGCGCCCTCGAGCAGGAGCGACTCGGGATTGATGGAGACGAGGAAATCCTGCTGCTCCGGACGAACGTCCGCCTCGAAATTGAAGGTCCCTTGTGTCCACGTGAACAGGTAGAACACCGATTCCTCGATCTGCATGCGCATGTAGCGCTCGAGCTCCTGTTGCGTGAGCACGCTTTGCGTCACGAGGATCTCGCCCAGCTTCCTGTCGCGCTCCCTGGACTGGCGGTGGATCGCGGCATCCAGCTGCTCCTGCGAAATCTTCTCGTGCTTGACGAGAATGTCGCCGAGCCGATCGCGGCGATTCACGATGGAGGCGTAGGCAATGCGTCCCCGGTCAAAGTAGATGTATCCGAAGTTCGAGCGGTCGGCGATCGAGAGGCAGCCGGTTTTCTGCCCGAGCGCGAGCAGCTGGAGCACGTCCGGCAGCGAGGCTTCCTTCAGCGAGCCCTTGATCGCCATCAGCGGATGTCCTCAATGACGCGGTCGGCGGCCGTCGGCCAATCCCACACCATCTTTTCGCGGCTGCGCACGCCGCCCGCGCTCGAGACCACGAGGCCGCTGGTCCGGGCACCGAGCGAGCGGCGCGCCGCAACTGAGCCTTCGAGCACGTCCCGCGCGAGAGCCGCCGTGACCGGCGCGTCTTGCGCGGCCGCCGCCTCGAGGACCCGCTGCACGAGTGCCGTCAGGCTGCGGACAGAATCCACCGGGCGGTCGGCGAGATAATCCAGCAACGCGGAATCCGTCATCACGCGTTGCTGCCGGAGCAGGCCCTCCAGCGCGCTGCGGCGCACGTCCTTGTCGGGCTCACCCAGCTCCGCGACGAGCCCGCCCTCGAGCCGGGACACAATGCGCTCCTCCAGCCCTTCCAGGGTCTTGGGATGCGCGGGCGCGGAGAACACAAGTTGGCGCTCGGCGTCGAGGAACTGGTTGAAGAGATTGAACAGCTCTTCCTGCGTGCGCTGCTTGCCGGCGAGAAGCTGGATGTCATCGAGCACGAGCGCCGTGCACCGCCGATAGCGTGCGCGCCACCAATCCACGCGGTTGCCGTCGATCGCCGCGATCAGCTCGTCCACAAACGCCTGCGTGGACAGACACGCCACGATCGCGCCTCTTTTCTTCGACAGCTCCAGGCCGATTGCGTTCAGGAGGTGCGTCTTCCCCAGCCCGCTGTTGCCGACGATGACGAGCGGATTGTACTTCTTGCCCGGTTTCGCAATGACATCGCGCGCCGCGCTGAGCGCGACCTCGTTGGACGGGCCCGCGCGAAAACTTTCGAGCGGAAACGCACCCGACGGGGCAGGCGGCGGCGCCGCGCCCTCGCGCACCCGGGCGGCGGCCGCTTCGGCTTCGTCCATGCGGTCCGGATCGTGGAAGACTTTGTCACCCGCGACCCGCGGATCCAGCGTCGCGACTTCCGCCTCGAGCGCCTTGAGCCGCTCCACATCCCGTACGTAGGCGTCGATCTCGTCGTCCACCGCCGCCGGCTTGTTTCGATCCAGGAGCTGCTCGAGACGTCCGGTACGATAGCCTTCCCCCTGCCAACGCATCACCGCTTCGGCCACGCGCGCGCGCCAGGCCTCGACGGCCTTTCCCACATTGGCGGTGACGTCAGTGAGAAACTGCGAGAACTCGTCGGGTGAGGCGACGGCCGGAGAGGCGGCGGCCGATGAGGCAGCGGCCGATGAGGCAGCGGCCAATGAGGCAGCGGCCGGGACGCCGAGCACCTTGCGCACCGCTTCTTCGTTGACGGGCGAGTCGTGCACGGCCTGGAAGGCCACAACCCGGTTCAGCGCACCCATCAGCTCGCGCACATTCGGGAACTCGATTTTCGCAATCGTCTCGAGCACACCCGGCTGGAACGCGATCCCCCGCCCCTCCGCTTTGCGCCGCAAAATCGCGACGCGCGTCTCATAGTCCGGGACCCCGATGTCGACAACCAGACCGCCGGAGAACCGGGAAATCAGCCGTTCGTCGAGGTCAGCGATTTCGGCGGGCGGCCGGTCGCTGGCCAACACAATCTGATGGCCGGCCTGCTGCAGCGCTTCGGTCAGGCGTAGCAGCTCGGCCTGCATCTCTTTGCGGTTCGTGAGGAATTGCACGTCGTCGACGAGCAGCACGCCCACGTTTTGGAAGCGCCGCCGGAAGGCGTCGCCCTGCCCCGCGGCGATGGCGGCGTGAAATGCCTCGACGTATTCGTCCAACGTCAGGTATTCGATGTTCAGCTGCGGCGCGAGCGACTTGGCCGCGTGGCCGATCCCCATCATGACATGCGTCTTTCCGAGACCAGACCCACTATAGATGAAGAGCGGGTTGTAGGCGAAGCCGGGATTCTCGGCCACCGTCCGGCCGGCAGTGACCGCCAGGCGGTTGGCCGCGCCCACCACGAAGGTGTCGAACGTGAAGCGGGGGTTGAGCGTGGTGGTCATGCCGCCGGGCTCCCCGCAGCCAGCTTCTTCAGCACGAGCTCCGAGATGCTCTTCAGTGTCTCGAATACTCCCTTGCCGTGGAGCGCGTCGGCCGAAAAGGACGGCACCGAGCGAAAGTTCAGCGAGTCGTCCAGCTCGGCGGGCGTGAGAATCAGCTCGCGTGGCAGGTCCTGTTTGTTGTATTGCATCACCAGCGGCATCGTGCGCACGTCGACGCCGTGTTCCAGCAGGTTGCTGTGGAGGTTTTGGAGGCTCTCGATATTCTCGTCGAGCTGGCGCGCCTGGCTGTCGCCAACGAACACCACACCGTCGGCGCCCTGCAGGACGAGTCGCCGAGTGGCGTTGTAGTAAACCTGCCCCGGCACGGTGTAGAGCTGAAAGCGCGTGGAAAAGCCGGAGATCTGACCTAGGTCGATCGGCAGGAAATCGAAGAACAGCGTGCGGTCGGTCTGCGTGGCGAGCGACACCATGCGGCCGCGACGGGTCTCCGGTACGCGCTCGTAGATGTAATGGAGATTGGTCGTCTTCCCGGACCGGCCCGGTCCGTAGTAGACGATTTTGCAGGTGATCTCGCGGCTCGTGAAGTTGACCAGGGACACGGCTATCTCCCAAACAGCGTATTGAGGCTGTCCGTGAGCTCGCGCTCGAAGTCAGCGGCCAGCACCTGCTTCGGTACGGCACCTTTGGGGCTGGCCGCCTTCAGGTCCGCTGCAAGTTGCTCATAGAATAACTGCACCAACCCGAGCGATGAAACGTCGAGATCGTACACGGCGAGCACCGCCAGCGTCCCGCGCTCGGACGAAGAGGACGCGAGGAAGAACCCGTGCTTGCGGCCCTGGTGGCTCAGTGCAGCAAACGGCGGTTGTCGCAGCTGGCGCGCCAGCTCGCCGGTGGACGCGACGATCGCTGCCGCGAGCGCTGCCGCCGACATCACGTCGACTGCGCGCGAAAAGCCCGACTGCGCCAACACCTGCCCCGCTGGGGTCAACACCAGCACCATGCGGACCGAGGCCTCGCGTACGAAATCGGTGAGCGGCTGCAGCGTCCAGCTCTCGACCGCGCGCGTGTGCGGGCTCATACAAACGCCTCGGCGGCGCGCAGCAGCTCCAGTCGCACGAGTCCGATGTTCACGTCGGGCTCCGCGACGGCGACGACCAAAATGCCTCCCGCGGCGGTGCCACCCGGGACGACCAGCAACGCCCCCTGCTCGCCTTGCAAGTGCCAAAATACGCTCGAGCCGATGCCCGCGGCCGCCATCGCGCGCTGCAGCCGGCCCGCGAGGCTCGCCGCCAACGCGGCCACCGCCCGGCCCTTGATGCCTTCCATCAACTGTTCGGCGACGATGAGCCCATCCTCGGCTGAGACGAGCATCGCCCCGCGCACTCCGCGGACGCGCGTGATCAGGTCGAGCGCGGCACTCACGTTTCTTTCTCCAACCAGCGACGCGCCATCAGGGTGGCCCGCTGCGCCAAAATGGTGAGCCGGCCGAGCGGAACGCCGCGCTCGCGCACGACCAGCAAGAGAGCGTCGGCCGTGGGATGGGCGAGATGCACGTTCCCCTGCTGACCTTCGGCCGAGAGTCCATTCCACGCGCCGAGGCCGAGCAGCTTTGCCGTGCGCGCCGCCTCCTGGGAGACACCTCCAAGGTACGCCGCGACCGCGTCGGTCACATCCGTGCCGGACTTGTCGCGCAACGCGCCGCCGAGAACTCGCCCCGCGCCGTCGATGAGGAGCAGGCCTTCATTGGCGCCGTCGAGGCCGGCGAACACTCGTGCCTCATCGAGAGTCCCGCCGCTCGCTGGGGCGGCGGAGGGCGGCGATTGAGGCGGCGGCGAGGGGGGGGGAGCGGCAACTGCTTTGGCACCGCCGCGAATCATTTCAAACGCTTGGTCGATGCTCGGATCATCCGGCTCCACTTTGCGCGCGGCCTCGAGGTGCGCTTCGGCCTGCGCGAGGTCCCCGACCTTGAAATAGAGAAACGCGAGCCCTTTCAGAGCCCCGGTGTGCTTCGGGGCGATGCGGACGGCCATGTCCCATTCGTCGAACGCCCGCTCGTAATCGTGCTTATCGGTCAGCACCCGGGCGTAGAGATCGTGCGCGTCGGCCAGGTGCGGATGCCGCTCGAGGCCGTTGACCGCCACACGCAGAGCCGCATCCAGCTGGCCCTTGCGGCGCAGCGCTTCACCGAGGCGCAGGAAGACCAGACTCTGCGGGTCCTGTGCGAGCTGCGCGGAAAGCGCGCGGATGTCGTCAGCCAAAGGCGAACACCCTGGCCGCCTGGCGCGCGCGCTCGACGTTGGGACGCTGCGCTTCTTCGTCGGCACTGCGGGCCGCGAGGCGATCCCACTGATCCCAGCTCGCCAGCGCTTCGGCAAAGCGGCCCATCGCGATAAGCGCGAAACCGAGCACGCGATACGCCGCGGGCAAGAGCGGGTCCAGCCGCACCGCGCGGCGGAGCTGTTCCGCCGCCGACGACGCGTGACCCTGGGCCAGATGGACGCGACCGAGCAGCAAGTAGATGGTCGCGTCGTGTGGCTGCAGCGCGCCCGCCTGTTCCGCCGCGGCGCGAGCGGCATCGAGGTCTTTCGCGTGCAGCGCGCGCTCAGCCTTCGCCACGAGCTCCGTGAGGTCGGCGCTCACGCCGGCCCGGCCGCGCCGGGCGCTCCCCGGATCCATGATGACGATGACGCCGGCGCTCTCGAGACCAAACAGCGTTTTCGACACCTCGAAGTCCGAGCGGCCAAGCTCGCTCGCGAGATCCCGCACCGACCGCGCGCCGTCGATCAGCGCCAGCACTTCCCATTCCGGCGGCAGGAGATCCAGCTCCCCCCCGCCCGCTTCCGGCGCAGGGGCGAGCGAGGGCACTACGCCGATGTGCGGAATCCGGCTTTCGATCCGCGACCATTCGTCGATGCGCCGCGCGCCTTCCATCAACAGCGCTTCGACGGGAATGCGGACCGATACCTCGGTCGGGAATGTCGTCGGCGGTTGCTCGTTGAAAGAGAAGTAGCCCTCGTTCCAGCTCATCACCTCGAACACGACCTCCTCGATCTGAAAGCGGACCTGCCGCTCCACCTCACGTTGCGTAATCACACCGAGGCTCACGAGAATCTCGCCGAGACGGCGTTTGTCGCCGAGGCGCTGCTGCATGTCGCGCGCGCGCTCGAGGTCGGCCTCGGCGATCTTGCCGGTCCGGAGGAGCAGCGCGCCCAACGGATGAGGGTTGCTGCGGATCTCGGCGGAGGCGACGACGCCGTTGTCGAAGTAGACCGTCCCTTCGTTATGACGCAGCTCCGAGGTGACGCGCAGCGCGCCCGTCTTCCGGCTCAGGTCGAGCAGCTGGAAGACGTCGTGGATGCCGAGCTCGCGCAGCGGTCCTTCGATTGCCATCAGGCCGCATCCGGCGTGGAGAAGATGTGCTGCAGATCGAGCGCGGTCCGCGCGTGCATCCGCGCGCGTTGCGCGAAGGGACCCCCCGGATCGAGGCGCGTCACGCGCTCCCAGGCGTCGACGGCGTCGGCGTAGCGCTGCAGGCGCGCGAGCGTCGCGCCCAGGTAGAAAAGCGCACCCGCGTGCTCGGCGTCGAATTTGAGCACACGCCGGAACGCCTCGAGCGCCTCTTCGTTGCGCTTGTCATCCAGCAGCGCGCGGCCCAGGAGCAGCAACGCGTCGAGATCGTACGGATCCTGCTCCAGCATGTCCGCGAGCCGCACGACGGCGGAGCGCACGCTGCCGGTGCGGCGCAACAGGTCGGCCAGCGCGAGCGACGCCTCGTGAAACGTGGGCAACGCCTCGAGCGCCTCTTCATACGCCTGCTGCGCCAGCCGCCACTCTTCGTCGTGCTCGTGCAGCCGGCCGAGATCGAGCCAGACCTGCACGAAGCCCTTATCCAGATCGAGCGCGGCACGATACGCCTGCCGCGCGCCCTGGCGCTCGCCCACCTTGAGCGCGATGTCGCCCTGCAGTTTGTGCAGATCGGCGCGCGCGGGTGCGCGCGTCTGGGCCCGCTGCAACGCGGTCAGCGCGCCGGCGGCGTCCCCGGTCGCGGCGCGCGCCTTCGCAACACCAACCAGCACCTCGACATCATCGGGCATGCGGGTCACGAGGGCTTCGGCGAGGGGCAGCGCCTCGGTGGGGCGCTGCATTGCGAGCAGGCTCTTCACTTCCCCGAGCGCCGCGGCGGCATTGGCAGCATCGAGTGTGCGGGCTTCGCCGTAGCGCTCCAGCGCCTCGCCGTGCAAGCCGCGACGCGCGTAGATCTCGCCCAGCAGCGTGGCCGCGCGGCCGCGATCGGCGCCGCGCTGCACGGCGCGCATCGTCTCGGCGACCGCGAGATCCATCATTCCCTTGCTCACATAGTCACGGGCGAGCGCCAGGGGGTCCTCGGCCCGCTTCGCGATGCCGGCGGGCGCTTGCGGCGCGGTCGTGGCCGCGGCCGCCGCGGGCGCCAGCTCCTTGAAGATGTTGTCGAGCAGCCGCTGGTCGAATGCAAACTCGCCTGCAAGGCTCTCGGCAGCGACGTCGGCGGAGATCTCCGGGATGATCCCGATCGAGACCGTTTCGTACTGCAGGTCGATGGCGAGCGCGAACTTCTGCGAGACGTAATAGGGGTCGAGCTCGAGCGCGCGCTTGGTGGCACGCAACGCGCCGTCGAAATCGCCGAGATTCGAAAGTGTGAAGCTGAGGTTGTAGTGCGCACCGGCGTTCTGCGGGTCCGCCTCGACCGCGCGCACGAATGCGTTCCGCGCATCCACAAAACGCTTCAACTCGACGAGCACGAGCCCGACGCCGTTCCACGCGGGCGCAGACGCCGGTTGATCCGACAGCACTTGCCGATAGGCCTCGAGCGCGAGCTGGAAGCGGCGCAGATGGGTGAGCAATAACGCGAGATTGAGCCGCGCGGCAGCGAAGGCGGACGACAGCTGCAACGCCTTGCGAAACGCCTGGATCGCGTCTTCGGCGTCGCGCTGATGCGCGAGCACGACACCGACGTTGTTCCACGCCAGCGCGTAGCGTGGATCGACGTCGGTCGCCTGCCGATACGAGGCCAGCGCCTCCGCCGCGCGACCCGCCTGGTGCAATACCACGCCGCGCTCGTTCCACAGCTTCGGCGAGTCCGGCACCTCGTGAATCAGCGCTTCATACAGCTCGAGCGCGTCGGCAACGTCGTGTTTCAGCAGGTGCACTTCGGCCATCGCCTGACGCACCAGCCGGCGGTCCTCGCCGCGCTCGAGGGCCAGCCGATATTCGCGCAACGCCTCCGTGTAATAGCCTTTCTGCCGGAACGCGAGCCCGAGGTTGAAGTGGGCCAGCTCGTGACCTTCGGCGACCTCCGGGGCGGGACTCGCCCGCAGGCGGTGCTCGGCCGATTGCCGCTCGGCGCGATAGCGCTCCAGCGACAGGTTCGTCTGCGCGCGGGCGAGGGGTGGATTGAGTTGAATCGCCCGCTTGGACGCGGCGCGTGCATCCTGGTGGCGCCCCATGTCGCCGAGGACGAACGCCATCAAATAGTGCGCATTGGCGTTGTCGGGGTTCAGCGAGACCGCGCGCTCGAGCGCCGCGAGCGCGGGCTCGTTCAGCCCGCGGTTGTAGTAAACCTCGCCCAGGTAAAAGTGGACGACCGTCGACGCGGGATCCTGCTCGACCGCGCGGCTGAACCACTCCGTCGCGACCTCCAGCCGGCCGCGCGCTTTCTCGGCGAGTCCCAGCTGAATGATCGCCGCGACGTCGTTCGGCTTATGGGCGAGCAGCTCCTCGAACTCCGCCACCGCTTCGTCGAAGGCAGCGAGGATGGCGTACGTGCGGCCCAGCTCCCAGCGCGCGTCGCGATCGTCGGGCGCCTGGCGCAGCCGCTCCTGCAGCTCGGCGACGCGCCGGTCGTAGTAGCCCGTGTTGTGATAGGCAATCTCGAGGTTACGCTGCGCCACCTGCATGCGCGGGTCGAGCTCGAGCGCGCGCGTAAACTGCTCGATGGCCTCGGGGACGAGTCCCTTCTGGTAGTACAAAACGCCGAGATTGTTGTGCGCGCCCGCGTCCGACGGGTCGATCCGGCGGGAAAATGACCTCAACACCGTGAGGTCGCGCTCGGAGACGATCAAGTCAAGCGGATGGCGTCGAAAATAGCCTTGAGAGACGCCAGATCGGGCAGGAGCAGGAAATGACCGCGCAGGCCGTCCCGGCTGTCGATTCTGAATTCCGTCTCGACACAAAAGACGACGTCGCGGTCGTGCCCGAAATTCAAATACGTCGTCGTCAAGACCGCCGCCGAAAGATCGACAACGAGACTCGGCACGGACGGCAGGAGCAGCATGCCCATGAATTCCGACAACGCGTTCATGTAGGCACCCGAGAGAATGTTGCCGGACTCCTTCAGACAGGATTGCTCGAGCGTGCCAAATTCCTTGGTTGTTCCCAGTGGGCGCTTGAGAAGCATGTCGCACAGCCGCCGTGCGACGGGCTCGGGAAAGAGCAGCAGCGTCCGCCCGGTCAAGTCGCCGAGCATGTGCATCAACACGGCGGCCACCACTTCCTGAGGATCGCCGAGTACGCCAGCGACGTCTTCGAGTCGCGCGATGTTGATCTCGGGAACGGAGATCATCACGCGGCGCTGCGTCAGCTGCGACAGTGCGGTCGCCGCGTGACCCGCGCCGATGTTGGCGACTTCCTTGAGCGCATCGAGCTGCAGTGCTTTTAGATCACGAACGTCTTCCACGTGTCACGCTCCCATTTCGACACGCTGAAGCGTGCGCTCGGCCATCACTGCCCTTAAGGGCAGCGCTTTGCCGAGCACACCCTTTAGGGTGTTGAAATACGAATCACGAACCATCATCACACCAGCCCCGCCGCATCCAATATCAACGTCGGCACGCCATCCCCCAGGATCGTGGCGCCGCTGAATATCGGCAACGTGCCCTGCGGTGCGTCGAATCCCTTCACCACAATCTCCTGCTGGCTGAGCATTCCGTCGACGACGATACCCGCGCGGCGCTCACCCATTTCGAGCACGATAACGGGGCGCCGCGGAGGGGGCGCGGGAGCGCCGCCGTTTGTTCCCAGCAGCGTGCGGAGATCCACGAGGGGCACCACGCGGTCCCGCAGAACGATCGCATCCCGCCCTTCCATCGTCGTCCGCGCGGTCGTACCGAACTCCACCGTTTCGGCGACGTACGTCAGGGGCAGCGCGTACCGCTCGTGCCCGACGGCCGCGATCAGCGCGCGCACGATGGCGAGCGTGACGGGAAGCCGCAGCATGAACGTCGTGCCTTTCCCTGTTTCCGTCCGGATCTCGATCGATCCCCCGAGCGTGCGGAGCCGCGTCATGACGACATCGATTCCCACGCCCCGGCCCGACACCGCCGTGACCGTGCCGGCCGTCGTGAAGCCCGGCCGGGCGAGCACGCGCAGGAGCTGATCGTCGGACAGCGACTCGACATGCGGTGACACGATCCCCTCGCGCTTCGCTTTTTGGAGAATGCTCGCTCGATCGATACCGCGGCCGTCATCGGAGATGCTGATCGCGACGCTGTTGCGCTCACGGACCGCGGCGAGCACGATCTGGCCTTCGGGGTTCTTCTTGTGCCGCTTGCGTTCAGCGGGTGGCTCGATTCCATGATCGACGGCATTCCGCAGCAGGTGCACCAACGGGTCACCGAGCTCGTCGAGAATGGCCCGATCAAGCTCGATCTCCTTTCCTTCCACGCGCAACGCGACGTCTTTGTCCAGCTGGCGCGCGACGTCGCGCACGAGCCGCGGAAAACGGTCGAAGATCTGCCACACCGGCGTCATGCGTGCCTGAATGATCTCGTTCTGGAGATCGGCGGACAGGCGCGAGATCTGGACCGCGATATCGTCGATCGCCTGATCCTGACCAGCCAAGCGGCCCGCCACCTCGTTCAGACGGCCGCGCTCGGTCACGAGCTCCCCGATCAGGTCCATCAGCGTATCCAGGCGACGTAAGTCGACGCGGATGTGCCGGCTGCGCCCGCCCGCGGCGTC
The DNA here is from genome assembly GCA_035251445.1 of Gemmatimonadales bacterium. Lineage (GTDB taxonomy): Bacteria > Gemmatimonadota > Gemmatimonadetes > Gemmatimonadales > GWC2-71-9 > 20CM-2-65-7. Next base: position 30,501 of record DATFEG010000156.1, on the reverse strand, counting down.
ATCGACTCGGCCCTCACTACCGCCGATCGAGACGCGCTCCACGTCGCCGACCGCATGCAGCGCCGCCTCGATCTCAGGGGACGCAGCGGAGCTGTGCAGCTCGAACGCCACATTCCCATCGAAATCGTCCGACTCGAACGCTGTGGGGGGCGGCTGAACCCGCTGCACCGTCCCCAGGGTCTGCGCCTTACGAAGCACGAGCATGGCGCGGCCGCCTTTTAACGGCGTTTCAGGGCGGATGGCTACGTGAATGAGGCGAGCGGGTGAGGCGACGGGAGATGAGGCGACGGGAGATGAGGCGACGGGAGGTGAGGCGACGGTAGATGAGGCGACGGTAGATGAAGCGGCGGCGGGTGAAGCGCCGGCCGAGACAGCGTGGTCAAATTCTGCGACGAGCGACGCGATGTCGAGCTCGCGCTCGCGGCCGGCCACCGCCAGAGCGACCGCTTTCTCCAACGCGTCGGTCGCACGGAAGAGCAGTTCCAGAGTAGCATCAGTCGGTGGCTTGCCGCCGCGCCTTAGCTGGTCCAGCAGATTCTCCATGCGATGCGCGAGGTCGGCAACGCGACCATATCCCATGGTCGCCGCCATCCCTTTCATCGTGTGCACCGCGCGGAAGATCCCGCTCACCGGCTCGGGAGACGATGGCCGGCGTTCCCACTCGAGCAGCAGCTGATTGCAGGCGCTCAAGTGCTCCCGACTCTCAGCCAGGAACAGCTCGGCGTACTGCGACAGGTCCATTGCGTGCTATCCCAAAACGCGCTGGACGGCTTCGAGCACGCGGGAGGGTTGGAACGGCTTGACAACGAAGTCTTTGGCGCCGGCCTGAATCGCTTCGACGACGAGGGCCTGCTGCCCCATCGCGCTGCACATGAGAATCTTCGCGTCGGGGTCGTGCTTCACGATCTCGCGAACCGCATCGATACCCCCCATGCCGGGCATCACGATGTCCATCGTCACCAGGTCGGGCTTCAGCTGGCGGTATTTCTCCACGGCTTGCGTCCCGGTTTCGGCCTCGCCGACCACTTCGAAGCCTGCCTGCGCGAGGATATCCGTGATCATAGTCCGCATGAAGATGGCGTCATCACAGACGAGAACCGTGTGGCTCACGGCACGCTCCTTAGTTAGACAGAACCGGACCCAGCAGAGCTGCCACGTTCAGCACGATGAACAGGTTGCTCCCCCCGCCAGAGTCGTCCCCAACCTGGCGGCGCCCGACCGCCTTTACCAGCGTGGGATCGACGCCGGGGAGGCTTTCGCGGTGCTCCAGCGTGGCATCGCCCACCGCCAGCATGTCCACCACTGCGTCCACTGTAAACCCGATGAGTTTCCGGCTGCGCTCGTTCGCCCCTTCCGCCGAGCTGGAACGCTCCAGCTCGAGGATGATCGTCGACCCTGCAGTGGCATCGGGAAGCGGAGGCGTCGTCGGAGGGTCCTGCCCTAACGCACGCCACCCTTCCACCACGGTCACCAGCGTGCCGCGAACATTTACGAGACCTGCGACGACCGGAGGCGCGCCCGGAATACGCGTCGTTGGGAGGCGCGGGAGAATCTCCCGCACTTGATCGACCTCGGCCGCGCATGACAGCACTCCCACGCGAAACACGAGCAAGCGCGCAGTGGGAACGGGCGCGAGGTTTTGGTCACTCATCGGATGCGAAGAAGCCAAGATACTGCAACGGTTTAACCTGAGCAAGTAAATTCGCGTCCCCTGCTGCGGCGGCGAGCGCCGGACGCAAATCCGCCGGCCATTCCGACGTGAGCGTGACCGGCGCGCCGGTGACCGGATGCGTGAACGACAGCGCGGCGGCGTGCAGCAGTTGTCGCGGCGCGAGGGACTCCAGTCGCTCCGCTTCTCCGCGAGCCGACGGCGTAACGCGGCGGCTGCCGCCGAAGGTGTACTCGCGATCCCCCACGATAGGGCAGCCGACGTGGGCGAGATGGACGCGAATCTGATGAGTGCGCCCCGTGCCGAGCCGCACGCGCAGCAGATCGCAGTGCGCGAAGCGCGCCACAACCGCGGCGTGCGTCACCGCATGGCGGCCGCCCTCGGCCACCGTCATGCGCTTGCGCTCCTTCGCGTGGCGCGCGATCGGCGCTTCGATGTCCACCGGGCTCTTTCGCAGATGTCCCCAAACGAGGGCCGCATAGACGCGCCTGACCTGGCGCCGCTCGATCGCGCCCGCAAGCCGGCGATGCGCGAGATCGCTTTTCGCCACCACGAGCAGCCCCGACGTATCGCGGTCGAGGCGATGCACGATCCCGGGACGTCCCTCGGTGGATCCGCGCGACAGCTCCGTGCCCCGCCCCACCAACACATTGACGAGCGAGTCGTTCCAGTGTCCCGGCCCCGGATGCACCACGAGGCCGGCCGGTTTGTCCAGCACCGCGAGGTGCTCGTCTTCGTAGACGAATGTCAAGTCGGCGTGCGACGGCGTGTAACTGCGTGGGGGCTCTTCCTCAGGAATCTCGACTGTGACTTCCGTACCGCGCTCGAGGATGGCGGACGCGCGGAGCGCCTTGCCGCGTGCGGTGACGCGCTTATCGGCTATGAGACGTCCGGCTTGAGTACGGGAGATGCTGAGCTGGTCGGCGAGAAATCGATCGAGACGGTCGGTATTGGCTACGACACAGAATGTGATGTTCAAGAAGGTTCGGCTGCGCGCGCCTCCTTCGCCCGCTGCTGGGCGCGGCCTTCCTGCCAGAGCGAGACGCCGAGGGCGATGGCGCCGATGGTGATGGCCGAGTCGGCGACGTTGAACGTGGGCCAGCGCCACGCGCCGACGCCGATGTCCAGGAAGTCAACGACACCTTGCGCGCTGCGAATGCGGTCGATCAAGTTGCCGACCGCGCCGCCGCACACAAGCGCGAGCGCGGCGAGGCGAAAGCGATCGCCGGGGCGCGTCCCGCGCACCAGCGAGCCCAGCACGAAGAGGGCCACGATGGCCAGGCCGAGAAAGATCCAGCGCGAGTTTTCGCCCACGTGGAGCCCGAACGCGGCGCCCTCGTTGTAGACCAGGCGGAGCTGCACGATATCGCCGATCACTGCCAGCGGCAGGCGCCGCGCGAGCAGTGACTCGGCGATCAGTTTGGTGATCATATCAGCGACGACAACCGTGATCGCCGTGCCCCAGAAGAGCCGGCGCTCAGCGGCGCTTTCCATCTTCCTCTTTCGCCTTGCACTTGATGCACAGACGGGCGTGTGGAAGCGCATCGAGGCGGTCGAACCCGATCTCCTCGCCGCATTGCTCGCACCGGCCGAAGCGATCGGGCGAGCTGTACAGCCGCCGCAGCGCTTCATTGACATGCCACAGGTAGCGCCCCTCCTGCGACGCGAAGAGGAATGCCTTCTCGCGCTCCATGGCGTCGGTGCCCTGATCCGCCATGTGGAAGGAGTAGCTCGAGAGGTCGCCGTCGGACGCCTGGAGGCTCGAGTTGAAGGACTCGCCGTAGTGGCCCAGCTCTTTGATCACCCGGGCCCGCTCTTCCAGCAGCCGCTTTTCCAGATGGCTCAGCTGCTTCTTGTTCAGGCCCTTGGTCTTTGCGGCTGTTTTGGTCGACTTTGTCGGCATTATCGGGTTCCGCCCTTTCGTCCGTCATGACGCCGAAGCGCAATCGTGGTCTGACGTCCTTCGATGTCGACGTCCCGCTGCAGATCGGGTTCATCGAGCGCCGCATCGAATACCATACGGCGCGCCAGCGTTTCACCTTCGACGTAGCCCTGAAACGCGCGGGTCGCGGCGACGATATCTTCAGCGCCGGAAACACTCAACTCGATGCGCGTCGTGTATTCGTATCCCGCCTCCTTGCGGAGGCGCTGCACGCGATTGACCACCTCACGCGCCAGTCCTTCCTGCACCAGATCGTCGTTGAGTTCGGGGTCGAGCGCGACGACGTATGGTCCGTCGGTCTGCACCAGCCACTCGCTCGCGACTTCGCGCGTGACCGTGACGTACTCCGGCAGCAACTCCCACTCGCCGAGCCGGATTGTTCCGCCGTGCTCCAGCGTCTGCAGCTCGCCTGCGTCCAACTGCTCGACCGCGGCCGCAACACGCGGCGTCTCCTTCCCGTACCGCTTGCCGAGCGCACGAAAATTCGCCTTGCCACGGAGCCGCACCAGATCGTGATCGGACGCGACCACCTGTACCGCTTTTACGTTGACCTCGGCAGCCAAGATATCTAACAGGTCTGACAAGGCCGGGCCCTGGGCGGTCGCCGGCACCGCCACTTGCATGCGGGCCAGCGGCTGCCGCACCCGCAGGTTACGCGATTCCCGTGCCGCGCGGGCCAGGGACGCCAGCCGCCGCACGGTGCCCATGGCCGCCAGTAGCTCCGTTTCGCGGTGCCCGCGGTCAACCGGGAAAGGCGCCAGATGGACCGACGTCCCGGTCAGCGCCCGATGCACCCAGTCGGACATGAACGGAGCCGCCGGCGCCAGCAGGCGCACCGAGGCGACCAGCGTCTCGTGCAATGTCTCCAGAGCGACGGGATCGGTGGCGCGATCGGGAGCCCAGAAACGGGGGCGGTTGCGGCGAATGTACCAGCGCGACAGATCCTCCCCCACGAAGTCCATGATCGCGCGCACGCCCGCGGTGACGTCGTACGCCGCCCAGGCCTGCCGAACGAATGCCACAACTTCGTCGAGCCGGGCCAGCAGCCAACGATCGGCCGCGGGCCGCTCGGCCGACGGTTTCGCATCCTCTTCGGCAGGCGCCCGCCAGTCCTGCGCATAGCGGCGGAAGAACTCGTACGTCGCGCGCAGCGTGTTGAGGAACCCCCCGGCAATTTCGGGAATCTGTCGCTCGTCGAAACGCTTCGGCAGCCAGACCTGACTCTGACCGAGCAGGTAGAGCCGCACCGCGTCGGCGCCGTGCGCCTCCATCACTTTCCAGGGATCGATGACGTTGCCCCGGCTCTTCGACATCTTCAGGCCGTGCACGTCGAGCACGTGCTCGTTCACAATCACATGCTTGTAGACGATCGAGTCGAAGGCGGTCACGCCGATCGCGAGCAGCGAATAGAACCAGCCGCGCGTCTGGTCGACTCCCTCGCAAATGAAGTCGGCCGGAAAGTGCGCATTGAAATCGGCCTGATGCTCGAACGGATGGTGCCACTGCGCGTACGGCATCGACCCTGAATCGAACCAAGCGTCGATCACCTCCGGCACGCGCCGCATCGTACCCGGGCACTCGCGACAGGTCCAGGTATACGTGTCGATGTAGGGTTTGTGAGGGTCGAAATCCGCGGCCAGCTTTTTTCCCCAGCGCTGCGCCAGCTCCTCGTATGACCCGATCACTTCGCGATGCTCTCGATCGGCCTCGCACTCCCACACGTTGAGCGGCGTTCCCCAGTAGCGGTCGCGCGACAGCGCCCAATCGACATTGTTCTCCAGCCACTCGCCAAAGCGGCCGGTGCCGACCTCCGGCGGATGCCAGTCGATTTCGCCGTTCACCTCGAGCAGTCGGGGCTTTACCGCTGTGGTGCGCACGAACCACGAGGTGCGCGCGTAGTAAATCAGCGGTGAGTCACAGCGCCAACAGTGCGGATAACTGTGGGAGTAGGGTCTGGTCTCGAGCCAGCGACCCTCCTGTTTCAGCCGCTCGATGATCAGGCGGTTGGTGTCCTTATCGGTGACGAGCTTGGTCTCGACTTCCGGCCACGCCGTGCCGCGGAACGTACCGTCGGGCGCGACCGGGTTCACGAATGCGAGCCCGTTTTGCTGTCCGGTCGCGAAGTCATCGGCGCCGAACGCAGGCGCCATGTGCACGAGCCCCGTGCCCTCTTCCGCGGTGACGAACGCACCGGAGACGATCACGAAGCGCTGCCCGTCTTTGGGAAAGGGCACGACGTCGAATGGCGGCACATACTTCTTGCCCAGGAGATCCCGGCCCCGGAAAGTCTTGACCAACTCGCCCTGCACGAGCGGCTGGCCATGGACGTGAACGTCGGCCGCGCGCGCGACGGCGACGATATAGCTCGCGATCTTGCCGCCCTCGGGAACCGCATATTCGCCGTACTCTAGCTCGGGATCCACCGCGACGGCCACGTTGGACAGCAGCGTCCACGGCGTAGTTGTCCAGACGATCAGGTTGCGCGGGTTGTCGCCTTTGCGGGTCTGGAGCGGGAAGGTGACGTAGACGGAATTGGTCTGCACCGTCTCGTAGCCCTGCGCCACTTCGTGGGACGACAGCGCGGTACCGCACCGGGGGCAATACGGCAGCACCTTGTGGCCGCGGTACAGCAACGCTTTTTCGTGCAGCCGCTTCAGCAGCCACCACACCGTCTCGATGTAGTCGTTGCTGTAGGTGATGTAGGGGCGCTCGTAGTCGAGCCAATAACCGATTCGGTCCGACAGCGCTTCCCAATCGCCTTTGTATTTGAAGACGCTCTCGCGGCACAGCTTGTTGAAGCGCTCGACGCCGTACGCCTCGATCTCGCGCTTGCCGCTGATGTTCAACGCCTTTTCGACCTCGATCTCGACCGGCAGGCCATGCGTGTCCCATCCCGCGATGCGTGTGACCGCCTGACCCAGCATCGTGTGGTAGCGGCAGACCAGGTCTTTCAGCGTCCGCGAAAACACGTGATGGATCCCCGGCCGGCCGTTGGCCGTGGGCGGCCCTTCAAAGAAGATGAAAGGCGGGCCGTAGCGCGTCGCGTCCATGACGCGGGTGAACAATCGCTCATGCTTCCACGCGCCGAGCAACTGCCGTTCCAGCGCATCGATCGACTCTGAGGCGTCGGATAACGGGTACGGCATCAGTTCAGGCGCTCCACCACGCCCCGCACAACCGTCGCGAGGCGCGGCTCGGCGGCGCGGGCGACCGCGATGATCCGCTCGACCGACGTCGGCTCCAGCGCGTCCGGCAGGCAGTTGTCGGTGATGATCGAAAGACCCAGTACGCGCATACCCTGGTGCACGGCCGTGATGACTTCCGGGACGGTACTCATGCCGACGATGTCCGCTCCCAGCGCCCGCAGCATCCGGTACTCGGCCGCGGTCTCGAGATTGGGGCCAGGCACCGCGACGTAGACGCCTTCGCGCAGCACGATCTTGTTTTCGAGCGCGACAGCGCGGGCCAGGCGGCGCAGCTCCCGGTCGTACGCCGCCGACATGTCGGGAAACCGCGGGCCTTCGGCGTCGACGTTCGGCCCGACGAGCGGATTGTCGCCGAGCAGGTTGATATGATCGACGATGAGCACCAAATCGCCCGTGGACCAGAGGGGATGCATGCCGCCCGACACATTGGACACGATCAGTGTTTTCGCGCCGAGCGCCTTCAGCACGCGCACGGGGAATGCGACCTGCTGGAGGGTGTAGCCCTCGTAACGGTGGAACCGTCCCTGCATGATGGCCACGCGCCGGTTGCCCAGTTTGCCAAACAGCAGCCGGCCGGCATGCGTCTCGACGGTCGGAGTCGGGAAGCCGGGAATGTCCGGATACGAAAGAGTGGTCTCGGCCTTGAGCTCGTCGGCGAGCGCGCCGAGGCCGGTGCCCAGAATGACGGCGATGTCCGGAGAAACCGACGTTCGCGCCTTGATCGCGCGAACGGCGTCAGCCACGACCATCAGTCGTGCTTGCCGTCGAGGGCGCGGAGCTCGGCGAGTTGCCGCTCGAGCAGGGCGCGAAATCCGCCGACGTACTGCTGGAACTGGCGCTCGGTCTCCGCCAAGCGCACCTTGACCGCGGTTTCGGCATTGTGCGCTTCGTCGAGCAGCCGTTTAGCTGCGGCTTCCGCTTCGCGCACGATCACCTGCCCCTCACGCTCCGCGGCCGCGCGGGTGTCCTGCCGCAGCTGCTGCGCCGCGACGAGGGCTTCATTCATGGCCCTTTCGCGCTCCCGGAAAACCCGCAGCTGCTCCGTCACCGCCGCCACGCGCTCCTCCAGCACCTGACGGTCGCGGATCGCGCGCTCCAGCGCGTCCGCCACGCGCACGCGGAAGTCTTCGACGCCCTCGGTCTCGTAACCGCGCAGGCTCTTGCGAAACTCCTGTTTGCGAATGTCGAGCGGCGTGAGCGTGAAGGCGTTGTCGGTCACGGGCCTGTCTCCTTCACTATCCTCGGGCCGAATAGTGCGGTACCCAGGCGAATCACCGTCGCTCCCTCCGCGAGCGCCGTAGCGTAATCGCCGGACATCCCCATCGAGAGGGTCGGCAGCCATACTCCGTTCTCCTCCTTGATCGTATCACGCAGCACGCGCAGGCCACGAAACACCCGGCGCTGCACGTCCACATCATCAGTGAATGGAGCCACCGTCATCAATCCCTCGAGCCGCAGATTCCTCAGTGCGGCGATGTGTCGCGCGAGGGCTGTCGCCTCCAGCGGCGCGCACCCGCTCTTCTGCTCCTCGCCGGCCACGTTCACCTGCAGCAGCACGCGCAATCCAGAAGCGCGCCTGTCGAGCTCGGTGGCGAGTGCCAGCGAATCGACCGAGTGCACGAGCTCGAAGCGACCGGGCACATGCTTCGCCTTGTTGCGCTGAAGATGCCCGATCAGATGCCAACGAATCCCCAGCTCCTGACTCCGAGCTCCTAACTCCTGCTGCTTTTCCAGCGCCTCCTGAACGCGATTCTCTCCGATGTCCCCCACACCAGCAGCGACAGCCGCACGAATCGCCTCGCTGCCGAAACCTTTCGTCACTGCGACGATCGTCACTGGATGTGAGGCGAGCCGCGCAACTTCGGCCCTCACCTGGGCCAAACGCTCCGGGAGGGCCTCGAAACTCATAGCCGTTGAATATAGAGCCTGTGCGCTGGCAGCCTAAGGGCCTCGCAGAAGCTCGGCGAGTGCCTGGCTCGGATTCAGGTGATAGGCCCGCCGCAGGTACGCGCGAGCGAGCGTGGTATCGCCCCGCAGGCGTGCGCCATTCCCCAACTCGAGAAACGGCACGGAGAACGATCGGGCGACCAGCTGCGCCGCCGGCTCCAGCTTCAGGGTGTCGACCGAGAACAGGCTTCCGTATCGAAACACCGAGTCCGCCAGTAGTCGGGTTCGTGCCGTGTCGACCTTGGTACGCTGGATACCCTCAGGCCAGCGAGTCACCGTGTCGGCGCGCGGCACGACCTTGAAGACGAGACCCTGGAACACCAGCTGCGAGTCGAGACCGAGCCACGCCCCGCGCCCCGACGTCTGTCCGAACGTGACCGATCGCGCGGGGAGATATGACCCGAGCGTGTACAGGATCACCTGGTCGGCAATGCGTAGGTACGTACCCCGCGGAACGCGCAATGAGAACCCGGCGGCGCGAAAGTCGAGGTCGTCGCTTAGGCGGCCGGGTTGCATGCCGGCGATCTGTTCGGGTGTGAGCGCCAACTGCGTGCCGGCTGGCGGCGCGGGAAGTTGGAGCGTGCGGTAGATGGCCGGCGCGCCCGCGGTGTCGAAGGGTCGCACCGGTCGAGCGGCGAGCTGCTTCACGTACCAGTCGAGATTGGCCAGCGACAGGTTCACCATTGTGACGTCCTGCCGGATTTCCTCCACCTCCTGCAGATACCAAACGGGGAACGTATCATTGTCACCGAAACCGAACAGCGCGCCGTACGGCTCGACCGATTGCAGCAGGTTATACGCGAAGTCCCGCGCCACATACGCGTCCGGCCCGCGCCGCGTGGCGGCAGCGAAATTGAGTCCGAACGGCAGCAGCGCGATCAGCGCCGCACCTGCCACCATCCACCGCGACGCGACCGCGCGCCGCGCAACGTCCACGAGACCGAGCCCCGCGAACACGCCCCAGATTTGGAAGCTCACGACAAAGAAGTAGTCGCGCTCCCGGACTTCGTGCTGGCTCATCGATGGGTAGACATCCCAGAACAGGGAGAACCCGGGCTTGAAGTTCATGTACACGACGAGACCGAGACCCGTGATGAGCCACGATGCGACGAGGAAATAGGTGAGACCGCGGTCGCGGCGACGCGCCAGATCGAATCCGAAGTAGCCGAGCGCCGCGTACACCAGCGACACCGCGGCCATTGCGATGTTCGGAAGTGATCGGCCCCATTGCCACCCGCAGTACACGAAGTAGTTGATCAGCTGCTGCCAGAAAAGCATGATACTGCGGCCCGGATTGTCTTTCCCGGGGAAGAACATCGGGTTGTCGAAGATTCCCCGTCTGCCGAACTGTTCCCGCCGGATCATCGACAGCAGGTTCGTCCACGTTTCGGGATCGGATTCGTCGAGCACCGGTTGGAGGCCGGAGCGGATATAAAGGAAGGCGTACGTCGAAATGCCGACCGCGGCAATCGCAATCGCGAAAATGGGGAACGCACGCGAGCCCGCCATCACGCAGGCTACCACCGCCCCAAGCAGCAGCACTCCACCAACGATGATCAGTCCCGTGCTGCCCAGGCCGACGGCGATGAGCGCGATCCACAACGTGCCCAGCAATGCCCACTCGGCCCACTCGCAGCGCCGCTCCCGCGGATCGGGTGATGGTGCGGTTCGCAGTGTGTAGAAGATGAACAGCACCACGGCGGGACCCGCCAGCAGCGCGAGCAGGTGATTGCCGATCGACAGTGCGCCGAGGTAGATGATGAGGAGCAGCAGATGTGGAGCGTGCGGACTGCCGCGCACGTCCCGCCACCGCACGGCGAGCCAGGAGATCGCGGCGAAACTGAACGTCGCGATGGTATAGACCTCGGTCTCGTTGCTGTTCTGCCAGGCGGTGAATACGAACGCCGACAGAGTCGCGGCGGCGGCCGCGCCGCCAATGCGGATCATCCGTGTTTCCGCGGCGAGCACTCGTTCCGCGACGAGAAACAGGCAGCCCGCGCCCGCTGCCGAGAAGCAGGCGCTCATCAGGTTCAGCCGCCAGGCGTATTCACCGATGGCCACGACGTCGCCCCAGACGTGACCCAGCATCACGAATAGCGGTGTCCCCGGCTGATGAGGCACGCCGAGCACCTTGGCGGCGGTGATGAACTCGCCCGCATCCCACAGTGTGACGGTGGGAGCGAGGGTGATCACATAACCGATGAGGACCAGGAGTGCGACAACCGCGGCCTCCCGGTACGGAGGGCGCTGCGCCAGATCAGGTTGCAGGCTGAGTTACACGCTCGCCGCCCTCGAGATGAGAGACGGCACCGGAGAGCAGATCGCGCACCTGTGGCGGGGTGAGATGGCGGTACAGCAGGCCGTGGCTCGCGACGGAGATGGTCGAGGTCTCTTCCGACACGACGAGGACCGTCGCATCCGTTTCCTCCGACAAACCCAGCGCCGCCCGATGGCGCGTGCCGAGCGACTTGTCGGCCACCTTGAATTGCGTCAGGGGCAGCACGCAGCCCGCGCCGATGATCTGATCGCCCCGAATCAGGATCGCGCCATCGTGGAGCGGAGAGTATGGCGTGAAGATCGTGGTCAACAGATCGGCCGAGACCTTCGCTTCCATCGGCACGCCGGTGGTGATGAATTCCTCGAGGCCGATGTCGCCCTCGACCGCGATGATCGCGCCCGTCCCGGCGCGCGACAGCCGGTCCAACGCCTCCGCGATTTCCTCCGCGACCGATTGCCGGTCGCCCCGCGAAAACGCCCGCATGAAGCGCGACTGGCCGAGCCGCGCCAGGGCGTTGCGAAGCTCAGGCTGAAAGACGACGACGGCGGCAAAGGCGCCGTACGTGAAGATCACGCCCAGCAACGTGCTGATCATCGTGAACTTCGCGAAGACGGCCACGAAGTACGTGAGCGAGAGAATCACGAGGCCGATCACGATCTGCAGGGCCCGCGTCCCGACGAGAAACAGCAGAAACCGATAGATGACGAACGCGACGATCAGGATCTCGAAGAGATCCGGCCAGAGCCGCGGGGAGAGAAACCTGAAGGCGTCAACGTTCACGTTGGCTTGGTCGTAGCGCTCGCTAGTGAAAGGGCTTCGACTGTCAGAGCGACGTCGTGGACCCGGAACAACCGGGCGCCTCGCTCCCAGGCAAAGGCGCAGGCAACAGCCGTGGCGCGATCGCGATCTTCCACGGGCCGACCGGTCGCCGCCCCCAGAAAGCGCTTCCGCGACGGGCCGACCGCTACAGGATAGCCAACGGCCACGATCGTTGCCAGTTCGTCGAGCAGCCGAAGGTTCTGGGTGGCGGTTTTGGCGAAACCAAAACCTGGGTCCAGCACGATCCGCTCGCGCGCGATACCCGCGCGCTCGGCCTTGGCGGCCATGTCGCCGAGCTCGCCGGCGACCTCAGCCGCCACATGGTCATACTTGGCCAGGTCGTCCATCGTCGCCGGGGTGCCGCGCATGTGCATCAGGATGATGCCCGCCTCCGTTTCCTGCACGACTTGGGCGAGCTCACGGTCGAACTGCAGCGCCGACACGTCGTTCACGACTACGGCTCCGGCGTCGAGAGCAGCCCGCGCCACCTCAGCTTTCCGTGTGTCGACCGAGATCGGGCCGTGGCCTCGCTTCACAAGCCCTGCGATCACCGGGACAACGCGGCTGATTTCTTCATGGACAGGGAGAGGTGCAGCCCCGGGCCGAGTGGACTCGCCGCCCACATCTAAAACACGTGCGCCGGCCGCCTTGAGCCCCGCGCCGTGTTCGATCGCGGCTTCCACAGAGCCCAGATGACCACCATCGGAAAATGAATCGGGCGTGACATTGATGATGCCAATGATCACGGGGTTTTCGAGTGACAACTCGGCGCCCTTGATCGCCCACGCGCGCGGCGGCTCCGCACGCGCCGCGAGTACCTTGCCGAGCTCCGGGGCGAGACGCGCCAATTCGACCGGGGTGCGATCGTAACGGGCGAGTGGCGCAATGCGGCTGGCGGAACCCGCCACGAGGGCCCAGCTCCCGGCTCCTGACTCCGAGCCCCCAGTCAGCACGTCGGCGCCGGACTTCGTGCCCCAGTGCACGAGGGCTTCGCGCTCGTCTTCGGTGATTGCTTCGATGAGGATGACAAGCGGCTGGATGCCGGTGGCGGCAAACCAGGCGGGTTGCGTCTCCCAGCCGCGTCCCGCGAGCGCCGCGCGCACCGCTTCCGGTGTGTGCGCGGCGAGCGCGGTGATCTTCATGGAGCCAGGAGCTAGGAGCTGGGAGCTGGGAGTTGGGGACAGGAACAGGGCTACCGGAGCGCCTGAACGACCTGCAGCCTCGCGGCTCGAAGCGCGGGGAAGAAACCGCCCACGACACCCATTACGAGGGCGAACGCCACGCCCAACGACAACAGCATAGGTGTCACACGGAAACTGAAGGCGATTTCGCTGAAGCTCGACCAGTTCGTGGTGCTGGTGACGATCCCGTTCAACGGCAGGGCGAACAAGCAGCCGAGCAGGCCGCCGATGAGCGCGATGAAGGCGGACTCGGCGAGGAAGCTCACGAGCACGGTCCAGGGCTTGAATCCGAGCGTCATCAGCACGCCGATCTCCGGCGCGCGCGAGGAGATCGCCGCGTACATCGTATTGATCGCGCCGAATACCGCGCCGACAGCCATGATGCTGGTGATGACGATTGCGAGAATGTTCAGGATGTTGCTGAGCAGCTGCGATTGCTGCGCGTAGAACGTGGACTCGCGATGCACGTCGACGGTCATGCGCTTGTCGGCCTGGAGCGCGCGCTGCGCCTCCTCAAAGGCGGCGGGGTCCTTGAGCCGGAACGAAATCGACTGAAAGACCTCCCCCCGGAACACCGGCATGAACTGCTCGTTCTCGCCCCAGATCTCCGATTCGAACGCCGAGCCGGCGGCCGTGAAGTTGCAGGTGACCGCCCAGTCCCTCCCGGCGAACCGTAGCGTCTGTCCGACCTTGGTGTGGGGAAAGCGCTGCGTCAGGCGATCGCCCACGCAGATTTCCGCCCGTCCCGATGTCGGTCGCTGCCCCGCCGTGATTCTGACATTGGACCGGACCTGCCACGCCTGATCGCTGATGCCGCGCACGACCACGTTCGCGATCTGCGTTGTGTCGAACGATTTCGTGAGCGGGATCAGAACGTACACCTCGGGCGACACGAGGGGCCGACCGTCCGTGCCGGTCGCGACGTGCGGATCCGCGCCCACGATACTCGCCACGTCACGTCCGAGTCCGCTCGAGAGCTCAGAATCGGCCCCTTTGCGAAGCACGAGGGCGTTGGCATCCGAACCGGTCTTCCGGAGGGCGGCGCGGAAGCCGTTCGCGAGCGCCAGCATGCCGATAAACACGGCCACGACCATGCCGACCCCAAGAGCAGTGAGCGCGGTCGAGACCGGACGACGGACGACGCTGCGCACGTTGTAAACGATCGGGATCATTCGACGTGCCGCAGCGCCTGGACGACCGGTAGCCGCGCGGCCCGCAGTGCCGGGACGATGCCGCTCACCAGCATCAGGCCGAGCGCGACCAGGGCGCCGACGATCAGCGTGCTCGTCGCGACCTTGAATCCCGGGAGGAAGCCGGCGCCGTTGAAGTTGATCGCCGGATAAAACAGATACGCCGCACCAAGCCCGAGTGCCGCACCGGTCAGCGCCATGGCTCCCGCCTCCACCATGACCAGCCCGAACAACAGGCGATCTGAAAAGCCGACCGTCTTCAGCACCGCAATCTCACCGGTCCGCTCGCGAGCGCTCATCATCATCGCATTGGCCGTGACGAGCAGAATCGCGAACACGACCGCGAGGCCGATCGTGCTCATCAGAAAGCTGACGTTGCCCCACATCGTCGCGAAACTCGCCTGGAATTCGCGCTCGGTCCCCGTCTTGGTGGGCGAGCTGGAGTTGCGGAACACGTCGTCGATCGACTTGGCGATCAACGCCGCGTTCGCCGCATCATCGATTTCCACGATGTACCACCCCGCGATGCCGGCGCGGCCGATGCGCTCATCGAAGTACGCGTGATGAAAAATCAGCACGTCGTCCCCGATGGCCGGATCGGTGGGGGTGTACACGCCCCGGATCGTGAACGTCCAGTCGCCCGGGAAGATCGTTCCCTGCAGCGTCACGTTCTGCCCCAGCTTCCAGCCATACCGGCCGATGAGCCGCTGGCCGATGATCGCCCCGGTCCGGTCCTGGATGAACGCCTGCTTCTGATCGGCCGGGAGGATGATCTCGGGATAGATCGAGAGGTACGACTCGGGATCTACCGCGAAATTCGCAAAGAAGGCTTTGCCATCGCCGTATCTCCCGCCGAACCAATTCGCCCAGCTCAGGCCCGTCACGCCTTTGAGCGTCCTGATCCGGTTCGCGTACGCGAGTGGCAGCGGAAACACGAGGCCGGTCGCATTGAGGGTGACCAGCCGGCGCGCGCCTCCGAACTGCGCCGTCGCGGCGAGGGTCGTCGTCACGCTGCGGAGCGAGGCGAACAGAAACAACGCCAGCGCGACGCTCAGGATCGTGAGAATCGTCCGCAGCTTGTGGCGGCCGAGGTTGGCCAGAACCAGCCTGAGATACTTCACCGCGCCGCCGCGGCGGCGGGCGCGCGTGGCTTCTCGATCAAATCGCCCTTCTCGAGGTGCAGCGTCGTTTTGGCGCGCTCCGCCGCATGCGCATCGTGGGTGACGATGATGATCGTCTTGTTGAACTCGTTGTTGAGCCGCTGCAGCAGCGCCAGCACTTCCTGTGAGCTCTTGGCGTCGAGCTGCCCCGTCGGTTCGTCGAGCAGCATCACCGTCGGATCGGCGACGATGGCGCGCGCGATCGCGGTCCGTTGCTCCTGGCCGCCCGAGAGCTGGCGTGGGTAGTGTTCGGCGCGGTCGGCAAGACCGACCACGTCGAGCGCGATCTTCACACGCTCGTCGCGATCCTTACCCGAGAGGTTGGTAAGCAGGAGCGGCAACTCGATGTTTTGATACGCCGTGAGCACCGGTAAGAGGTTGAAGGACTGGAACACGAACCCGATGTTACGCGCCCGCCAGGCTGCCAGTTGTCCGGGCGTCATCGCACTGACCTGGGCGCCGTTCACGCGCACGGTGCCGCGCGTCGGTTTGTCGAGGCCAGCAATGAGGTTGAGGAGCGTCGACTTGCCGGAGCCCGACGGGCCCATCAACGCGGTGAAGCTGCCGGCCTCGATATCGAGCGTCAGCCCGGTGAAGACATCGATGCGCTGTTCTTCGCGCTGGAATGATTTGTGGACGTCGCGGATTTCGACTAAGGCCATGAGAGTCCTGGGATAACGTGCGTGGTGCGTGGTGCGTCGTGCGTGGGACTACGGTGTGAGCTTTACGCGCTGGCCTTCTCTGGGAGTTTCAACGCCGCCCACCAGCAGCTGCTCGCCACCCGACAGTCCGGACCGAATCTCGCGGAAATTACCGCTGACCGGACCCGCGTCAACGTCACGACTTTGTAACCGCCCTTCGCGCACCATCCAGACGACGTTGCGGCCATTCTCGGAGCGCACCGCTTCCGCGGGCACGATAATCCGGGGTCGCTCGGCCGCCTGTGGTGCGCCGGCCGGTTGCGGCCGGGGCGCCTGCAGGAATTCCACTTTGGCGCCCATCTCGGTGAGAATCCGCGGATCGCGATCGACGATGGAAACCTTCACCTGTACGGTCGCACGTTGCCGGTCGGCTGTCGGCACAACCTGGCGCACGGCGCCGCGAAACGAGGTATCGGGATACGCGTCGAGCGTGATGCGCGCTTGCTGGTCGTTCGAAATCCGCGCGATGTAGGCCTCGTTGACGTCCACCTCGACCTCGAGGGTCGCGAGATCGGCCATCGTCACGACGGCGCCGCGCGTCAGACCGCCGCCCACCGACGGCGCTACGACCTCGCCGACTTCGGCCTCCTTGCGCAACACGGTGCCCGTAAACGGCGCGCGGATGTACGTGTTCTCGAGATTGGCCTGCGCGACGCGGAGGCCGGCGCCGGCCGCATCGATGCGGGCCTGCTGCGCGTCGACTCGCGCGTCGCCTTGCCGCGCCTTGCTCTCCGCATTCTCGACTTCCTGCTGCGACACGAGCGTGGGGTTTTGGGCGCGAATGTCGCGCACCCGCACGAGTTCACGCTGCAGTTGATCGCGATCGGACTGCGTCTCGATCAGCGTCGCCCTCGCGCTTGCGACTTGCGCCTCCGCCTGTCCCACCGCGGCGGCGTAGTCGGCGTTATCCAGACGCGCGATGATGTCGCCTTTCTGAACCTGCGAGCCTTCGCTGACGTTGAGCGTCGCCAGCCGTCCGGGAATCTTGGCCGAAACGGCCGCCTTCGTGCGCGCCACGACGTAGCCATTGGCGACGACCGCGACAGATCCGCTACCGCCCCCTACCGCCCCTGTACCGCCGGTCGTTGTCGAGACCGTCACCACCTGCACCGGCACGGCGCCGCCCCGCCGCGCGACGAGCATCACGACCACGAATACCAGGACGGCTGCGGCGACGATCCAAAGCACACGACCCAGCGCCCGTTTGACCGCGGGCGGTGGGTCGTCGCGATTGATTCGAAGCTTCGAAAGGTCTGTGGTCGGCGTGACGCTCACGCCCCGGCGGGCTCAGGCGGCGGATTGCGGAGCACACCGCCGGAGGTCCTCGGCGCCTGTGACTTCTCCTTGTCCGTTTCGCTGTCCCCGCGCAGGGTCGGCGCCACCGGCGGCACATACGGCGGCAACGGCTGGCCGGCGATCACGAGCTCCACCATCTCGCGCTCCAGCGTTTCCCGCTCGAGCAGCGCGGCCGCAAGACGATCCAGCGCGGGGCGCCGCTCGGTGAGAATGCGCGTCGCATCGCTGTAGGCACGGGTCAGGATGTTCCTCACTTCTTCGTCCACGATCTGGGCGGTGCGGTCCGAGATCTCGCGGCGCTGCACCACCTCGCGACCCAGGAAGATCTCCTGCTCGCGGTCGCCGACGGCGATGGGACCGATCTTGTCGCTCATCCCGAACTGGGTCACCATGCGGCGGGCGATGTTCGTCGCCTGCTGAATGTCCTGCGCGGCGCCGGTCGTCACCTTTTCCGGGCCGAACACCAGCTCTTCGGCCACGCGGCCGCCGTACGCCATCGTGAGCCGCGATTCGATCGAGCGCTTCGTGTACTTGTGCAGCTCCTCCTCGGGCAGATACGCCGTGAGGCCGAGCGCGCGCCCGCGCGGAATGATCGTCACCTTGTGCAGCGGATCGGCGTCAGGCACCGTGAGCCCCACGAGCGCGTGCCCCGCTTCGTGATAGGCCACCAGGCGCCGCTCCTCGTCGGAGAACACGCGGCTCTTCCGCTCGAGGCCGAGCATCACTTTGTCCTTGGCGTCTTCGAAGTCCTGCCCGTCCACCTGCGCCTTGTTGCGGCGCGCGGCGAGCAGCGCCGCTTCGTTCACGATGTTCGCGAGCTCGGCGCCGGCGAGGCCGGGCGTGCCGCGCGCGATGCGCTCGAGCTGGACGCCAGGCGCAAGCGGAATCTTGCGCACGTGCACGCGCAGGATTTGCTCGCGGCCCTTGAGGTCCGGCATGTCGACCACGATCTGGCGGTCGAACCGGCCGGGACGCAGCAACGCCGGATCGAGAATGTCGGGCCGGTTCGTGGCGGCGAGCAGAATGACGCCGTCGTTCGACTCGAAGCCGTCCATCTCGACGAGCAGCTGATTCAGGGTCTGCTCGCGCTCGTCGTGCCCCCCGCCGAGGCCGGCGCCGCGGTGACGGCCGACGGCATCGATTTCGTCGATGAAGATGATGCAGGGGGCGTGAGCCTTGCCCTGCTCGAACAGGTCGCGCACGCGCGACGCGCCGACGCCGACGAACATCTCGACGAAGTCGGAGCCCGACATCGAGAAGAACGGCCGGCCCGCCTCCCCGGCGACCGCTTTCGCAAGCAGCGTCTTACCGGTTCCCGGAGGGCCGACCAGCAGCGCGCCCTTTGGCAGGCGGCCGCCGAGCCGCTGGAACTTCTGCGGGTCCTTCAGGAAGTCGATGATCTCTTCGAGCTCCTGCTTCGCCTCGTCACACCCTGCGACGTCGGCGAACGTGACCTTCGGTGTGTCGCCCGCGAGGAGCTTCGCCTTGGATTTGCCGAAGGCAAAGGCGCGATTGCCCCCCTGCTGCATCTGGCGCAGCATGAAGATCACGAGGCCGAAGATCAGCAGGTACGGCAGGAAGGTCAGCAACACGACGCCGAACGACTGGCCCGACTCGCGTGCGCGCACGTCCACGCCCTTGGCGGAAAGCTGCGCGACGAAATTGTTGTCGGCCTCGAACGGCAGGAGGACGTTAAAGCGCTCAACCGTCTGGCGCTTCACGACAACCGGCCGCTGGAACGTGCCCCGGACTTTCTGGCGCTCGGCGATCTCGACCGCCGCGACGTTGCCCGCGTTCAATTCTTCGACGAACTGCGTGTAGTTGATTTCGGCTTCTTCGCGGCGGCGGCTCGAAGCAAGCTGCACCAGCGCGATGGTTCCGACGATGAGGAGCGCCCAAAACGAGAGCGTCCGCAGCATCCGGGCCCAGTTGAATTCCCGCGGTGGCGGGGGGAGGCGATTGGCCATCTACGTCAGACTCGCGATATAAGGAAGGTGCCGGAAGTTCTCCGCATGATCCAGGCCATACCCGACCAGGAACAGCGTCGGCGCATCGAGACCGATGAACTTTGCTTCCAGCTCCAGGTGTTCAGCCACGTGTTTGTCTAACAGCGCACAGATCTCCAGGCTTTGCGGCCCGCGCTCGCGAAGCAGCGCAACCAGCTTATTCAGCGTCTTGCCGGTGTCGATGATGTCTTCGACCAGCAGGATGTGCTTGCCTTCCAGCTCGGTTTCAGGGTCATACACCAGCCGCACGTTCCCGCTCGACACCGTCCCTTCGCCGTAGCTCGAAGCTACGAGAAAATCGACCTGCAGGGGGCGCTCGATGCGCCGCACCAAATCACTCAAGAAGATGAAGCTGCCCTTCAGAAGCCCCAGCACCAGCAGGTCGCCGTCGGGATAGGCCGCGGTGATCTCCCGCCCGAGTGCCCGTACGCGTCGCGCGATCGTCTCTTCATCAAAGACGATGCGCTTCAGCTCACGTCCGCCGGTCTGCCTGAGCTGCGTTGAGCTCTGTAACATCCAGCCTCACCGCGTAAGTTCCAGGGGCCGGCAGCCCTTCCGCACTACGACAGATGCCCGGCACCCAGAGAATGGTCTTTCCCCTCGTAACTACGGGATAACGCGCCCGCTCGCCGCGGGGGACCCGCGCTTCCATCAACAACCGTCGCAACGGGCGATGGCCGACGCCGCCAATCGGGGCGACTTCATCGCCGGGCTGGGGTGGCCGAACCTGCCATCCCGTGCCTTCCACCCAGGTCGTCCACGCAGTACGCTCGATGCGCTCGGGCGCCGGCGCCGGTGACCAGCTGATCTCGAACTCACCGAAGCGCGCCGACCCCGATTCCCCGTGTAGCTGCACGGCAACCGGCGCGTTCTCGCTCTTCCCCTTACGCTGCCGACTCACCCGAAGCTGGTCGAACGCCACTTCGGCAGACCACCCATCGCCTAACGGCAGGCGCCGTCCCGACTGCCCCCGCGCCAGCGCCACGAGACGACGAGCGCGCGTGGGGCCGAGTACGAGGCCAGCTCGGCGGGCCGCCGCACGCAAGAGCGCAACAGACAATGCGTTATCATAGCGGGCGATACTCCTGCGGGCAACGGCGAAGCTTTCGCCCTCCACGACGAGCCCGATTTCCGGAGTTAAGTCCAGAACGCGATCCCAGGCGGCCCGATCACTCGCCGCATGGCGGCCCAGCGCCAGTAAATCCCCACGGAGGGCCGATCCCAGCCGCTCGCTCAGCAGCGGCAATAATGTCCCGCGCACCCAGGAGCGGAGATGGCGGGGATCACGGTTGGCGGGGTCGTCGTACACAGGCAGTCCGCGAGCCGTGGCGTGGTCAACCAGCTCGCGGCGCGTGAACGGTAACAGCGGACGCACAAGGCCTCCGCGCGCGCGTCGTCCGATCCCCGCGAGTCCGGCCGGCGCGCTGCCCCGCAGCGTGCGAAGCAGCACCGTCTCGATCTGATCGTCCTGGTGGTGCGCGGTCACGAGATACTTCGCGCCGCGCCGGCGCTGGACCTCTCGCAGCCATGCGTACCGCGCGCGCCTTGCGTCGGTCTCCGAGGCCTGCGGCCCCAGGTGAAGCTCAGTGACCTCGAATGGCAGCTGGTACTTCTGAGCGAGAGCGGCGACGGACTGGCGGACGTTCAGACTGTCGGACTGAATCCCGTGATCCACGTGTGCAACAACAATCGACAGTCCAAGTTCGGATGCCTGGCCGCTCAACAGATCTAACAAGACCACGGAATCAACGCCGCCCGACACTGCAACGATGGCCTCTCCGGGCTCGCGAAACAGTCGGGTCTGGCGGACGTGCGCAAGGAAGCGCTGTGGAAGCGACTGTACACTCGACATGTATCTTGAAGTATGCTCCAACCCGACCTTACCTACCAACTACTGCGCAATCTGACGTCGCCGGTGGTCGCCATTACGTCGGCACGCGGCGGCAAGGAAAACGGGATGATCTCCGATGCCGCCGTGCGCGCATCCATCGTCCCGACAGCCCCGCGGTTGTCGGTATACATCCACAAGTTCAATTACAGTCACGATATGATCTTCGAGACGGGGCGATTCGGGCTGCATCTCTTGCACACCAAGCAGTTCGACATCGTGCGGCGGTTAGGTTTTCTCAGCGGCCGGGACCAGGAGAAGCTGACTGGCATCCCGCATCACACCGGCAAGCTAGGCGTGCCGGTGCTGGACGAATGCTTCGCGCACTTCGAATGCGACGTGGCGAACGTCATGGATACCGGCAGCTCGACGCTGTTTTTGGGCGATATTATGGCCGTCGGCTGCGGCCGCGCCGCCACCCTCGAGCCGCGCGGCGAGCTGCTCACCGCGACATATTTTCGAGCGAATATGCCGGCGGAATGGCGGTCAGAGTACGAGGCGAAGCTGCAGGACGCGCAGCGCTTCGCCGCCGAGCTGTCGCGTCACATCAAGCCGATCGTCTGGAAAAGGAGCTGAGTATGCGCCCCCTCATCGCTCTGCTGGTTCTGCTCGCCGCCTGTCAGGCCACCGCCCCCCCGCTCAGCGACGCGGACAAGGCGGCTATCCGCGCGGTGACCGACAGCTTGGTTGTGTACATGCGCGCCAACCGCGACTCGGACCTGGCAGGGCTGTACACGCGGCACGCGGTCTTCATGCCGCCCAACGCCGGGATCGTGGAAGGCCGGCCGGCGATCCTCGCCAACTTCCAAGTCGGACCCGCGATGACCGACTTCACCCTCACGAACGTCGATATCGACGGTCGGGGCGACCTCGCGTACGTCCGCGGTACATATTCGTTCGCGATGCCGCCGGCAGCCGGCCGGCCGGCACTGAACGATCACGGAAAATTTCTGGAGATTCGGCGGCGGCAGCCGGATGGGAAATGGCTGATCTCGACGGACATCTACAACTCGGACATTCCTAAATAGGCGTTGAAAAGGGGCGTTCAAGAAACCCGTGGAATCAGAACCGTAGAACAAGAACCGTCGCATGAGACGTCGAGAAGACTACGTTCTCGCTCGACGCCTCATGCGACGGTTATTATTCAACGATTTCTATTCCACGGTTCTTGTTTGACGCGTTTTTCAACGATTCAATAATGCGCTCACGCCGAGCAGAACGCCCCAGTTGCCGTTGTAGCTGGTGATGTACGACTTGTTGGCGGCGTTGGGCATGAAGTCGGCGCGCCCATCCAGCCGCACGGCCACCGAGTTGTTGATGCGGTGTCGCATACCGACCATCCCACCGAGGCCGCTGTCCTCCGCTTCGTAGGACCCGGTGTACTTGTTGCGAACGTACCCGATGCCAAAGAAGACCTCGGCACGGCTGGTGGGGGGCACCTGGTAGACAGCCCACACGTGGAGCGGCTGGTGCTTCGCCCCGTTGTGGGAGGATGACGCGTAGTCGACTTCAATAGCGAGGAAGGGCGTCGCGTTCACTCCCGCGCGTGCTCCGAAGCCGATCCCATTGCCTACCGCGAGCGAGTTGTCAGCGTTGAGGAAGCCCGCGAATGCACCCACTTCGAACGAGCCTTGTTTCTGAGCAGTCGCCGGCAGCACACCGGTGACAGCCACTCCGGCAAGGAGCAGCAGTACGCGGAACGTCATGACGGCCCCCCTATGGGGTGGATGACAGGCTCAGAATCTGATGCCAGTCAGGAAAGCGCGATAGGGCCGGTTCCGAAAGGTCAGCGCAGATCGACCAGCGCGATCCTCGCCGTCCCCATGAAGCTGTCCATGACGACCAGCCTGTTTCGAACTCAACGGCGGCGTGGTGATGGGTGGGGGGATTGCGAGGGACGTCATTCCTTCACCGCTTTCACTTCGACGCCTTTGCTTCGACGCCTTCTTCCGAGTCTTTGTCTTATATAGCAGGGGTGGGATTCGAACCCACGACCCCGGCATTATGAGTGCCGTGCTCTCACCAGGCTGAGCTACCCTGCCACGCGCTGCGCTAGTTGACGCCGACCCTTCCCTGCACTGAGGCGATCAACTTGGCAGAATCGTAGCCGACCCCGTCCTTAAACACAATTGTCGGGCTGCGAATCACCGACGGGTCGGTGGTCAGGTTGCCGCGCAGGACGACCAGATCGGCGAGCTTGCCCGTCTCGATGGTCCCCAACGTTTGCTGCACACCGAGGATCTTCGCGCCGTTCGAGGTCATGATCTGCACCGCCTGCGCCGGCGTGAAGCCGGCTTCGATGAACAGCTCATAGTTGCGCTGGTCGCCGAACCCCGCTAACGCGCCGCCAATGCCGGTCGGATCGACGCCGGCGGCCATGAGACCACCCGCCTCGACGAAGGCCCGCTCGAATGCCATGGCATTCTTGAACGTTTCCTGGCTGACCCAGCCCTCGCGGCTCGAATCGATTTGCTGACGCAGCCTCAGGTAGCTCTCCCGCACCCCTGGGTCCATCGCGTCGAGCACTCGCGCATCCTTGGTCGGACGATTCGCCACGAACGGCTCATAGACAGCGAGCGTGGACGTCATCGAGACGCGGTTCTGCACGAGCGAGCGTACCGTGGCCTGCGCCGCGTTGCCTTTCGGATCGGCCGCGCTGATTTGCGCCATCAGATTGACGGGGCACACGTCCGCCTGCTTGCTGGTCGTCAGATCGGACGCCGTGAGCATTCCGTGCTCGAGGTTATCGATGCCGATGGAGACCGCGTCCTGAAAACTGACCGAGCAGAGATGGCCGGTCACCTTGATGCCGAGCTTGTGCGCTTCCTGAATGGCCGCGGCCAGGTCGGCGCGTCGGATGTCGGTGTACGCTTTGATCCACGTCGCACCCTCCGCCGCCCAGTACGCCACGAAGCGCCGCGCGGCTTCCGGCGAGATCACGACGGCCATGGCACCGCCGCCCTCTGCGCCGGTGATGTAGGGCGCGGTGATATGGATACGCGGCCCGGGTACGAAGCCGCGATTGACGACATCCTTCAGGTTGATCTCGGCGTACGGTGATCGGCTCCCCGTCGTGCGGATCGTCGTGACGCCCGAGCCGAGGTAGAGCCGCGGCCCCGTATACGACATCTGCACCGCCCGCCCGCCGGCCGCCGTATAGAACAGGTGGTCATGCATGCCGATCAGTCCCGGAATCAGCGTTGAGCCGTTCAGATCCACCGTGCGAGCGCCGGCGGGGACTTGCACCGAGCCGGCGGGACCCACGGCGGCTATCTTGCCCGCGCGAATCACGACTGTTTGATCAGGCTTCGGAGCGGCGCCCGTCCCGTCGATCAGTAGGACATGCGTCAGGGCGAGCACGGATGTATCGAAGGTGATGTACTCGCGCACACCGGCGGCGAAGGAATCGGGACGCTGCGCGACGAGCGCGAGGAGCAGTGTCAGTGTGTACATGAGAGCTCCGCTTAATTCACAGTGAAATGCGTCATCATGCCCGCCGAGAGGTGCTCGGCAATGTGGCAGTGCAGCATCCAGTGACCGGGGTTGGACGCTTCGAGCAGAATATCCACCGTCGAGCCCGCCGGCACCAGCACGGTGTCTTTCCAGACAAGATTCTCACTGGGCACGCCGTTCACCGCGAGCACGACGAAGCGTTGGCCGTGCAGGTGCATCGGATGTTGCATACCGTGAAATGCGCGCCGTTCGTTCACCAGACGGATCTTGACGTGTGAGCCGCGCTCGAGCCGCCAATCGACGGCGGTGTTTTCCCGGCCTGTGGCATGATCGCGCAGAATCCAGCGCACCTGCTTCCCCGTCGAGGCCCAATTCATCATCGGCATCGTGCCGCTCCATTCGACCGGCGCGAAGTAGATCGAATCGAGCTGCATCAGACGCTGAGTTACAAAGGGCAGGTCTTCCGTCTCCAGCGTTAGGACGAGGGCTTTCTCCGGCGCCGCGGTGAGGTAGCGGCGCAGCGGCGCGACCTCACGGATCGTGGTGGAATCGCTCCGCAGCCTCGAGAAGGTAACGCCCAAGTCCCGGCTCACCGGCAGTGTCGCGATCGCCACGGTGCCGAGCGTATCGATCTCCGAGAAGAAGCGCCCGTACAGGTGATCGAGGCCCTGCACGCGATTGACGAACGCACTCGCACCCGAATTGGCGAACCGGACATCCACGATATACCGCTCCGCCGGACCGATGACCACACTCTCGACCCACGCTTCACGCTCGAACGGCCCCACATCCGACGCGACGACTTTCATGCGTGCGCCGGTGAATGAGAGGTTCCACGTCCGCGTGTTCGAGGCGTTGGTCAAGTAGAATCGCACGACCTCGCCGCGTCGCACGGCCAGTTGGTACGTCGGCTCGCCGTTGACGAGCAATACATTCCCGAAGCGACCCATTAAGGCGTGGGTTGGCGCTTCCCGGCCCAAGGGGATTGGTCCCGAGTCGCCAACGAGGAGATCGTCCAGAATCAGGATTTCCTCTCGGTTTACGTCTGCGCCGGTCAATCCGCGAATCAACAGATTCCCATAAAGACCGAGCTCCTGCTGAATGTCCTCGCGGACGTGCGGGTGATACCAATAAATGCCGGCATCTGGAAAGCGCAGGTGGTAGATGAATGTCTCGCCAGGTGCGACAGCACGCTGCGTCAAGCCGGGTACGCCGTCGAAAGGATTGTCGAGCCGGATCCCGTGCCAATGCACCGTGCTGGAATCGTCGAGACTGTTCGTAAACAACACAACGATCTCGGCGCCGCGTGCGGCCTCGAGCAGCGGGCCCGGATACTGGCCGTTGAACGCGTACATCGTGTAGCTCTGCCCTTTGAACGCGCGACGCACGACGGCCGCCTCGAGCCGCAGCGTGTCACCGTCCTCGAGGCGTAGTTTCGAACCAGGCCGCGCGCGTGGCGCGGTGCTGTCGGATGGCAAATAGGGGCTGACCTCAGGACGCAGCGCCATCTCGGCCGGCAGCATCGTGAGACCTTGTGGCATGGGGACCATCGGCCACGCTGATGCCGTGCCGTGATGGTGCGCTGCGGTGTCGGACAGGCCCATCCCACCGATCGAAAACTCGAGCAAATCCGGCGGAAAGAGCCGTGTGCTGGGTGACTGCCCCCGCAGGATGTAGCGCCCCGATGGTTCCTCTGAAATCAGGACGGTGAACTTGTCGAAATCAATCTCGCGCGTCAGGGTGACAGTGCCGTTCTTCACGGGGCCGAGCGTGATCACCGAATCCATCTGCGGCCGGGCGACCCAGGCAGTGTACCGATGGCCTGCGGAGAGACCGCTCAGCGAGACGACCGGAACGTACCGCGACCGGCCGTCGGCTCTAACCGCGACGGTGAACGGACCAGGAGGCTTGCTCAGTTCAACCCGTCCCGACACACCGGTGACACCCGGCGCTGGGACGAGCTCGATGCAGTACAAATCGTGACTTGGCCCAAGCGCGGCCTGAGGATCACATGGCCGTTGCGCCACGCTAATCCCTGCCGGCACGACCAGAAACAGTAGCAGCCCCGCAATGCGATGCGGGGCTGCTGTGAACAGGCTCACGGATTAGCGGTTCGCTGAGGGGCGTGGTTGGATGCGCAGCGGCCGCCACCTGTGCTCACGCAGGAACCGGGGACTCATCGTACGACGAGGTGACGCCGAAAACACCGGCGCCGACGCGGTCACCGACGACGACACATTGAGGGTGTACGCACCGGTCTGCGCGGCCGGGGAGGTTGAGGCGACAATCAGGTAGACCGCGGGCGTCGGGACAGAATACTGAATGAACGCGTTCGTGTTGGTCCCCGAACTGTCGTCGTTGGATGCCACGGCAACTAGCCCCGCTGAGTCGACCTGAAAGAGTGTCAGGAACGGATTGATGACTGTCGAGCGCTGCGAGATGGTCAAGACCGTTGGGTCGTACGCGATGATTCCCGCTATGTCCCCGTAGAACACCCCACCTGGCGTGGAATCGGGGCAATCGGTCGTGGCGATGTTCTCCGGGATAGTTACACCCCGCGTGATCCAAACCTCATCGACACACCCTCCCAAGGTTTGTGGGCGCGTCGCCGTCGCCAGGGTGTATGGTCCGATGGCGCCCGTCAGTAATGTATTCGCGCCGATGATGGCGGGTGCGGTCGGCCCAAGAATGATCTGAATCGCCGCATTCGTCGTATTCGAATCAGCATCGTCATTCAAGGCGATGTATTCGTAGAACCCATTCCGGATGGTGAACATCTCGAGAAAAGTGTTGAACGCCGTGGATGACATCGTGATCGCGATCCCACGCTGCGTATTCGACGTCACATCGTAGAGATCGTAAAGCCATCCACCTCCGGTCAGATCGCAGTCCAGAGTCGTCAATTGTCCATTCACGTTCCCGGGGACCGTATGCACCGGTCTAAAGAGGCACGGATTCACCACGGTGAGGTGAAAATCAACCGGCGACGCAATACCCGGTATCGTCGCTCGGACAACCGTTTGCCCTACCTGCCCGCCGAGCGTGACGGCATTTCCCGCCGCTCCATTCACATCGCTCGTGTCCAGTGATTGCGCGAGACTTGCCTGGCCGATCGGCACGCTCCAACTGATGACCACCCCGGACATCGGTTGACCGTTCGAGCCGAGCACGACCATGCCCAGGGGAAATTCGAGTTGTGCGCCGGTGGGGCCCGTCTGGTTATCGCCCGAGATTCCGGTAACGGAAGCAGCCCCCGAGCCGGGGCCGCCGGAATCACCACCACAGGACACGGCAGCGACGACGCACGCGAGGGCGACATAACGCGACAGGGTTTTCATCGGTCCTCCGGTTACCGTGGAACAACCCGGTAGAGCACCTCGCCGTCGCGGATCATTCCGAACTGCTCGCGGGCGACGCGTTCCTGGACTGCGGGATTGGTTTCGAGATCGTTGGCCAGCTTGGCGAGTGAGTCGACTTCGACGCGCAGCACCGCCACCCGGGCGCGTTCATCCGCGAGCTGGCGGCGAATCGTAATCCAGTCCGCCGTGCCATATTCGCCACCCCACACCGCGAGCGCAATCAGACCAAAGCCGCCCGCGAGGCCGGCGATGCGGGTTCGCGTCACAAGCCGTACAGATGGCGTCCGGGGTAGTGCGCCACTTCTCCCAGCTCCTCGTTGATTCGCAGCAGCTGATTGTACTTCGCGACACGCTCGCTGCGCGATGCGCTGCCGGTCTTGATCTGCCCCACCCCCGTCGCGACCGCGAGATCAGCGATAAAGGTATCCTCCGTTTCGCCCGAACGGTGCGAGATCACGGCGCCATAGCCGTTGCCGCGCGCCAGCTCGATGCACTGCAACGTCTCGGTCAGCGTACCGATTTGGTTCACCTTGATGAGAATCGCGTTCGCCACCCCTTCTTCGATCCCGCGCGCCAACCGCTCGACATTCGTACAGAACAAGTCGTCTCCTACGAGCTGGACGCGGTCCTGTAGCGCCTCGGTCAGCTGGGCCCACCCGGCCCAATCGTCCTCGGCCAAGCCGTCCTCGATGGAGACGATGGGGTAGCGATCGATCCATCCTTTATATAGCGCGATCATCTCTTCGGCGCTCTTGGTCCCGCCCTTGCTCTTCTTGAAGACGTACGAATCCCCCTGGTACAGCTCCGAGGCGGCCACGTCGAGGGCGATGGCTATGTCCTTCCCCGCCTCGAAACCGGCGGCATCGATCGCCGCCATGATCAGCTCCAAGGCAGCTTCGTCGTTGGGCAGGTCCGGAGCAAATCCGCCTTCGTCGCCCACCGCCGTGGATAGGCCCCGCTTGCCGAGCACTTTCTTCAACGCATGGAATACTTCCACTCCCATCCGCAGCCCTTCCGGGTACGCCTCGGCACCGATCGGGACGACCATGAACTCCTGGGCGTCGACCGTGTTGGCCGCATGCGCCCCGCCGTTCAGAATGTTCATCATCGGCACCGGCAGAACATGCGCCACGGGCCCGCCGAGGTACCGATAGAGCGGCAGGCTCGCCTCCTGTGCGGCCGACCGTGCGACGGCGAGTGAAACCGCGAGGATCGCGTTCGCCCCGAGGTGTCCCTTGTTCGGCGTACCGTCGAGGTCCAGCATCGCGTAGTCGATCACCATCTGATCTTCCGCCGACAATCCCTCGAGCCGCGGCCCGATCACCTCATTGACGTTC
This sequence comes from Gemmatimonadales bacterium, assembly GCA_035251445.1. GTDB lineage: Bacteria > Gemmatimonadota > Gemmatimonadetes > Gemmatimonadales > GWC2-71-9 > 20CM-2-65-7. The sequence goes on along the minus strand of DATFEG010000156.1, from coordinate 1,069 downwards.
TTCACCGCTTCCAGCACGCCTTTGCCGCCGTAGCGCTTGGGATCGCCGTCGCGCAGCTCGACGGCCTCGTGCTCGCCGGTGGACGCCCCGCTGGGCACGGCCGCGGTGCCGGTGGCCCCGCTCGCCAGGGTGATTTCGACTTCGACCGTGGGATTGCCGCGGCTGTCGACGATTTCGCGCGCGTGTACCGAGATGAGAGTGCTCATGAGTGGTCCACCCTACCGTACCTTGGACTGTAGGACAACCATCGCCGCACGTACTTCATCCCGCAGGCGCTCGCGATCTTCCGGACGCAATCCGCTGGTCGAGATTGGCTTGCCAATCAACAATTGAATCGGCCGGGGTCGCAGGCGCCATGCGCCTTTTGGGAGTATCTCGAACGTGTTGTGCACGTAGATGGGGACGACCGGTACCTGCGCCGCGATGGCAAGGCCAAACGGCGCGTTCTTGAAAGGCAGGAGCTCCCCGGTCCGGCTCCGCGTACCCTCGGGAAAGACGACCGGTGTCACGCCCCGTTTGATTGTACGCGCCGCTTCCTCGTAGGCCTCGAACGCCTTCTTGCGCGCCGCGCGATCGATGGGAATGTGCCCTGCCGCCCGCATCGCTCTGCCCAGCAACGGAATCTTGAAGAGCTCCTGCTTGGCGACGAAGCGCACGGAGTCCGGCAGCGTCGCAAACAGCGCCCAGATGTCGAACATCGAGGAGTGGTTGGAGGCGTACATCAGCGGCTGGTCGCGCGGAATGTTTTCCAGACCCTCGGCGAGCACCGGCGTCCCCGCGGCGCTGAGCACGTCGCGCGCCCATCCCGTCCCTGCCCAGTCGTACACGCCGCCGCGCCGCAATGGTAGGCGCAATAGTCCCGCGATAGCGCTGGCCGATGCGTGAACAACTCCGGAAGTGAAGAGGACTATGTAATACCAGAGCGTCCTGATCACTGGGGCTTGGCGAAGTGATCGTATCCTGGCGGCAAGGGAACAGGCGTGTTGTGATCGAGCAGGCGCGCGCCGCTACGGCGCCCACCGGTCGTACGGAGGCACGTACCAATCCGGGTCAGCTCCACACCGGTTTC
>DATFEG010000155.1:0-10854 GCA_035251445.1 Gemmatimonadales bacterium | reverse complement strand
CGCCGCCTGCTGTACGTCGGGATGACGCGGGCTCGCGAGCGGCTGACGCTCACCCGCGCCGCGCAGCGGTTTGGGCGGGATACGGGCGGGAGTACGTTCCTCGAGGAGATGGGACTGCTAACGCGAGATCAGCTCAGCGACAAAGATGTCGCTCTGCCGGTCCTCGACGCCAAACAATAGCCGCTTGCCGTCTGTGGTGAAGTTCGGACAATTCCAGTGACGCTGGTGCCAGCTCCGCGAGTATCGTTCAGTATGAAGCGTGGCGTGCTGGTCGCACTGGCTTTCGGCGTTCTCGGCTGCGGGGAGAGTTCTGCCCCGCTGTTCGGGAATCCACTCGGACAACGATTCCGAATCGTGGGGGAGGCGGCCGGCGGCGACACCGCCGGCCGGACGGCCACCTGTGACTTGCATCTTGTCATGGAGCTGGGAGAGGGCGCGCGACCCGCGGCTGGTACGCTCGAGTATTCCGGCATCATGGGCGGCGGGGTCTCGCGGACGGTTCTCGAAGCCGATAGCTCCGGATTCGGGTTCTTCGCGGACGTCTACTGGCCTGATGCCGTCGCCCGCTTCGGGACGCGAGACCTGGTGCACTTCGTGCTGGGAGATACAGCGGCTATCGAAGGAGGTCGCTTCTGGCATGAAATAGCGCAGCTGCGCGGCGTGCGAGACGGTGACCGCGCATCGGGTACTTGGACCTGCGCGCCGTTCGACATTTGGGAAAACGGCTACGTGGATACGCTGCTGGTCGTGCAGGGCACGTGGAGAACGGAGCCCTACTGAACGCTTACGGTCATGTGGCATGGAGCTTTCTGACGGTCTCGATAGTGTCCGCGTCTTCGGGGCTTTTATCATCACGATAGCGGATCACCCGCGCAAACCGCAGCGCGAGGCCGCCGGGATAATGCGGACTGTCCTGCAAACCGTTAAACGCAATCTCGACCACCAGCTCGGGGCGCACGTACACGACGATTCCCTCGCGGCGTGTCTCCAGTTCCTGCAACCGCCTCGTCTGCCACTCGAGGAGCTCGTCGGTCATTCCCTTGAAGGTCTTGCCCAGCATCACGAAACCGCCGTTGGCCGGATCCCGGGCGCCCAGGTGCAGATTTGACAACTTGCCGTGACGGCGGCCGTGGCCCCACTCGGCGCCCAGCACGACGAGATCGAGCGTATTGGCGCGCTTGATCTTGAACCATGCCCCCCCACGCCGGCCGGCCTCGTAATTGGACTCCAGGCCCTTGGCCATGAGGCCCTCCTGGCCGGCGGCAATGGCGGCATCGAAAAAGTCTTGCGCCTGCTTGGCATCGGCGGTTACGAGACGGGGCGGGCGCTGTGATTCCGGCACATGCTCCGCGAGGATTTTGGCGCGCGTTGAGTACGGCTGGTCCAGCAATGACGTCCCGTTGAGATACAGGATATCGAAAAAGAACGGGATGCCGCCGCCAAGGCCTTTCATGGTTTCCTGAAAGCGCACGGGCCGGTTTTCGGCGCCCAGCACGATCGCCTCGCCATCGAGTATCACTTCGTTCATTTCAACAATTCTTGAAATGTCGACGACAGACGGGAGCTCGCCCGTGATGTCGTTCAGCGTGCGCGAGTAAATACGCACCGCGCTCGCCTTTTTGTGCACCTGAATCCGAATACCGTCGAGCTTGTACTCGAACGACGCCGGTCCGAGCTCAGCGAGCGCCTCCTCGACATCCGTAGCCGTCTTCGACAGCATCGGCTTGATGGGTCGAAATAACTCAACCCGAAAGCTCGAGAGATCGCCCTTGGCCACTGCGCCAAGGTTGCCGGCGAGCATCATGGCGCGCCGCACGTCGTTTGCCGGAAGATCGCGCGCCTTTGCCAACGCCTCGACCATGATCCCCTCGAGCGCGCCCTGTCGCAGCTCTCCGGTCAAGAGACGAAACAGAAAGTCCTGCTCGGGCGGGGTCGACCGTGAGAAGAGATCACCGAGCAGCTTGGCCTTTGCGCTGGCCGATCCCTTCCCCGCCTGCTTTCCGATGCTCTCGAGCGTCGCATCCACCTCGTGTATCTCGATCGTAGACTCTTTCGCCGCCTGGCACTTCGCTTCCTGCAGGGTCGCCCAGCCTACTCCAACCTTGGGCTGGCGAATCCTGCCCGAGAGATACGCGATGACGATCTCGACCTCATCGGGGCTCGCTTGCTTGAGGAGGTCGGCCAACAGCGTGATCTTGGCCAAACGGCCGGAGGTGGCCGCGACTTGGGTGGAGGTCTCGACTAGAGAGTGAAGGAGCATTCACCAAACCTACTTTAGGCTGCGACCCTTTACGTACCGTGCGCGTCTATCGGGCATGACCGTCCTCCTGCTAATCCAAGCCCTGAGCCTCGGGTCCACTGTCGACAGCCTCGCAGCGGCCCAAAACTTCTCCGGCGTCGTTCTGATTGCCCGCAACGACACGGCGGTGGTCGAAAAACCCTACGGGATGGCGGATCGCGAAGCCCGTAGAGCCAACAACATCGAGACTGCGTTCAACGTGGGCTCGATCAACAAGTTCTTCACGCAGATCGCGGTCCGGCAGCTCAACCTCAACGGCGACTCGACACTCGGCCACTATTGGCCCGATTATCCCAACGCCGCGGTCCGAAGAGTCACAATTCGTCAACTGCTCGAGCATCGCTCGGGGATCGGCGGCAACATCTTCGGAGCCCCAGCCGGCGGCAACCGCAGCGACATCCGCAAGCTCACTGATTTTCTTCCACTCTTCGTGAACGAGCCCATGCTGTTCGAGCCAGGATCACAGCAGCGATACTCTAATGCCGGGTATCTGGTATTGGGTCTGTTGGTCGAGCGGATCTCTGGGAAGAGCTACTACGATTACGTGCGTTCGGCCATCTATGAACCCGCAGGAATGGCGCGAACAGCGCATTTCGCGGTGGATTCATTGCCGGAGAATACGGCGATTGGATACACCAGCGGCGAAAGGCGCAACTCGGATTTGCTGCCTGGCCGCGGCAGCTCAGCGGGCGGCGGCTATTCCACTGCACGCGACTTGCTGCGACTGCTCAATGCCTTGCGCAAAGGGAAAATACCGGGTGGACCAAGCGTGGGCTTCGCGATCGCGGGCGGCGCCCCGGGACTCAATGCTGTTGTCGAAACAGATTTACCGGGCGGCTACGACGTGATCGTACTCGCGAATCTCGATCCGCCGTCGGCAGAGCGGATGGGGCGGGAAATCCGAACGAAGACTCACTAGCACCCGCAGAAGAACACCACAAACGTGGGCCACTCGATGTAGTACGCGATGTCGGCAGCAACCGAAAACAGTCCCTCGACCACGCGTAAGTCTGTACCCTGCAGCCGTTGGCCCCCGCCCCCGGGGCCCGTCGCGGACGTGCCAATCGCGGTCCGCGTCACCGTGGCGAGATGAGAACCGTTCATGGTGATGTCAGATTTGCCGATCAGCTCGCCGGCGTGGGGACGCAGCGGCCCAGAGACTGCAACAATCGAATCGTCCCCGAAACGAAATCCCATATTCGCTGTCGCTGCCGTCGCGTTGGGACCTGGAAGCGTCGCGAAGTGCGTGAAGTTCATGCCACCACCCCACGACGTGCCGGAGAACTGCCCGTCACCGTCGATCGGGATCTGATACGGTACGTCGAGGTGAATCGTGCGACTCCCGAAATCAGCAGACGCGCTGAAACTCGCGCATTGACCACATGGAACATTCGCTGGTAATCGCCACACCATGATGTCGGCGACGACGTCTGGGGACAGCGTGTCGTTGGTGAAGGCGGTAATCCGGAGCGAGACGCTGTCGCTCCGGCCGCCGGTTCGCTCATTCATCGGTACGAGATAGGCGTAGCCGATCTCCTCTACAGGAAACGCGGGCAAGCCGGTCGAGTCGTTTTCATACAGGATGAGCTTCATCGCATAGGAGGGCGCGCCGGTCCGCATCGTGAACTGCAGTTGACGACGGATCGGATCCCACTCCACCGTCCGCCCCAACATCGTCGAATCCATGGTATAGATAGTGACGCGAGCGCTTAACAGCGGCAGCGCCAGGCTGCCCAGGCTCCTGAGCTGTGGTGACGCGAGGGCCGCGTGTAACGTGTCCAGTTGAGCGGCGAGACGCGCGCCGTTCTCAATCAGGGGCGCAGGGCCGGAGCCGTCACTACAGGCGGCGGATGAGCCGGCGGCGGGTAAGGCGGCGGCGATAAAAACGGCGGCGAAGGGGCGCCGAAGCATTCTCTAAATGTATGCCAAAGACTAGCGCTGGGCTCCTGCTCTACCGCGAGCGCAATGGTGCGCTCGAAGTGTTTCTCGTGCATCCGGGCGGACCCTTCTGGGCTCGGAAGGACGACGGTGCGTGGTCGATCCCGAAGGGTGAGCTCGAGCCCGGGGAGGATCCGCTCGCCGCTGCGAAACGGGAGTTCACCGAAGAAACAGGTTTCACAGTCGCGGGAGACTTCATCGCGCTCGCGCCGCTCACGCAGCCCAGCGGCAAGATCGTGTATGCGTGGGCGACCCAGGCCGACTGCGATCCCGCGCTCCTGCGCAGCAACACGTTCCTGCTCAAGGGGAAGACGTTTCCGGAGGTCGATCGCGCGGGGTGGTTTGGATTGGAGGAAGCGCAACAAAAAATCCTGCCGGGACAGGCAGGATTGCTGGATCAGATCCGGCGACTGCTTACCTGAGACTCTCGAACAGCCGCACTGTCTCCACTCGCGGCTTGGTCTGCAGCTCTGTCTTCAGCCGATCGGAGAATTGCTGAAACAGTCGCAACGCCTGGGGCCTCTCGCCGAGCGCCGCATGGCAGCGCATTAAACCCTGCAACGCCTCCTCGTGGATTCCGTCCCGTGCCAGGACCCGCCGATACGCGTCGGCAGCCTGAGCATGGCGTCCTTCCTTAATACGGCGCGCGCCGAGCTCCATGAGGGCGTCGACATAGAGCCGCTGCAGCCGGTCGCGGTGCTCGAGGTGCCAGTCGCCGACTGTTTCGCCATCCAGGAAGTCGCCACGGAAGTGGGCGAGGGTCGCGTCGAGTTTGGCGGTAGCGTCTGCCTGCTGTCGCTTGAGCGCGGTGCGCGCGGCTGCCAGATCACGCTCGAACGCCGCGACGTCGAACTCATCGATCAACTCCGGAGCGATGCGATAGCGATCGTTCTCGAGCGTCACCCAAACCGCACCGCCCAGCGCCTTACGTAGGCGATGCAGCGTGACGTGGAAGCTGTTGCGGAGCTGCGCCGTGCTCGCATCGGGCCAAAACGCGAGCCCGGCTTGCTCCTTGGTGCGCCCTTCCGGATGGAGCAGCAGATAGACGAGCAGCTCCCGCGGACGGGCGGAGCCCCATGCCGATGCCTCGATGAGTTTCCCGCCGACAAAGACTTGCAGTGGGCCGAGCGCGAGCACGCGCAGACGATTCTCCTCACCCGCTGGCCCTCTCGCCGCTGAAGCCGAGAGGCTGGACGTCGCAACGGGGAGTTCTGTCGTATTGCGCGCCGCTTCCGCAAAGGCCCGCGCGATCAATTCGTCGGTCGAGAGAGCGGCACCATCGGCACACGCCGCGTCGAAGCGCGCGCCAAGTGTTTGCCGCAGCGTCTCGAGCAGCCGGGAGCGGCCGGCCGCTGCGGGACCGGGGAGCGCCATCGCGAGCCGGGCGCGATGTGCCTCGATTCCCGCGAGCAGCCGCGCCGCCTCTTCGTGCCTCCCGCGACGAGCCGCGACAAGCGGCGCGACATCGAGCCCGAGGCCGATCCCCCAACCGTCCTTGAGGGCGATCTCACACTCGAGCCCTTCGGTCATGAACCTGCAGGCTGCCTCGATGTCGCCGCGCGCGAACTGGATGTGCGCCAGCGCGCAGGTTGCGTGGGCGTGGCTGGTCGGCAGTCGGTGCGCGCCGGCAGCTCTCTTTATGCTCGAGAAGAGCTCGTGCGCGAAATCGAACGCACCCATACCGTAGGCGGCCCACCCACGCCAAAACATCGCGAAAATGACGGCGATGTCGTGGCGAGGCCAATCACGTGTGAGCTCGAGGGTCTCGTCGAGCACCTTGACGGCCCGGGCTGGGTCGCCGCCGAGCATCAACGCCGCGCCGTACTTCGACATCGTCTGCGCGGCGGTGGCCAGGTCGCCTCCCTCGCGCAGCAACGGCAACGCGGCCTCGAAGTCGCGCTGGGAACGGGCGTATTCGCCCTGCGCCAATGCCGTCAAGCCGCTCGTGGCGAGAGCGCGTCCGCGGAGCAGCGGCGGCTCGGTTCCGTCAATCATGGCGAGCGCGCGATCGGTCAGTTCGCGTGCCTCGCGGAACAGCCCTAACGCGTAGAGATACCAGAACAGCGAGCCGACAAAGCGCAACGCGAGGCCGGCGCGCGACTGATCTTCACACGCCCACACCGCCGCGGCACGCAGGTTGTCATGTTCAGCAAAGAGACTCGTCAGGAGCGATTGCAGGTTCGATCCGCCCACGAGGGCTGCCGCGTTGGCTTCGAGCATGCAGAGGTAGTACTCGGCGAAGCGCCGCTCGAGTCCCTCGCGCTCACCGGATTCGACGAGCCGCTCGAGTCCGTATTGACGCACGGTCTCGAGCAGACGGTAGCGCGCCACGCTGTCGCCCGGCTCCATCAGGACGAGCGACTTATCCACCAACGCGGCGACGCCGTCGAGCAGCGATTCGTTATCGAGCGGCGCGCCGGCCGCCACTCTCTCAACCGCGTCCAGCGTAAACTGGCCCGTGAACACCGATAAGCGCCGCAGCAGCACCTGCTCACGCGGAGCGAGCAGCGCGTAACTCCATTCCATCGTCGCGCGGAGGGTGCGATGGCGCGGCAGCGACGTGCGGCCACCTGATGTCAGGAGCCGGAACGCCTGATCTAGGCGCTCGGCGATTTGCGCCGGCGTGAGCACGCGCACGCGCGCTGCAGCCAGCTCGATCGCAAGAGGAAGGCCGTCCAATCTGCGACAGATCTCCTGGATGCCGGCAGTATTGGATGCGTCCAATGCGAAGGACGGCATCACCGACTGCGCCCGCTCGACGAACAGTTGCAGAGCTTCCGTCGTCGCGAGCGGCGGTACCAGCCACGCGGTCTCGCTCGCCGCGCCCAGCGCCTCGCGACTCGTCGCGATGATCGCGAGTCGCGGGCATCCGCGCAGCAGTGCCTCGACGAGCGTGGCGCACGCATCGACGAGATGCTCGCAATTGTCGAGTACGACGAGGACGTGGTGCTCGCACATGTACTGGACGAGGAAGTCGATCGCGGACTCACCGGGAACTGCGGGCCGCTGCGGCACCCCCAGGGCGTCACCAACCTGCTGGACGATGAGACCGGGATCCGCAAGCGGGGCGAGATCCACCCAGGCCACTCGTCCGAATGACGCGCCGACGCGCGCCGCCAGTGCCTCCGCAAGGCGGGTCTTCCCACTCCCACCCGCGCCGGTCAGAGTGAGCAGACGCGAGCGCGCGGCCAAGCCCGTAAGCTCTTTGAGCTCACGGTCGCGGCCGATAAAGCGCGTCAAATGAACGGGGAGTGACGTCTGATCCACCGGGGGCCTAGCATACCGGCCGCCCGGGGCCGGGTCAACCGCCGAACGGCGAAACCCGTGCGATTCGCTCGGGATCGAGCGCGGCGAGCGCCAGAGCGGCCTCATAAAAGGGCCCCGCCGCCAGGATCGTGAGCCCCCGCGTCCCCAACCCTTCTATGAAGGGCCCGAGATCCGCTGGATCAGCTAGCTCCGGCACGACCATCCCCAACCGTGAGCCGAGCACGACAACAGGGCAATCGACGCCTCCGCGCCAGCGCCGGTAGCGCATAACCGAGCCATTAGCTCGGATTTCGGCCCAGCAATCAGTCGTCATGGGCGCCAGTCTAGCCACGAAGCGCTTACGGGGCGCTTACAGCAACTGAGGCGGTAGGAGGCGGTAGGGGGCGGTAGGCGGCCGTAGGCGCTGTGTAAGCAGCGGCGACGATTCTTCACGCGTCGCGAGGCCGCGCATGGGGCGCCGGCAGCGACATTCAACTGGAGGCTGATATGTCGCGCATGATTGCTATTGCTGCCGCCGTCGTCCTCGTGGTCGCGGGTTGGACGTCGTTCTCGAGGGGGGGCCTGCCGCTCAGAACGGATGGCTCCGCACAGCGCATCGGCAACGGCACCGTCCGAACCTATGTGCTTTATGATCCCGCCAATCGCCGGGTCCCAATCGAAGTCGGGATCGCGCTGAGCGCCAAAGCGCTCGAGGGCTTGCCTGCCCCTCTGACGGGGCATGGAGCGACCGATGCCATGTCGAGCCACTTCGACACCCATGAGCGGTTGCTCGCGATGCCCGAGCAGAATCCGACGCCGTACAAGTTCATCCAGTTCAACTGGAATCCTGGCGGGCATGAGCCGCCCGGTGTCTACGACGCCGCGCACTTCGACTTCCACTTCTGGACCGTAGGTAACGACGTGCGCGAAAGCATCGTGCCGGGAAGCAGCGAGTTTGCCACAAAGGGTGGCCGGCTGCCCGAGGAGCAGTTCCGGTCGCAGTTCTACGTCGACAACGCGACGGCCGCGCATGCTCCTGCGGCTGCGGTGACGGTGCCGAAGATGGGGCTGCACTGGCTCGACGTCCGTTCGCCCGAGCTGCAGGGGCTCGTCGGGCACCCCGAGCGGGCACAGAAGTTCACGAAGACATACATCTACGGGTCGTGGGACGGACAATTCGTGTTCGATGAGCCGATGATTACGCGCGACTACCTCGCCGCAAAGCGGACTGCGGACGCCGCGAATCGCGATGAGCTCATCGAGATGCCGACACCCACCCGGCGCGAAGTCGCCGGATATTATCCGCGCGCGTATCGGATCTCGTTTGATCCAGAGACCAAGGAGTATCGAGTTGCTTTGACTAGACTGACCTGGCAGCAGTAGACCACACCAGTGTTCCCCCTCTCCGCGCGGCGGAGAGGGGGACTGGCAGTGAGGCACGGTCCGCACGACGCCCGCAACGCCGTAAGCGATTCGAGAACTCATTCTGTACCCACGCCGTACCAAGCACGCGGACTTCCTCCCATCCCAAGCCGGTGAGCTCTTTCACGAGCCGATAACAAGCGCTCGGATGCCGCTTTGAACGAACTGCGAGGTGGCACAGCGACACCCCATCACGCTCAGCGGTCGTGACCCACGACTCGAGCATAGCCCACGCCGCGAGGCGATGTAGTGGAGGCAGTCCTTCCTGCCGGAGGAGCCGCGCGAGTTTGAAACGGCTGGGCAGACCGAGGCGCTGCGCGACCTCGTCTGCGGATCCGATTGGACCTTCGGTCAGCATAATGGCTTCCACGACAGCGCGCGCGAACGGGCGCATGTCGGGGCGAAGGCAGCGAACGACCGCGAGGGAATACGTAAGCATACCAAGGCTCGCGGCTAGCATGTCGCCGAATTGAGAGGTGCGCAACAAGGGTTCACCCTAGGCGCTCAAAGTGTTCTATTTGCGCCATGCGCCGCGTTCGCTATTCCGTCGCAATGAGCCTCGATGGCTACATCGCCGCTCCCGATGGCGCCTACGACTGGATCGTCATCGATCCGGAAATCGATTTCGGCGAGATGTTCAAGAATTACGATGCCGTGCTGATGGGGCGGAAATCGTACGAGATGTCCAAAGGGCAAGGCGGATACGGGATGCCCGTGCCGAAGGCGTATGTGTTCTCGAAGACACTGCGGCAGTCAGACGTTCCCGACGCGACGGTGTCGAACGATCCCAGGAAAACTGTGACCGAGCTCAAGCAGGCCACGGGCAAGGACATCTGGTTGTTCGGCGGCGGCGAGCTGTTCCGGAGCCTGCTCGAGCTGGAGCTCGTCGATGCGATCGAGGTCGCGGTCATACCGGTGCTGATTGGCGACGGCTTGCCACTGCTGCCGAAGTCCACGGGGAAAGCGAAGTTGGTCCTGACGAATCAGCGGGTGTTCAAGAAGACCGGCACGGTGTTGCTGAACTACGATGTGAAGTACGGGAAAGTCGCTGGAAAGGCCGGCGGGCCGGCGTCTTAGGAAGTTCTAGACGTCCACCGCAGCTCTTCGGGAATCTGTGGCGTCGCACCTGGTTGCGAGCACACAAACGCAGCGACGGCGTTCGCGCGCTGGTTGACTTCACCCAAGGGCCGGCCCGCCAGGATTCCGACAAGCAGCGTCGCAGCGAACGCATCGCCCGCGCCGACGGTATCCACGATCTCCGTTCTCGGCGCGGGCGAGTCCCATGCCCCCTCGGGGGTGACGAGCAGGGATCCGAAGGCCCCGCGGGTCAATGCCGCAAACCGGAGTCCGCATCGCTCGCAGAGTGCGCGCAACTGGTCCACCGGCGCGGCGTTGTCCAACCCGCACACGCGAGCCACCGTGGGCAGCTCCTCTTCATTCAACTTGACTGCATTGGCCAGATCCAAAGACGCGACCAGCACGTCCGCGTCGTAATAGTCCTGCCGCAGGTTCACGTCGAAGAGGCGCCAGGCATCCTCGCGCGTTGCCGCTACCGCGCGGCGGATGGTCGCCCGAGTCACAGGTGATCGCTGCGCCAGCGTGCCAAAGCAGATCGCATCCGCCCCATGCGCGGCTCGCTCGACCAAGGCCGTCCACCGCACATAGTCCCACGCGCTATCATCGGCGATCTCGTAGCTCGGCAAGCCACACGCATCGACGCTGACATGCACGACGCCGGTCGGATGATCGGCCAGCCGGGCGACAGCGCTCGACTCCACACCGGCAGCCATGAGCTGCACGAGTGCAGCTTCGCCACGCGCGTCCCGGCCCACCGCACTGACCATCCACGTCTTGGCGCCCAACGCCGCTGCGTGTACTGCGACATTGGCAGGCGCGCCGCCAAAGTGCTCGTCGTCTGCGAACACGTCCCAGAGCACTTCGCCCGCGCC
>DATFEG010000146.1:0-6882 GCA_035251445.1 Gemmatimonadales bacterium | reverse complement strand
TTGCTGGCGCTCGCGTGTGGTGGAAATAGCACAGGACCGCTCGCGCCGTACGATCCTCAGATCGTGAACGTGACGGACAATTTCTCCTTCCAGGTGACCAGCGTGTCCAACATCACCTGGACGTACACGTACCAGTGGCAGAACACCGGAGACTCGGCGACCGTCAATCAGGCGACGAACGGCACTGCGGGATCCGCAACACTGACTGTGCTGGACAAGAACGGGACCCAGCTCTATTCGCAATCACTGACCGGCAACGGCACGTTCGGCATGACCAAGGGCGTCGCAGGACCGTGGACGATCCGGGTGCGATTCACCAACTACAGCGGAACGATCGACTTCAACGCGCAGAAACAGTAGTCAGCCGCGTCCCACGCCGAGTGCGTCGGCCACGCGATTGATGTAGTTGAACCACGCGGCTATCAACGTCATTTGAAGAATGCCGCGATCATCGAACCCCAGGTCACGCAGGCGCGCGTGATGCTGGGGTCCGATGCGTGTGGCGTCGCGCGTCATCTGGACGACGTAATCGAGCATCGCGCGTTCCGCTTCCGAGATCGGCGCCCTGGTGTAGTCCTCCTCCAGCGCCGCCACCAGCTCGGCATCCAGCGTGACCCGACGCAGAAACTCTGCGTGTGATTCGATTCAGTATCGGCAGCGATTCGTGACCGAGACAACCGTGGTGATCATCTCGTGATGCCGCCGCTCGAGCGGCAAGTTGGGCGACATCAGCGCGCCGAACGTCGCGAACGCATGATACAGCGCGTCGGGAATCAGGCTGTGTGACGCGACGATTCCCGAGGTGCTGCCATCGGGCGTAGGATGAACGGGCGTCGCGTATTCGATCGGGTACAGCTTTTTCTGCTGTTCAATCGCCCAGCGAAGCTTCTCGTCGGCCTCGGGCAGCGGGATCGTGCGAATCCAGGTCATCAGTCAGGTTCCGGTTGCGTGTAAGCTTGCGACGAAATACCAGGACATAGAGCGGAATGCCCAGCGCCACGATGCTGACGCCGAGCGCAGCCTGCATCGGGTCATGGGCCCCCAGCAGAAACAACAGGACAACAACAAGAATAAGGAAGAGCGCGGGGGTGAGCGGGTATCCCGGTGTAGGGTAGGCCGTCGCGGTCCCCGCCTTCGCCTCGCGCCGTCGTAGTACGATCAACCCCACCACGGTGAGCGCGAGAAACGCGACAGTCACGAAGATGAAATAGGACAGGATCTGTTGGAACGTGCCCAGAAGGACCAGTACCGTCGCCAGTGTTGCCTGGATCGCGATCGCGCGCGTCGGTGTGCCGAATCGCGGATGTACCAGGGCCACGGCCTTGAAAAAGACGCCATCGCGCGCCATCGCGTAGTACACGCGCGGGAGCGCCATGAGCAGCGCGAGGAGGCTTCCCGAAACCGCCACGATGACGATGGCAGCGAACACGCGCCCGCCGGCCGGGCCGAACAGCGCTTCGCCCGCTTGCGCGGCGAACGTCTCACCGGAGGTGACGCGCTCGAGCGGCACGAGGTAAAGGAAGACTGCGCTGGTGACGATGTACACGACTGTAATGGCTGCGACTCCCAGTGCGAGCGCTCGTGGAACGGTGCGCGCGGGGTCACGGGCCTCACCTGCGAGCTTGGCGATCTCCCACCAGCCGCCGAACGCAAAGAACGCACCGACGAGCGCCGGCGCGAGCGCGCCGGGGAGCGGGTCCGACCCAGCCCGCTGCGCGACGAACGGTACGAAATGCGACCAACTGCCGGCACCGAGCAGCAGCGCGAGGACGGCGATCAGCGCGAGCGCGCCCAGCTTCAGGGCAGTGAGCCACTGCATCAACCACGCCCCGAGTCGCAGACCGGCGATGCTCACACCCGCCATGATGACGACGACGCCGATCGCCACGCCCTTGAGCACGGGGCCCGACCATCCCAGAGCGTACCCGACGTAGCCCGCGAGGCCCATTGCCAGGGCCGCGGTAATGCCCGGGTCCATCACGAGCAGGCACTTCCAGCCGTACAAGAACGCAACGAGCGGGCCGAACGCCTCGCGCAGGTACACGTAGCCGCCCCCCGCTTCCGGGAAGCGCGCCGCGAGCGCGCCGTAGCACAGCGCGCCACTCAACGCCATCGCCCCCATGATCAGCCACACGAGCAACAGCCACAGCGGCGAACCCACGGAACGCGCCATCGTCGCCGGCGTCAGAAAGATGCCGATCGCGATGACCTCGCCGATGACCAGTGTGGTGACAGCGGCGACACCCAAGTGGCGCTGGAGTCGGTCCATGCGTGGGCCACAAAGGTAGGAGCACCTGAAGACACGCTCAAGGACTCCTCAAGGGATTTTCACGACTCGCCTCGTAGAGTCGCGACTATGACCCATATCCTGATCGTCGACGGCACGACCGATGGCCACACCCGGAAGATCGCGCACGTCCTCGCCGAAAACCTCCGCGCGCGGTTCTGCAGCGTGGACATTCTCGACGCGGCGGCCACGCGACGCCTCTACCCCGAAGGGTACGACGGCGTGATCGTGGCGGCATCGGTTCACATCGGGGCCTTCCAGCGACCGGTCGCGAATTGGGTGCGCGAGCATGCGCGGACACTGAATCTCCTGCCCACGGCGTTTCTCGCCGTGTGCCTGGCGGTGGTCGAGCGGGGCACGAAGCCCCGCCAAGAGGTCTTGCGGATCATGCGGCGCTTTCTGGATCGCTGCAGCTGGCGGCCCACGATCACGAAAATGGTCGCGGGGGCGCTCCCGTACACAAAGTACGGCTGGCTGAAGCGTATGATGATGAAGCGCATCGTCGCCAAGGCCGGCGGGCACACCGACACCACGCGCGATTACGAGTACACGGATTGGGGTGACTTGCGCGACTTCGCGCGCGACTTCGCCGAGCTCGCGGCGCAGCGCGCCGTCGCAATCGGAGGCATCGCATGACGGGAGGCTCGTTATGAACTGGGCACATGCGCATCTCATCCTGAACCACGTTCCCGTGCTTGGCACGATCTTTGGACTCGCCTTGCTGGCTTGGGCGGTGCTGCGGCGCAACGAGACGCTCCAGCGGGCCGCATTCGGCACGTTCGCACTCGTGGCAGTGGCTGCGATTCCGACATTCCTCACCGGCGAGCCATCGGAGGAGATGGTCGAACACCTCGCGGGGACCGCCGAGGCGGCCATCAAGACTCATGAAGATGCCGCGGTAGTCGCGCTGATCGCAGCCTTGGGTCTAGGCGTGCTGGCACTGGGGACGCTGCTGCTGTTTCGCAAACGGGGTATCCCGCGTCCGCTCGCCGGCGGGACGCTCGTGTTCGCGCTCGCGACGGCCGGATGGATGACGCAAACCGCTAACCTCGGCGGCCGGATCCGCCATGCCGAGGTGCGCGCAACCGCTACTCAGACCCAAGACCACCTCGAGGACCACGCGACTCGAGAACGAGAGGGGCGTTAAGCAGGACCATTGCCTCGGTCGCTGACTTGCTGACGGCTCGTGGACCCCCGCTTCATTCTGCTCGTCATCGCGCGATCCTCATGGAGTTCATCCTGCATCGTGCCGGAATGAAGGCATCGTGAGGAGTGATTCACCATCGCTTCACGGCGCATCCGTCAGTTTCTAGGCAAGGAGGAAGATCCCATGAACGACGGCGCGCTCCCTGACTTCTTTCACAATCACCTGCCGGAACCCGTAGTCATTCCCGCCGCCGGTATCCAGTTGCGCGGAACCCTCACGCTGCCGCCCTATCCCGTGGGCATCGTGATGTTCGCGCATGGCAGTGGCAGCTCGCGGCTCAGCCGTCGCAACCAGCGTGTCGCGAACGAGCTGGTGTCGGCGAACCTGGGCACGTTGCTGTTCGACCTGCTGAGCGAAGGTGAAGCGGCGACGCAGGCCAACGTGTTCGATGTGGAGCTGCTCGCTGGGCGCTTGCGGCAGGCCACCGACTGGATTGCCGCTCGAGCGGCGACGGCGGACTTGCCGCTCGGTTACTTCGGGGCGAGCACGGGCGCGGCTGCGGCGCTGGTCGCGGCGGCGGACGATCGGCGGGTCTGTGTCGTCGTGAGCCGCGGTGGCCGTCCGGATCTGGCCGGTGACTTTCTGCCGGACGTCACGGCCCCCACGCTGCTGATCGTCGGTGGGGCGGATACGGTGGTGCTCGCATTGAACCGCGCGGCCTACGAGCGCCTTGGCTGCATCAAACGGCTGGAGGTCGTGCCAGGCGCGACCCATCTCTTCGAGGAGCCGGGCGCGTTGGACGCCGTTGCCGCTCTGGCCCGGCTGTGGTTCCTGGACCACCTCAACCGGACGACGGTGGTCGGCACTCAAGAGGAGGCCGTGCGATGAGAATCTCTCTGCTCCTCGCAGCCGTGATGATGACGCGGACTCTGGCCGCCCAGACGGACACGATGGCGCCGAATCCGCGCGCGCGCCTGTTCGTGGCGCGTGGTTGCGCCGACTGCCATGCGATCGCGCAGCTCAAGGTAAAGGCGAAGGCGGACGTCGGGCCGGATCTCTCTGCGGCGTATGTGGACGTACCGTACCGGTACGGGGTGACGCTGGAGCGATTCTTTGACGAGCCGGAGGGCCTCATGCGGATGATCCTGGGCGTGCACATCCAGCTGCCCCGAGCCGAGGGCGATTCGCTGGTGCGGCTGTTCCGCGATCTGTACACCGAACATCTGGACCGTCAGGACAGCCTGGTCCGTCAAGCGCGGCCGGTCAGTACCAGTCCACGGCAGTCAGAACCGCATCGCTGAGCGACGCAGTACCCGAGGAGGATGTATGAACACCCAGGCGCAACAACAGCGATTCGCGAATCGCGAGGCTGCCGGAGGCGCACTGGCAGACGCGCTGGCCTACTACCGTGGGGCGGACGTGCTGGTGCTCGGATTGCCCCGTGGCGGGGTCGTCGTAGCGGCGCGCGTCGCCGAGGACCTGGCTGCTGAGCTCGATCTGATCGTCGCCCGCAAGCTGCCCTCGCCCATTTCTCAGGAGCTGGCAATCGGCGCCGTTACGGCGGACGGCGAGCGCTACCTGAACGAAGGGCTGATCAGCGAGTTGGGCGTTTCGGACATGTTTCTCGACGCCGTCACCGGCGTGCAGCGCGCCGCGGCCAAGCAGCGCGAGCAGCAGTTCCGCGGGAATCGGCCTCCGCCGCGCATCACCGGCCGCATCGTGATTCTCGTGGACGACGGGTTGGCGACCGGCGCGACGATGCACGCCGCGGTGCGCTCGGTGCGCAAACAGCATCCGGCCCATTTGATCGTGGCGGCGCCCGTCGGATCGCACGAAGCGTGTGAAGCGCTGGCGCACGAAGCCGATGAAGTGGTTTGCCCCTGGCGGCCCGCGCCGTTCGGGGCCGTCGGGCTGTATTACCAGAGCTTCGTGCAGACGAGCGATGCCGAGGTGCAGCAGATCCTCGAGCACTCCAGCGCCATGCGGTCGGTCGAGCCATGGTGATGACCAGCGCCGCACCCGGCCATGTGCTGACAGGGTCGCCCGACGACTTCCACCCGGTCCTCCGCCTGATCGGCGATGCGCAGTTCGCGTTGATCGGCGAGGCGTCGCACGGCACGCACGAGTTCTATCGCATCCGGGCGGAGATCACCAAGCGGCTCATCCGCGAGAAAGGCTTCACGTCAGTCGCCGTCGAGGCCGACTGGCCGGATGCCTACCGGGTGAACCGGTACGTGCAGAGCCGCAGCCTCGATGACGATGCCGAGGCGGCGTTGTCCGGATTCCGCCGCTTCCCCCAGTGGATGTGGCGCAACGCCGACGTGCTCGATTTCGTCGGCTGGCTCAGGGCGCACAATGACGCATTACGACCGTCCGAGCAGCGGGTCGGTTTCTACGGTCTGGATCTGTACGCGCTGCATACGTCGATCGAAGCGGTGCTCGCCTATCTGCGCATCGTGGACCACGATGCCGCGCGGCGCGCGCAGGCGCGCTACAGCTGTTTCGATCACTTCGGCGCCGATCCGCAGGCGTACGGCTATGCCACCAGCCTTGGCCTCGGCCCTTCGTGCGAGGCAGCGGTCGTTGCCGAGTTGACCGATCTGCGCCGCGCCGGCGCGGAGTATGCCCGTCGCGACGGCCGGGTCGAGCCCGACGATTTCTTCTATGCGGAGCAGAACGCCAGGCTGGTGCGCAACGCCGAACGCTACTACCGTGCCATGTTTGGGAATCACGCGCAGTCGTGGAACCTGCGAGACCGGCACATGGCGGAGATGCTCGAGGCGCTCGTGGCGTTTCACGAGACGCGCCGTCGCCGCCCGGAGAAGGTCGTTGTCTGGGCGCACAACTCCCATCTCGGCGATGCTCGCGCGACGGAGATGACGATGCGGGGCGAGCTGAATCTCGGTCAGCTCGTCCGCACCCGTCACGGTCTCGATGCCGCACTGATCGGATTCCTGACGTACGGCGGTACGGTGACGGCGGCATCCGATTGGGACGAGCCCGCGGAGCGCAAGCGCGTGCGCCCGGCGTTGCCCGGCAGCTACGAAGGCATCTTCCGTGAGTGGGGCCAGGGTGAACACGAGAACCGATTTGTGAACCTGACCGAGTCCGACCCGCTCATTCGCCGCCTCGCCGAGCCGTACCTCGAGCGGGCGATCGGCGTGATCTACAGACCTGAGACGGAACGGCACAGCCACTACTTCCACGCCCGGCTGACTCAGCAATTCGACGGCATCCTGTACTACGACACGACCCGCGCCGTCGAGCCGCTGGAGCGGACGGGACTGTGGGAGCGTGGCGAAGTGCCGGAGACGTTCCCGTCAGCGCTCTGAGTTCGCACTGGCACACCATCAGCGGAGCCGAGGCGCTCCGGCGCGCGGATAGCGCGCCGGGGGGCCTCAGTGCGGCGGTGGCGCGCGCCCGGCTCGCGCGCGACGGCCCCAATGAG
>DATFEG010000117.1:0-2720 GCA_035251445.1 Gemmatimonadales bacterium | reverse complement strand
TCGTGCTTCTCCGCGCCGAGCACGATGAAGGGATCGGAGTTGAGGCATGGCCCAGGCGTACCGCCGCCCGGCGGGACGCAATTGTTGCCAGGGTCCGGTTGGCCATTGTCGGGATAGGACAGATCGCCGCCCACTCCTCCGATCGAGCCGTCCGCCTGGCCGTCGACGAAGAGCCGGATCTCGCCACCGGACGATCGCGTCACGGCGACGTGATGCCACTGCCCATCGAGCACATTGCGAGTGCCGCAATGGGTCGCGATGCTCATGTTGTCGACGTTCGCGCCAAAGGCCACGCGCCCGCCACCGAGCGCGAGCCCGAAGCCGCGCGGTAGATTGAAGCGATCGCGATCGAGAATGATGTTGCCGTCGATCCAGCCGTACACGCCCGAGCCGCAGCGCACGCTGTTGGTGTTATCGGTTGCAGCGCCCTTTATCCAGAACTCGATGGTGAAGTCGCTCGCACCGATATCTGCGCGAGGGCCGGGAGGATTGTCGATCCGGACCTTTACGCGATCGATGTCACCATCGCCGTTACCGAAAAAGCGGATGGATCCGGCGTCTGCCGCTCCCAGGGGCAGAAGCCCCGCCGACGCCAGCAGCCAAGGCGCGCAGAGCGGGCTGCGCCGCGCAATCTTCCTCCGCACGTGACTCTCCCCTGAAGCGACTAGTTGTGTGAACCCAAATTTACCAGAGCGGGAGAACTCTCACACGCTCAAAGGCTTATGTCTTTATCTTTAGGCCGAGACTCCGGATCCCGGGGGGATCGGGTCCGGAGTCTCCCATTATTGTGATTGCGGGTTCTGTGGCGCAGTGCTCACCCCAACGGTGAACGCGCGAATGCTGGACAGCGCCGCGCCCGTGCCGGAGTTGATCACATCGATCGAAGCGGTCCGGGGCGTCGCGAGATCGCGCGCCTCGATCCGCACCTCGAGCTCGCTCGCAGAAATGAAGGTGGTGGCGCGTTCAAAGCCGTTCCAGCGCACGCGCGATTCCGGCGTGAACCCCGCTCCGCTCACGACCACGATGAGGCCGTCCTCTCCTGCGGTCGCGAAGGTCGGTGCGATGTCCGCGATCGATGGCGCAGGCGCACCCGCGGCGCCGCCCGCGCCGAGGTTGGTACGCGCGAAGTTGTCGAAGCTATAGCCCGCTTCGCGATACCCGCCGAATCCGGTCGAGCCGGCCGCCGTAATTCGCGAGCCCGATGAATCGTTCACGGTCGCCTGGCCGACGATCTGCCAGCTGCCCGAAGCGCTGCGCTCGACGAAGGCGCCGATCGCGACGGGGCTCGAACCCGTCGTGCGCAGTCGTAACCGGAACGTATCGGTCGTATTGAGCTGTGGCGACAGGCTGAAAGTCGCGAGCGTCGTCAGACCGCTGGACACCTGGCGAGCGAGCACGGCCGACCCATTGGAGCCGTTGAGGTAAAGCACGTAGCGCACGACGGGGCCGGTGGTCCCGAGGCCTGACGTTTGCAGCCGGGCGAACACCTGCGCATAGCCCGGGTTCGCGGCCGTCAAACGCAGCTCCGCCGTGATTTCCACGTCGGTCGCGTTTTCCGTGGCCGGTCGATACACCAACGCATCCCCGCCGACACCAGAGCTCGAGTTCTTGAGTGCGCGCCCGGCGCTGAGACTGAAAGCATTGGGGTCGCGCTCGACCCAGCCGTTGCCGAGCGCCGCCCCGTTCGGCCGATCGAAGGCGTCCGTGAACGTGCCCGGGTTGGGCGTCGAATCGGTAATCGTGAGCACGCTCGTTGCGGGGGTGCCCAGGCTCGCGCCTCCGGTCGGATTGGTGAGCGCAAGATTGACCGTCTCGTTGCTCTCGAGCAGCGCATCGGTCGCTACCGGGATCGAGAACGACTTGTCCGAGGCATCCCCGGCGGGCCAGGAGAGCACACCGCTCGCCGCCGTGTAGTCGGCGCCCGCTGTAGCGCTGCCGTTCGCAGTCGCATAGCTCACCGAGATCGCCCCGCCCGTTCCATTGATGCGGCGGACGGCGATCACCATCGAGCCACCGCTCTCGGCCACCTGGTACGTCGCGGCGCTGAACTGTAATGAACCTGGCGGCGGCGGCGTGGAATCGTTATCGGTAATCGAAATGGTCGCACTGGAAGGCGCGGTGAGCGTGGCACCTCCCGTCGGCGCACTCAGCGTCACGGCAAACGACTCCGCGTTCTCGACCAATGTGTCGTTGAGGATTGGCACGCTGATCGTGCGCGCGCTCGCATCGCCGGCGTTCCAGCTCAGCGTGCCGGACTGGGCTGTGAAGTCGCTCCCTGATGTGGCACTGCCATTGCTCGAGGCATAGTTGACCGTGATCGGCCCGTCGCTTCCCGAGACACGGTTGACCGTGAGGACAACGGAACCTGCGCCTTCGCCGACGCCGTAGCTCGCGCTCGAGAAGCGCAGGCTTCCGGGCGTTGGGGCCACATCGTCATCCGTGATCGACACCGTGGCCGTGGCGGGTGTGGCAAGCGTGGCGCCGCCACCCGGTGCGGTCAGCGTCACCGAGAAGTTTTCGGTCCCCTCGAAGTCCCCATCCTGGAGGATGGGAATGCTGATCACACGTGCGGTCGCATCGCCGGAATCCCAGGTGAGCGTCCCGGATTCCGTGGTGAAGTCCGCATCGGCCAGCGCGCTCCCGGTTCCGGTCGCGAAATCCACCGACACAGCGCCATCGACACCGCCTACGCGGTTCACCGTGACACTGATCGCGCCACC
>DATFEG010000103.1:0-15816 GCA_035251445.1 Gemmatimonadales bacterium | reverse complement strand
CGTCGCAGCGCACGTCGAACAGCGCATCCGCAGCCTCACTGCCGAAGTGCATCGGCATGTCGTTTTGCCACTCGACTTTGTGGCCGAAGTGGTCTTCATGCCTGATCATCGCGGGATCGTAGATCGCTTGCTGCTCGTTGGCGTAGGCGAACGGGATGTCGCCGACTTCGCGATATAGCGCGGAGCCGCGCGGATCGCGGCCATGGTCGTGACCGAAAGAGCAGCCGGTCGCAGGATCGATTGGCGGATGCCACGTGGGATAGCGCTTGCGATCGGGGCCGACGACCGAATAGGCATCGTGCTGGGCGACGGTGCAGTCGTCGTTCGGGCCCGGCGTCCAGATACCGAACGCCACGGCATTGCTCGTGGCGGGACCGTAGTCGGGCGCCGACGGGCCGTCCTGGCAGGCAAGCAGGACGACCAATGGGGCAACAAGCGTGCGTTTCATGCCCACAATCATTAATGATCATCGATCATTGGTCATTGATCATTGATCAATGATCATTCGTGACCTTGGTCACGCCCAAATGGGCCACCGGCAGTGAGTTATAGTGGGCGTCATGATCAGGCACATCGTGTTCCTGGTGGCGGGGCTGCTAGCGGGCGCGAGCAACTTGCTCGCGCAGCGGAGCTCGGCTTCGAGCTCGAGCGGAACCGGCTTTTGGTACGCCGTGGGCCTCGCGCCGGGATGGACGCGAGTCACGTGCGGGATCTGCGCCGGCGCGCGCGCGCCGGGCATGTCGGCACACGTCGCGCTCGGAGGGCGCACGAGCAGGACGCTGCGCGTCGCCGGCGAGCTCGCTGCCTGGCGTGCGCGCGATGCGGGCGTCACGCAGACGTTGATGTCGATTGGCGCTGCGGCGTATTGGTACCCAAGCCTGCGTCGTTTTCCGCGGCTCTATCTGCGAGGAGGCGCCGCACTGAACATGCACCGCGCCAGCGATGGCACGGACGTCGTCACATCGTCAGGCGTCGGTCCGGAGCTGGGCGTCGGTCTCGAATGGGCAATCAGCCGCAGCTGGCTCGTAGGGCCCTTCTTCCACTATTCAATCGGAGCCGGCGGAGAGGTGACGTTCAACGGTGCCCAGACCGGTAACGGCACGGTCAGCTTTCTGCAGCTGGGCTTGAGCCTGGCGCGCCGCTAAAGCGACGCGAATGATCATTGAACAATGATGAGTGACCAATGATCGTGAATCGGTCACGATCATTGATCATTGATCATTGATCATTGTTAACTGGTCATTCCGCAGGATGGGCCGACTCGGAATCGAACCGAGAACCTACTGATTAAGAGTCGTTCGGACCTCGTGCTCGTGTGGTCCGTTGAGGTGGAGCGGAATGGGACACTACGGGACGCATTCGCCCCGAATGGCGCCCGATGTCCCCCACGTACTCCCGCAGGGGGGGCGCGTAGATTAACAACGAGTTTCTTGGCAGCGCGTCCGAGCCTCGGCGCACCCGTTAGGGTCTTGATGTGGACTGACGACTTGAACCGGGTAACGGCTGCAACGCACAACGCCCCAGTAGTTCACGCGGGGCCGGGGCCGTCGGAAACAGTTCTAAAGCACGGTGAAGGTGCGGGGCAGCTTCTTCACAACGGCCGCGACTGACGAGACGAAAAGAGAGTATCATTCGAGCTTCGTAGTTGTTGGGATCAGTCCGCACGACAATAGCTGCTGCTTGAGGCGAGAGATCACGCAGCAGGTGTTGTTCGGATCTCATCCAGCGAAGACTGTGTAAGAGCGCAACCACACTAACTAGGGCGAAAAAACCGGCCGCGAGTCGAACATCGAATGCTCGAGTTATTACTGGCGCTCGATGGGGTCGGGTGAGTCCCACTAGTACAGCTATCCACGAAGCGCCCGCCGCTGTCAAAATAACAGAATCAAATGCACCTACCGTGAACACTGCGGCGGACAATCCGGCGCCACAAACAAAGGCTCCTCGAGCATCGACGTCCGCATCCAGACTATGCGCCGCACTCCAAAGCCAGCGAACTAGCTGAAGAACTGCAGCCATTAGCAGGAGCAGGACTATACCGCCGCGTTCGGCTGGAATCCCGAGCCAATCGCTCAAGGGGAGTCGACCGACGGGCAAGACTGCAAGAGGCCGGTATGACGGATCACCTGGCATTGCACGCGCCGCGTACGCAATCGGCCAATTACCCGCGCCCACCCCCTGCAGGGGCGCGTCTGCAATGATGTCAAGCGTGGTCCTGTACTGTATTATCCGGCCCTTCCCCGAGCCTGTGCTCTGATCAAAAAGATCCTTCAGCGTGTCTGAGTATGGCGTCGTGGAGCGCCACAAGTGCGATGTTGGCATGAAGCTCGCGAGTATTGCGCCGAGCACGACCGATAGGACGAATAGCAAGATTCGTTGCCGTGGTCCACGGACCACAACAGACGCAATCACAATCGTCACCACGGCGATGGTCAGTGCGATCCATGATGCGCGCGAGCGTGACGCGATGATCGCAAATACCAGTACGCAGGAGGCTAACCAAGAAAGCACGATCCTCCACCTCGCGCGTGATACGAGCAACGACATCGCAGTTACGGGAATGGCGACAACCAAAAGGTGGGAGAGATAATTTCGGTTGCCCATTGTTCCTCCGGGCCCCCTTCCGAGCTGCGAGACTCGCGGAATCAGCTCTAACCCTTCGAGAATGGCAATTATCGCGGCCGTCATTGCGATCACCGCTGCTGACAACTGGACATACGAGTTCAGCTTCTTCGGTAACTGTCTGGCAGCCAGAAACAACACTCCGGCAGCAGCAGTAACACCAGCGGACTCCAGTGCAAACTGCTTATTTGTCGCCCAACAAATCGACAAAATCGTGAGAGAAACTGCTCCGGCTAGGAGCGAGTCGACACGGTCTAACTGAGACCTTCGACGTACGCCCAGCAGGCCGGCAAACGTCGCTGCTGCAATGGCAAGGCACGCGATCTCTTTTGGTTTGGCGAAGTCAGTGGCTCGAGGCCAGTTTGGCGTGGGCCGATAGATGAACATCGTGAGTGCCAGGGCGGCTCCGAGGCAAACGGCCAAAAGCCAATCTGCAGGGCCCTGGGCGGAGACGCCGTAGCCTTCGCCGCACACATCAGCTGAGCTATTGAGTGCTGCTGGTTTGGTCAGGGGAGTTCTTCGCTGGTTTAATAGCGCTGCTGACTCCTCAAGGGTGCCACTGCGCGACTAGCTCCAGTCACGGCAACGTGGCACCCCTTCCTCGAAGGCCGCCAACACCTCAAGAAATGCCCAGCTCTTCAATTCGCAGAACCTTCCAATCAGCACCCACCCTTCGTAGAAATATCTTCATCGTCATGTATTGGGTGGCTCCTGCCTTGATGGGGCCGGCCGTGGTGTCTCTAGTGATCGGCCGCAACGTAGTGACCGTAACGAAGGCAGTGTCGCCCCCGAACTGAGGCTCAGAAAGGGTCACTAACAGATCTGCTTCCGGCATTTTGCACGGCTTGCTGGTGCAGTCAATGACGGCTTGCCGTCGCAAGGACCTCGCCCCAAACGACCGAAGCAGGTACGCTTGCCGATTCGATTCTCTCTCCTTAACATCTCGCGCGCCTGGCGCCTCGTCACCGTGAACAACCATTGGATCTATCACTATCCTCAGCCGGCGGTCTTTGTCAACTTCAGACCGTGCGATAGCGGTTTCAACAGCTAGACGTTCGATCATGCTCAGGGAGGTGCCTGGGTTCTGCGCCGGGCCAGCAGCGAGAATCACCAGAGTGAGAGTCACTTGGGGCAGCATCGGAAGCCTCCAATCTTCGAACGGAAAGGTTCTTCAACGCCTCGAAAACCCATAGTCATTCTGGTAGGCCGCCACATTTGGCTACCAGTTCGTCCGCTACCGTGTCGCTGTAGCCAAATGCATGCGCGGCTTCATGAATGAGTGCGTTTTTCAACTCCTGATTCGTGGCTAATGCGTTTGACGTGATGTGCGTAACACTAGGTCCGTTGTGCCGATCACCGTAGTAGTTAGCCGGATCATAGATTTCCGGGCCAACCGTCCAATGTCTGATTCTCCCCGCCGAGAAATCGATCATCAGCTGTTGGATGAGATTTCCGCACCTCGGATCGCCCCATTCATCAATACTGCTGATGGCCTGGTCGACTCGGTTGGCGTCAGTATCACTCAGCGCTTGATCCTGACAAGTCTCACTGATGGGCCAGCATCCTTCGTACGAATAGCTCGGATACCCGACAGTCCTCGGTTGAGATGGAGAGCCAGCATCGTTTGTGCACGAGTTCGACGTGAGGGTAATCAGAATGTAGAGCAGGATTGCTCGTCCATGGGCGGCATTGGGATTTGACATTGCAGTGGTCCTCCTAGGCAAAAAGCGGCTGGATCTCCTGGGAAGTGTTGGATGCCGAATCGAAGTCGCACATCCTACACTCGATGTCGCAAATACGTTCCTGTTTTGGTGCACGCAGCAGAATGTTCGAGCACGCGGGGCTCGGACTACAGCACCAGCGGTTCAAGTAATCGGTCTAAAACTGGACTCAATGGGGCACGTTGCGCGTGTTAGGAAACGTCCGTCACACAGTTTTGGGTCACGCGCTGCTCAACTGACTCAAATGTGCACGCGCTCGATTTGGAGTATCCGAGGGGGCTCGTCAGCCAATTCGTGAAAACTGCCGGTGAGAATGGACTGAGCTCGGTCGATGTGAGAGTACGATAATGCGTCTTTCCGTACTCTACTCGCCGCCCCGTCCTGAGCCGTACTCCGGCGGCGCTAGGAATTCGGAGGGGTAGAGTGTGCCGCCGGCTGGTGCGAACGCGCGGAAGCCCGACAGAAACTGATCCAGTCCTCTTGGCGAAACAACGAACACGGTGCGCTCTCGGTCGGATGTCCAGTCCTCGAGCGTCGTCTGGAGATCCCATTCGTAGTCGTTGCTCCGTCGGGAAACCAGTGTTTTGCGAAAGCGAATAAAGTCCACGGGCTTGAATTCGGCGTGGCCCAGCTGCCCCACGTTGATATCGAGCGCCTCGATATCGTACTCACACACCATTAGCTCGGCGTTGGTGACGATCACGGGGATCAGGTAGGTGGGTTGCTTCGAGTCATATCTTAGCTCGAACATGTCGCCGAGGCGGTGCGTGACGGACAGGAGCACTCCACACAACTGCTCGAGGCGAGTGCGCCGATTTTCCTCTCGGGAGGACGGCGACGCTGGATTCGTACGATCCCACGGCCATGTTGCATTCCGAGCAAAACACCTTCGTTGCGGGATTGTTGATCGCAAGTTGCGCGTGCATGGGGAGTTCTGCGGCGTTCGGATTGTGCGATTCGATCCGGCAGCGCGCGATGTTGTTGCTGGCGCCTTTTTGAACGAGGAAGAACCACCGTTCGCTCTCCACTCGCTTGGCTTCGACAACTCCAAGCAGGCCGCGGCGCTCCAGCGTGATGTCCGCGAAGTCTTTTCCAACCGGCACCTCGGTGGCGACGACCGGCCACGAGTGCTTCTGTCCGAGCTTTTTTAGCTCGCGTAAAACCGCAAGCTGAAAAGGAAACCCAGACTTCTCGACGGCCTGTCGGAGGGGTGTGTCAGGTCCACCACCATTCGTCATCGTGAAGAGTCCCGTGCTGAACGTGAGCCACCACACTACAGCTGCTAAACCGCCCCTGCCACTCGGAGCGCGACATCCCCGACCAGGTCGGCGCGGTTGTCATCATAACGGCTGAGAACGCGGACGTCGCGATGCCGGGAGAACCGTTGGACCGCGCGCAGGTCGCCCGTTAGATCAAGTGCTGCGGTAATGGCTGTGTGACGGAGGCCGTGCGGCCGTACTGTGACGCCGACTGCGGAGCCGGTGGCGCGCACCATCCGGTAGATGCTGGTGCCGGTGAGACGGCCGGCTCGACTCGCTCGGTCGAGGCGCAAGAATAGCGGGCCGGAATCGCCGCCTCGCACCTCGAGCCACGCCGCGAGCGCCGCCGGTGTTGCTTCGGGTAGAGTGAGACGCACCATCGCAGTCCTTCCCTTCCCCAGAACGTCGAGCGTGCCTGCTTCAAGGTCCAGGTCAGCGCGATCGAGCCCGGCGGCTTCCCCGCGGCGGAGGCCAAGGTCGAACAGCAGTCGGAGAATCGCCTGGTCGCGCCAGCCTTTGGCATCACGCCGGCGAGCCACGCGCCGGAGGAGCTGGCGAACACCAGACAGCCCCGGTCCTCGTGTATCGCGGTAGGGCTCGGCTGTAAGTCCCGGCACGTCGAGCGCCCAGGCCACGAGCCCGAGCGTGCGGGCGAGTTTGACAACGGAACGGAGCGCGGCGAGGCGCCGGTTGATGGGGCGGCTGCGAGCTGGCGACCCCGTAGGCTTGCCCGGTAGGCAATAATCAGCGCGTTCGCCGCGCCTGGGCCGCGGGTCTGCTGGCGACCGCGAGCAACTTGGTCGCGCAGCGGAGCTCGGCGTCGAGCTCGAGCGCAAGAGGGTTTGGGTACGCCGTGGGCGTGGCGCCGGGATGGACGCGGATCACGTGCGGGATCTGCGGCGGCGCGCGGGTGACCGGCCTGTCGGCGCACGTCGCGCTTGGCGGCCGCACAAGCAGGACGCTGCGCGTCGCCGGCGAGCTCGCCGGCTGGCGTGCGCGCGACGCGGGGGTCACGCAGACGTTGATGTCGATCGGCGCTGCGGGGTATTGGTACCCAAGCCTGCGACGTTTTCCGCGGCTCTACCTGCGAGGAGGCGCCGCACTGAATATGCACCGCGCCAGCGACGGCACGGACGTCGTCACATCGTCCGGGGTCGGTCCGGAGCTGGGCGTCGGTTTCGAATGGGCAATTAGCCGCAATTGGCTGGTGGGTCCCTTCTTTCATTATTCAATCGGAGCCGGCGGAGAGGTGACGTTCAACGGGGCCCAGACGGGGAGCGGGACGGTCAGCTTCCTACAGCTCGGCGTGAGCGTCGCGCGCCGCTAACGACGAATGTCGAATGTCCAATATCGAACCGCAGAATTTCGAAATTCTACATTCGATATTCGGTGTTCGATATTCGATTTTCGTTATGGGCCGACTCGGAATCGAACCGAGAACCTACTGATTAAGAGTCGTTCGGACCTCGTGCTCACGAGGTCGGCTGAGATGCAATCAGATGGACACTACGGGACACATTCGCCCCGAATGGCGCCCGATGTCCCCGACATACTCCCGCAGCTATCCCTGCCGCACCGAAACTCCCGCCACTTCTCCCGCTACCTGCTTGCACTGGAGTTTCTCGAGCTCCGCAGATTCCGCGCTTGTCACGCTAATCGGCTTCACGCCTGCCCACAAATACTGTGGGGTCATTCGCACCTTCCAGCGCCTCCCAAACCGAAATGAACTGAAGCTCGGCTACGCCTTTCCTCTTTTTCTTCCTTAGAACTGACTGATCGTCGGTTCCATTGACCGCGCAGATCGCAAAGCTGTAGATGGTTTGATGAAGAGCAACAATCGCCCACTTCCAACGGATCGGATGAGGAAGCTTGGAGGAAGTAACTGCACATCTCGACATTATCCGCGGCGTTGGTCAGGTGCGTAGCCAATCAACTCTCTGCTCGACTCGGGTCACTGGGAATGGTCCGGCAGTGCTCCCCGACGGGGCACGCCGCTTCACAGAAAGCTGCGGCGCGTCGGTGAAAGATTCATTCCGCAATCTACGCAGGGTGCACGAGTGCCAACCCACCGAACCCAACCCCGAGAGCAATGGCAACGACGACAAAGAGCGGAGCGCGCGGAGCGAAGGACTTGAGTTGCCGTACAGCAACCGCTCTCGTTACGCCGCCAGCTGATGCGTTCCTGCCACGGTGGCCAAATGCGACCAGCCTGTCGCCTGGTGACTCGTGTCACAGTCCGACTGCCGCCTCCGGATTATCTGGATCCAATTCCGAGTGCCCGCGGTAAAAACGTCAGCTCACAGACCTTCTCCGAATTGTGTTCAAACATTGAGAGGTCACCATGAGAACTCAGTTGATCATCGTCGCTGCGACATTGGGAGCGATAGCCTGCGCAGATCGGAGCGCACCAACGAATTCTCCACTGACATCACTCAATTCTACAAATCCCGGCCCGCAACACCTCGAATCGGAGGCCGAGCGCCCATTCAGAGAAATAGCGCGGGTCGCGCCGAGCCACGGTGGATGGTATTTCGACACGTTAACAGGCGACTTGGTTGTGTATCTCAAGGATGTCCGCGAGGGCCCAGCTGCCAAGCGAGCCTTGCCGTCCTTGTTGAGCCAGCCGTTGGCGAGAGCGCGGGCCAGTCATCCACACGCGGGAATCGTCGTGAAACAGGGCACCTATACGTTTATCGAACTGGCTCGCTGGCGAGACGCACTCGACGCGTTCCTGGAACCTCCGAGCGTCCAATGGTTTGGGATCGATCACGCCCGAAACCGGATTGTCATCGGTGTGCTCGTCGGTGCCGATACGCAGGCGGTGGCGGCGATGGCAGCGGACCTGGCAATCCCAGCGGGCGCACTGCGATTCGAAAAGACGGGACCCATTCGGTATGAGCAGACCCTTCAAGACTCGATCCGACCTATAAAAGGTGGGATCCGCCTCCAGCGCGTCCTCACCGCGGATCCCGATTCCTCGTCTAACTGCACTCTTGGATTCCTAGCGCTTTGGGGTGGCGAGCACGCGTTTGTCACCAACTCCCATTGCAGTTCACAGCGATTTGTGCTCGACAGCACTAAGCAATACCAGAACCGCGCGCCGTTTACGCCCGCTGAATCCCTTTCCATCAGCTCTATCGGGTTTGAAGTCGCCGACTCCACAATGATGTGTAAACGTGCGACTTTTCCTGTGACCTATCAGCCCTGCAGCTATGCGGACGCGGCCGTCTACCGTGCGACGTTGGGACCCGGGGAATGGTATTTCAAGCGTATCGCGCGGCCGGTGTCGGGGTGCCTTCCATCATGCACGCCTCCCGTTCTGACGATCGACCCCCATCCTACGATATTCTGGAGCATTGTACGAACCGAACCCAACATCTCCGTTAATCAGCTTGTAAGCAAGATCGGCCAGTACACCGGCTGGACCCAGGGTTACGTGCGTTACTTCCCCATTACAGTGATTAGCCCCGCTCGGTATCTTGATCAAGCGCTCGCGGACTACGGCAGCCATGAGGGCGACAGCGGCGCCCCTATTCTTCTGGATATCCTCGGGGGGACGGACACGACGGTCACACTTGGCGGGATTCACTGGGGAAGGGGGGCCGGCCCGCAGGGTGGGGTGTACGCCATTTTTAGCCCATGGTCGGGCATTCTTCAGATGTATCCCGGGCTCCGCGTAAATTGATCCGCGCGCTCGAATCTGTGGCCCGCGCCTCCGCACGAGGCCGTTCGGCATCGTACCGAACATGTCTCGGTATTCTCGCTGTCCTGACCTGCGGGGGCTCTGCGACCCTGGACGCGCAGGCTTCCGATACCGTGCCTGCGCGATTGATTTCGGGACGCGATACCGCAGCAATAATCGTCCCAGACACCGTTCGCCGAGACCAAGCATTTGCCGTCAAGGTCACCACATTTGCGGGGGGCTGTATTCGTGAGGCGGGGGGGAATCGTCTGACGATTCACGGTCTTGTGGCGAATGTGACGCCGCTCGATGTGCGTCGCGTTGAGGGCGCATGCACCGACGATGAGATACGAGGTCAACGCACCATCTCGCTGCGCTTCGACCGGGCAGGTCTCGGCCGAATTCGGTTTCACGGCGCTGCGAACCGACTTGATCTCGGAGCGCAGCCACAGTGGGTCGTGATTGAGCGAACGGTAGTCGTTCGCTGAGGACCGCCTCGCGCAACGCTGAAGCGTTGCAAATGATCCATGACCAATTATCAATAATCAATGATCGTGAATCGGTCACGATCATTGATCATTGAACATTGATAACTGGTCATTCCGAAGGGATGGGCCGACTCGGAATCGAACCGAGAACCTACTGATTAAGAGTCAGTTGCTCTGCCAGTTGAGCTATCGGCCCGCACGGGCGCGGCGGAAAAATCATCAGGCCCGGGGACAGAGGCAAGGGAACGACTCGGCAAGCCGATCCGGGTACCCCAATCGTCCGTCAGTCTGAACGTTTCGGTCATCGGAAAGCGCAGTACCCACAGACGCCGGGCTAGATCCTTCAGTGACCAGACGAGTGTGCGCTGCACTTCCACCGACGACCACTGCCCGAAGTCGTTGTGGCCGAGGTCGGCCTTGAGGGCTTGCGCGATACTGGCGGCAAGTTGTCGGTATTGCGCCGGCGCGTCATCCGGTGGCCCGGAGGGGCTCAGCGGAACCCGTTTGGTTCCCTTTTGGGGACCATCACCCTCGCCCCAAAGTACCCATTCGAGCGTAACATCGGAGATGCCCAGCTCCTTCGCCTTGGCCACGATGAGTCGGGCGACGTCGGCGGGAAATTTCTTCCGGTGTGGCCACTTCTTTATTGCTGCTTCGGTTACGGTTCCACCCAGCGCCGCGGCGAACTGCCGATAACTCAACGAGATCTCTTCCCACGGGCTGAAGACATCGAGAAGGATGGCAAGGCGATCAGCAAGCGGTACCCTTTTCGGGCCAGTTTCGGTCTTGACAGGTGCCAAGATATCCCTACTTTCGGTGACGTCTTAGCGGCTATAGGGCGGATTCCGTCCAAAAGCTGCCGCGTATCACCACCGCCGTCAAGAGCACGTCCCAGGACCTGGAGCCCGAGGAGAACCCTCTAATGTTCGTTCGTCGTTCCCTTCTCGTACTCCCGCTGGCGCTGATGGTGGTGCGCTGCGCGGACCAATCACCCACTGCCCTGAACACGATGCGAACGTCCGAGACGCCGCTGTTCCTACAGTGGGCGGCGAACGTCGCCCCGCAGTTCTCCGCGACATCCTCCAAACACCAACGCGGTAACGGCCGGGGAGACAAGAAATCGCCTCCCATCAGTCTCGATCGGTACCAAGCAACGTTCTGGGCAGTCCGCGGCGAAGCCCGCTCCATTCAAATCAACTACCAAAGCAGCATCGACGATTCGACCCATCCCTTCCTCCGCCTAACGACGTCCGATCCCGAGTTCGCTCCCGGCGTGGGGGCCATCGCCAGGGGGGATTCCGTCCTCATTACGGTCACGGTCGATACGACCATGATCGGCGTCAAATTTGAACCCTCCGGCTTGCAGTTCGGCGATCACTCCGAGCTCAAGATCTGGTACGGCGGGGCCGGCGGCGATATGAATGGCGACGCCGTCGTCGACAGCATCGATGCCCGCATCGAGCAGCAGCTCCTCGGCCTCTGGTATCGGGAAGGTAACGACGATGCGTGGACCAACCTGCCGGCATCGCAGTACATCGCCGACAAGTCGTTCAAGTACGCGCTGCCGCATTTCTGCTGGTACGCGATTGCCGCCGTGCGGGAACTGGCGGTGAGCTGGTAGCCGCGTGAGCCTCCCTCTGCCCGACGACCGGTCGCCCGAGCAAGCGCTCGAGGCTCAGACCGTCGTCTCGAAGGCACAGGCGCTCGCCGCGGCGGGCCAACACGCCGCGGTCGTCGACTTCATTGGCGGCCGCGCACCCAGCGAGCTCGTCGACTGCCCCACGCTCGCGCTGTTGTACGGGATCGCTTTGGCGCGGCTCGGGCGGCACGACCAGGGTCTCGATTGGATCGAGCTCGCGCGCGCGCAGGCTCGTCAGAAGGGCGAGCATGCGGTCGAGCGTCACGCGCTGAGCGCCCGCGGCGCCATTGCGCTCGTCAGCGGCGACCTCTTGGAAGCCGCCGATTTCTGCACCCAAGCCCTCATGGCCGCGAGCCGGGATGGCGATCATGCCACAACCGGCCGGGCGTCCAACAACCTGGGCAACATCAGCTACCTGCACGGTCGCTTTGCCGAAGCGATCGCGTCGTGGGAAGTCGCGGCCGCCGCATTCCACCGCGCCGGATTGCCGGCGGGTGTCGCCGAGTGTCACCACAACATGGCGAACGCCTACCGCGAACGGGACGCGCTCGATCGCGCGCTGAGCGAGGCCGATCACGCGATCGGGATTGCCGAGAGCACGGGTGACGAAACGCTGTTCGCGCTGGCGTTGCGTGGCCGGGCGGAAATTCGTATCGCCCGCACGGAACCCGAGCTGGCCCGGCACGACCTCGAACGCATTCGCGAGATCCGCAGCCGCCTCCCCGACCCCGTCAGCTCGGCCGAAGATCTGCGCGTCCTGGCGCTCGTGGCGGTCCTCGAGAATCAGCTGAACCGCGCCGAGCGGTCGTTGCGGGAGGTGATCGGTCGCGCCGAGCTGCATGGCCGGATGTTGCTCGTGGGCGAGGCCACGCGCGATCTCGCGCTGGTGCTGCGGCGCGCTGGCCGGCCGGACGAGGCCGCCACCGCCGCCCGGGCGGCGCGTGGGGTGTTTGCGCGCATCGGCGCCGAGGGCGAAATCCGCAAGCTGGCGAACCAGGGATGGACCGTGGAGTTCGCCGCCGAGCTGCGCGGTCCGCTCGCCCCGGTCCACGTGGCGCAGCGGTACGCGGACGCGGGCCGCTACGCCGAGCTGCTCACCTACCTGGAGCAGCGCTCCAAGGACGAGCTCGAAGAGTCCGCAACGCTGACCCTGCTCTGCGGCATCGCGCACAGCCGCCTCGGCCGTCTCGAGGTGGGCCAGCAGTGGGCCGTGGTTGCGCAGCTGCGGGCCCGGGCGCTGAAGGACCGGATGATGGAAGTGCGCGCGTTGAACGTTTGCGGCGCGATCGCCCTCGAGCGCGGTGGTATCGATGAAGCCACCTACTTTTTCTCGCGCGCTCAGGAAGAGGCCACGGACGATAACGACATGGCGACGGTGGGCCGTTGTGCCAACAACCTCGGCATCATCGCGGCCATGCAGGGCGACTACAAGCGCGCCGTGATTGCCTACACCCGGGCGATCGCCGCCTACGAGCAGGCGCGCTTCCAGCGCGGGATCGCGGAATCGCGCCACAACCTCGGTATCGTCTTCCGGCTGCAGGGCGAGCTGGCCCGTGCCCTCGAAGTCGCCAGCCAGGCGGTGCGCGATGCGGAGCGGCTGGGCGACCGGCAGCTCGTCGCGCAAGTCACCGCCAGCGTGGCGGAAATCCACATAGCGCGCGGCGAGAGCGAGCTCGCCAAACAACAGGTCGAGCGCGCGCTGGCCGTCCACCGCGAGCTCAAGGATCCGGTACGCGAAGCGGAAGACCTGCGCATCCTGGCCGGCGCTGTCGCGCTCTCCGGCGGAACTCAGGATGCAGCCGCCATGCTGCGCGACGTGATCGACCGCGCCACGCAGCACGGACGCCCGATGCTTCTCGCCTGTGCGGAGCGCGATCTCGGGCAGCTGTTGATAACGAGTGGTGACGTAACCTCGGGAAAAGCGGCCGCCCAGCGAGCCCGTGCGATCTTCCAACGCCTCTCGGCGCGCGGGGAAACAGACAAGCTGGACGCCTTGCTGGAGGCTCCATGATCCGGCACGTGGCTGGCCTCCAACTCTCCAACTTCGCGATCGGGTGGTAACGATGCCCTCCCCCTCCCCCTCCCCCGACCAAAAAAAGGCCCAGACGCTGCAGCGCGTCTTCCCGCACGCGCACTTTACGGAGCGGGAGGCTGCCGTTCGCGCTGCGGCCATTGAAGCGCACCGCCGCCAGCTCGGTTCGCGGCTGGGCCGCAATGTCGGCTCCATCGTCGCGGCCGTGGATTATCTGCTCAACATCAGCGGCGAGCTCAAAGCCCCGACGATCGTCGAGCATGAAGCCCTCACGTTGCTCGAGCACCGCTCGATTACCGATCCGCTCACCGGGCTGTTCAACCGCTATCACTTCGAGGCGATGCTGAAGCGCGAAGTCGCCCGCTGCACCCGGTATGATGTGTCCCTCTCCCTGCTACTCATCGACGTCGACCGTCTGAAACCGATCAACGACCGCTGGGGCCACCAGGCGGGCGACCGGGCGTTGAGCCGCGTCGCCACCGCGATTCAGACGAGCTTGCGCGGTACCGACATCGCGGCCCGGATCGGAGGGGATGAGTTCGCAATCATCCTCCCCGACACCGACGCGGTCGCCGCCCTCATTGTCGCGACCAGAATTCGCCGCGCCCTCGGGCAGGCTGACTCGACGCCGGTGACCATTAGCGCTGGCTTGGTGGAGGTTCCGCGCGGCCTGGCGGACGCCTCTAGCGCCCAGCTCATGGCGGCGGCCGATCTAGCTCTGTACGCGGCGAAAAACGCTGGCGGAGATGCGGTCGTGCAGCGGGAATACCAGGCGGGCTCGTCGACCGAAGAGTAGTGCCTCCAAGGGGAATCGAACCCCTGTTCCCACCTTGAAAGAGTGGTGTCCTAGCCGTTAGACGATGGAGGCGGGGGCTGTATAGCGGTAACGGGATTCGAACCCGTGTTTGAGCCTTGAGAGGGCTCCGTCCTAGTCCCCTAGACGATACCGCCACAAACGAGGCGTGAATATCGCCCGGCCGTGCACGGGTGGTCAACCCATTAGTAGGAATTGGGAGATGGGAGTTAGGAGCTGGGGTCCCTGACTCCAAGCTCCTAGCTCCCATCTCCTTAAAAACGTACCGTTACTGCCCGGTGAAACGCATCATCTCGCTGTTCGTCCCCGAAACGCTCATTCTCATTGGCGCGGCGCTGCTTCTCACGTTGCCCGCCCTCCGCTCTACCGTCACCGGTCTCGCCGCGGTTTACCCGTTCACCGTGCTTGCCGCCGCCCTGCTGCTCGGCTGGCGTTTCAATCGTTCCCGGCTGGTCTTTGCCATCGCCCTGATCGCGCTCACCCAGTATGCGCTGCTCCAGACCCCGCCACTCCAGCTTGCGACTCCGCGCGAGCGTCTGTTGTTCCACGCCCTCACGTTCTTGCTGCCGATCAACCTCGCTCTCGTCGCACTGCTCCCGGAACGCGGCTCGCTCACGGCCGCCGGGCTGATGCGCTGGGTCATGCTCGCGGTTCAGGTGGTGAGCATCGGGTTCCTGGCGCGGCAGTTCCCGAGTCAGACGCTTCGCTTTCTGACGACAGGTATTCTGCCCGAGCGACTTTTTTCGTGGACTCCGCTCGAGCAACCGTCGATCATCGCGTTTCTCGCAATCGGCGTCCTGCTCATCATGGCGTGGATGCGCGAACCGCAGTCGCCCGTACGCGGTTACGTGTATGCACTTGGCGCCGTGTTCGCCGCACTTTCCTGGCCGGCGGCGGGTCCCGGCCAGGAGGTCTGGCTTTCGACGGCCGGCCTGATCCTCGTCATTGCCGTCATCGAGGCGTCGTATTTGATGGCGTATCGCGACGGCTTGACGGAACTGCCCGGGCGGCGCGCGTTGAACGAGGCACTGCTCAGGTTGAGCGGGCAGTTCAGCGTGGCCATGGTTGACGTCGATCACTTCAAGCGGTTCAACGATACATATGGGCACGATGCCGGCGATCACGTGCTCCGTCTCGTCGCCGCCCGGCTCGCGCAGGCGTCGGGCGGCGGAACGGCATATCGCTATGGAGGCGAGGAGTTCGCGCTGGTATTCCCTGGCAAAGGAACCGAAGAGTGCCTCCCGCTTCTCGAAGAACTGCGGGCGACCGTTGAAACGAGTCGGTTTACCATGCGGCGCCGCTTCCGGCCGCGGAACAAGGCGAAGGTCGACAAGGCTCGCACGACCAAGGAACCGATTACGATCACGGTCAGTATTGGGGTGGCCGAGCGCAATCACCGGAACCCGTCGCCGGATCAGGTGATTCAGGCAGCCGATAAGGCTTTGTATCGATCGAAGGAAGCAGGAAGGAATCGCGTGTCGACGTGATGAGATTAATCTGCTTGCTTGTGATGACAGGCTTGGGCGCTTGCGCAACAACCGGATCGACCTATCGCAGCG
>DATFEG010000116.1:0-9439 GCA_035251445.1 Gemmatimonadales bacterium | reverse complement strand
AAGGGGCCGCCGCGTGCTGCGCCCCTACTCGAAATGAACCGGGGCGCGGCCTGAAACCGTGCCCCGTTTTTCCTTCTAGTGTATTTATTCAGCAATGACGAATTCACCCCGACCCGCCTTCGATTCCTACGCGCTGCCGCTGCCGCGGCGTCGCGAAGGGCGCGCGGCCGCGCTTTCTCTATTCGCGCACGTGACGATCGCGGTGCTGGTGCTCGCGTCTACTGAGCCGCGGCCTTCTGCTCCGGCGGCGTGAAGCCGATCACTTGTACACCCGCGCCGCGTGCCACGTCCATCGCCCGCACGACATCCCCGTACTTGCGATTCGGCGCGGACTTGATGAACAACAGCTTGGCCGGCCGCTCGTCGTACAACTCGTGGAACTTCGCGTCGAGTTGCTCGAACGGCACCGGTTGTGTGTTGATTGCGTACGAGCCGTCGGCCTTGAGCTCCAGCACGATCTGATCGCTCGCCAGCTGTTTCTGCTTGGGCTGCTGCTTTTGCTCGGGCGGGACTTGGACGTCGAACGCGCGCCGCGACAGCGGCAGCGTGATCATGAAGATGATGAGCAGCACGAGCAGCACATCGATCATCGGCGTGACGTTGATATCGGCCGACAGGCCGCTGCCGCTCCCCCCGCTTCCCATCGCCATGGCTAGTTTTTCTCCGGACGAGTGCTGCCGCGTTCTTGGTCCGCGATCGCTCCGACAACGCGCACTCCCGCCTTGCGCGCGATCTCGAGCGCCTCCTGCACGCGCTCGTACGGGACGCTCTCATCAGCCTTGAGGTACATGATCTTGTCGACGGTCCGTGCCGCATAGAGCGTCGTCAGCTGTCCCGGAAGATCCGCGTCGGCGATGTAGCGCGGCCCGGTATACTTGCCGCTGACGCCGGTGATGTCGAGGTAGAACTTGTTCTCGCGATCGATGCCCAGGCGAATCTCCCCGTCGGCCTCTTCACGCGACTCCGGGTTCTTGGCACGCGGGAGGGTCGCCTGGAAACCGGCGGTGATCGCCGGCGTGACGATCATGAAGATGATGAGCAGTACCAGCATCACGTCGATCATCGGCGTGACGTTGATGTCTGCCGCGACTGGCGCCTTGGAGCTGGTCCCCATCGCCATGGGTCAGTTATCCCTTGATCGGGCCGCTGGTTTGCGACGTCTTCTGCGTCTGGAACTCCTTCGTGAAGATGGACCGCCCGAATTCGCTGCCGACGCTCTTGATGAGATAATCGATCAGCTCTTTCGACGTGTACGTCATTTCCACCGTCAGGAAGTCGATCTTGGTGCTGAAGTAGTTGTAGAGCCACACCGCCGGAATCGCGACGAGCAGACCGAACGCGGTAGTGATCAGCGCTTCGGCGACGCCGCCCGTGATCGCGGCCAACGAGCCCGAGCCGCCCGATGCGGACATCCCCTGGAACGCCGTCACGATACCCATTGTGGTGCCGAGCAGCCCGACGAACGGCGCCGTGGCGCCCGTGGTCGCGAGAATGCCGAGGCCCCGCTTCAGCTCCGCGGTGATGATGAGCATCTGCCGCTCCACCGCGCGCTCCGCCGAGTTGATGTCGGCCGCGGTGATCGTGGCCCGGTCGCGCAGCAGCGGCTTCACTTCGGCGAGCGCCTCACCCAGCACGCGCGCGACATGGCTCTTCTTGTTCTTCTCGGCGAGCGCAATCGCGCCGTCGAGTTGCTCTTCCTGGAGGTACCGGGAGAATTCCGGCGCGAACTTGCGCGTCTCCCGCTGAGATTTGCGCAGGTACAACCACTTGGAAATGCTGACCGCCCACGACCACGCCGACATGACGAACATGACGAACACGATGCCTTTGGCGAACAAGCCCATGGACGCCCACAGGTCGGCGTAGCTCATGCCGGCCCCGTGTTGCGCTTGCAGAAGCAGGACACTCAAATACACGGTACGCACTCCTTGTGTGTGGCGCGCGCGCGCGCGCGCGCGTCGGCTACCGCTTGATTGTGAAGTCGATCGGGAGATTAATCAGCACACGAACGGCCCGACCGTGCACGCGGGCCGGCCGGAAGAGCGACTTGAGAACCAGGTTCTTCGCCGGCTGATCGAATCCCGGGTTGGGACTCTGAATGACTTTCACGGACGCCGGCTCGGCACGACCCAACGTATCGATAATGGCCTGCACCAGGACGCGGCCCTGCACGCCGGCCTGGCGCAGCAGGTCTGGATACTGCAACGGCGGGCGAGTCAGCAGCTCAGGCCGCTCCTCGACGACCGATTCCATGAACACCTGATCCGAGGACGGGACGATGCCTGTACCGATGCCCCCCTCGACCCCGGTGCCCGTATAGTCTTTGGGATCGAATTGCTCCTGCAAATTGATCGGCGGAATGTTTGTCGGGATGTCCGTCGGTGCGACGACCGTTTGAAAACCCTTCAGCTGCGGGACGTCGACGACCGGCGGTGTCTCTTCCGGCTTTTTCTGTTCTTCCTGCTGGTTGAGGAAGACCATGGCCGTGTCGATCGTCTGCTCATCCGTCTGTTCCCCCGCCGTGAGCGTCGCAACGACCGCGCCGAGCACGACGAGACTGTGACCGACTAGCGAAACGAAACCGAGGCCGAATGCGCCCTTCTTGTTTGACTTCCGATTCGACTCGATCAGATTGTTGAACACCGACGTGGCCTCCGCGCTTGGTGGCTATCTGGTTGCCAGCTATGTAATAGTACCCGCCGCATCGAACCCGCTAGTAGGCCGAAGATTACAAAACGATGACAGCCGAATGAGCCTTCGCGGCGCTTCACGGCGCACGTCCCGTGCCGCCTCGGATCGAGAAGGCAAACGGCACCCGGATCAGCGTTGGTACTGCTCGGCCGTTGACGCGCGCGGGGCGAAACAGGGTAACGACCAGCGCCTGTCGCGCCGGCTCTACAAACCCGGGGTGACTGGCCGACACGACGGAAATCGACGAGCGCTGCACCCGGCCGGTCGAGTCAACGCGCGCTTCCAGGACGACCTGCCCTTCAATCCCTGCTTGCCGGAGCGGATTCGGATACACCGGCAGTGGACCTGACAAGATCTCCGGCGCACTCGTGCCGAACGTCGCCCCCCATCCTGTCGGCTCACCGCCGCCCACACCCGACTTCGACGCCCAGTCGGTAGAAAAAGTGGAATGGGTTAATGCCCCACTTTGGTTCAAGCTCGAAGGCAAAGCGATGGAGCCCAGATCCAGCGTCGTTGGAATCCCCCCCCCAGGAGTCGGGAGCTCCACTCCAACACCTGATCCGGTATTCAAGCGAGCTGGCTGGGGAAACACGATCTTGATCGGAGGCTCGTTGTGAACCGGATTCGTGCGCCCCGATTTCGTCCCGAGCAGGAACGCGGCCGCCGCCGCCGCGTGAATCGAGATCGACGCCGCCGAGCTAATGGCGCGCATTTATCACCTCGGGGGAGAGCTTGAACTCGACAGCCATCGTGACTGGCGCCTCGACGCCCTCTCCCAGCCACATCGCTGGCCAGAACACGGCGCTACCCAACGCCTGCTTCGCGGCATCGTTAAACCGGAAGTTCGTTGCCCGGAGGACCTGAATAGACGAGCGCCGGACGCGACCGCTGGGCTCTACGATCCCGGCCACCAGAACCCGGCCATCGCTGCCCGCGTCCCGCATGGCAGGCGGATAATCGGGGCGGTGGACGCTCACAAGGACGGGGGCGGTGCGCAAGGAATTCGGCTTGAGGACCGGCAGGATCTCGTAGGTGATCCACTCCTGCACACGTACCCGGGGACCAGAGCACCGAGTTGGCTGGAACAGGGACATCAAGAC
Source organism: Gemmatimonadales bacterium (assembly GCA_035251445.1). Lineage (GTDB taxonomy): Bacteria > Gemmatimonadota > Gemmatimonadetes > Gemmatimonadales > GWC2-71-9 > 20CM-2-65-7. The sequence goes on along the minus strand of DATFEG010000116.1, from coordinate 5,648 downwards.
GGTTACGACCACGGAGGGAATCACCGCATTCAGGAAGAACCACTCGAGTGGAGTCCGCTGCTGCGACCGCGCGAGCTCGTCATACATGGCCGGCCTCCCAGTGAGTTGCTCACCCTGAGAATACCGACGACCAGTGATCCGCCTCTTGCACGCGCATGACGGAATGGTGACAACGCGATGTGGTTAGACGGTCAGCGCGGCGTGTCTTGCGTACGAGGAAGCCCTACGGTGAACGTCGTGCCCCGCCCCGGCCGGCTTTGCACCTCGATCGTGCCGCCGTGCGCCTCGGCGATCCACTTGCAGATAGCGAGGCCGAGCCCGGTCCCCGCGCGTTCGCTCGTACGCGTGCGCGCTGAATCGGCGCGCCAGAAGCGATCGAAGACATGCGGAAGATCGCCGGGGGCGATGCCGATGCCCGTGTCCGCGACTGTGAACACCGCGCGCCCGTCGTGGCCGCCCAGCTCAACCGAGACGTGACCGCCGCGCGGCGTGTATTTGACCGCATTCTCGATGAGATTGAGCGCGAGTTGGCGCAGGCGACTGCGGTCCACCGAGACGACGACGGGCTCCTCGGGCAATCGGATTTCCATGCCCACCCCCGCGTGCTCGGCGAGTAGCTCACCCGTCTCGCCCGCCTCTTCGAGGATCTCGCGCAAATCGACCTGCTCGCGGTGCAGCTCGGCCCGCCCTTCGTCGGCGCGGGCGAGCGTGAGCAGCGAGTCGAGCAGCTCCGTCATGCGATTGACTTGCTGGAGCGTCTCCTCGAGCGGGGCGAGCGTTTCGGACGGCATATCGGGTCGCGTGATAGCCCGCTCGACGCCCGCCCGTACGACCGTGAGCGGCGTCTTCAGTTCGTGGCTCGCATCGGCGGTGAAGCGCCGCAGCGCGGCGAAGCTTCGCTCCAGGCGGGTCATCATCTGATTCAACGTCTCGGCCAGGCGTCCCAGCTCATCGCGCTCCATCGGAACGGCGAGACGGCGGTGCAGGCTGCGTCCGTCGGTGATCTCGCGTACCTCGGTGATCATGCGGTCGACCGGGTCGAGCGCACGTCCCGCAATCCATCCGCCGACCAGGATTGCGGGAACGATCCCGACGAAGAACGCGATCAGAATCGTCAGGAGCAGCTGTTCGAGCCGCAGCTCGGCGGAACGAATATTCGCACCCGCGAAGATGGCCCCGAACTGGTCGCCGGCGTCCGGCACGGCACGCACGACGTAATGCAGCGTCGGCCCGTTGGGCTCGATGTCGATGCGCCCCGGCAGCTGCGGCGACGACTGCGCCGCCGGGTTCGTGATCGCGGTGAGCTGCTCGAACTGGGCAAATGTGAGGGCGCGCGCATCCGGTGAAGCGAACAGCAGGCGGCCGTCGCGGCTCGTCACCAGCAGGTAATCGGGGACAACCTCGAGGACCGCGGCGACGTCGGCAGTCAGGACCGGGCGGCCGGCGGTATCCTTTTCGACCAGCACACCGCGCGCGCGGTAGCTCTCGGCCAGAATGCCCGCAGTGAGGTCGGCTTCCGATTGAATGCGGCGATCGAGGTCCTGGTAGGTATCACTGCGCCGCACAAAATAGAGAACGACGGCGAATATCGCGATGCTGAGGATCAGGGCGGTGGCGTACCAAATCGTCAGCCGCCCGCGGATACTCTGCATGTCACGCGCGCACGACGTAGCCCACGCCGCGCACCGTGTGAATCAACTTCGGTTCTCCGGCATGATCGATCTTCTTACGCAACCGCGTGATCACGACGTCTACGATGTTTGTTCCGGGGTCGAAGTGATAGTCCCAGGCGTACTCGGTGATGAGTGTGCGCGACATGACGCGGCCCTGATGACGCATGAGATACTCGAGGACGGCGTATTCCTTCGGCGTGAGCTCGACGCGCTTGCCGTCGCGCGTTACTTCGCGGCTCCCCGTGTCGAGCACCAGACCGTTGACCTTGAGAGTCGGCGGCGCGAGGGCCTTGGGCCGGCGTCCGAGTGCCTCGACGCGGGCCAGCAATTCCTCGAACGCGAACGGCTTGGTGACGTAATCGTCGGCGCCCATGCGGAGCGCCTGGACTTTGAAATCGACCGAGTCCTGTGCGGTGAGGACGAGCACCGGCAATCCTACGCCCCGGTCCCGCAGCGTCCGCAGCACTTCAATGCCCGAAAGCTTGGGAAGACGGAGGTCGAGCACCATGATGTCGTAGTTGCCACTTCGCCCGCTGGCGCGGCGCAGCCCTTCGTCCCCGTCTCCGACCAGATCAACGTGGTAGCCGGCTTCATCGAGCCCACGCCGCACATACTCGCCGACCGTTTTATCGTCTTCGATGACGAGGATTTTCATCCGATCGGGAACAACACCTTGAAGTTCGTGCCCACACCCATCTGCGTTTCTACCTCAATACGGCCGCGATGCTCCTCGACGATGCCGTAGGCCACCGAGAGCCCCAGGCCGGTCCCGCGCCCCTGGGGTTTGGTGGTGAAGAACGGCTCGAAGATCTTGGGAAGATCTTCCTGCTTGATTCCCGTTCCGGTATCGATGAACTCCGCCATGATCTCGTCGGCGCGCTTGGGATTGCGTCGCGTCCGCACCGTGAGGACGCCGCGTGAGTTCATGGCGTCCATCGCGTTGAGCATCAGCGTCATGAAGCACTGGACCAGCCGCTCCGCATCCGCGGGAAACTGCGGCAGCCCGTCTTCCAGCTTCCGCTCGATCGTCAGCCACTTGAATCGCTCGTGGTGTTTGAGCAGGAACAACGTTTGCTCTATGACGGCGTTGATCGCGACGGGCACCTGGTGGCTCGACTGCTTGGGCCGCGAGAAGTCGAGCAACCCCTCAACGATGCGGCGGCAGCGCTGCACCTCGCTATCCACGATATGCAGGTACTCCTGCTGCGCGAGCCGCTCCTTTTCGGGGAGGTCGGCAACGCGCAGGGCCAACGCCTCGCTGCAGGCAAGGATGGTCGCGAGCGGGTTGTTGATCTCGTGCATCACGCCGGCAGCCAGCTGTCCCACGGCCGCGAGCTTCTCACTCTGCGCGAGGCGCTGCTGCGCCCGGCGCCAGGCCGTCACATCCTCACCGATGGTAATGACGTGCGAGATGTCCTCGGCATCCAGGCGCATCGGGATCTTGGTGATGCGATAGTACCGTGCTTCCCCGGTCGCCTGAGACTCCATCTCCACCTGCTGCATCTCGCCGGTCGTGAAGACGCGGTCGAACTCGCGCTTGAGCAGCTCGCGCGGCTGCCGGTCAAGCACCTCGAACACCTCCCGGCCGAGGGCGTCCTCTCGTGACACACCCTGCGTGCCGGCCTCGCGCTTGCGGTTCCAGGCCCGGATCCGATACGCGCGATCGATCACGTAAAGCCCGACCGGGAGCGAATCGATGATGCGCGCGACGAAGTTGCGCTGCGATTCGACCTCGCGGGTCCGCAACGCGACCTCGGACGCCAGATCCGCGTAAAGCTCGTGATCAGCCACCACGGGGGCCAGCATCTGCGCAGCGACGACCAGAACGTCGTGGGACATGCGCTCGTGGCGGCCGGGGGGAATGATCACCTCGAAACAGCCAAGCCCTTCGTCGTCGTGCACGAGCGGCAGCCGGAGCAGCGTCCCCCCCGCGACTGCTTCGCGATGCGGGCCGGCGGTCACCCAGCCGGGAACGGCGCTCGTATAACCGGGAAGCTGCGTCTCGTCGTCGGGACTGGCGATGGGGCGGTAGTGGGATCCATCCGGCGTGCGCAGCCACAACCGGCAGCGCCGCAGGGAGAGGCCTTGGCGCAGCGCGACAACCGCGTCGGCGAGCCCTTCGTCTGCAGGCCGGCCGGCGGCCAACACTCTTGCGACTTCGGCGAGAACCTCGAGACCCGGGTGGTCCGAGGTCAGGGTCGGCGCGACCATAAGGTCGCTAACCTAGGGTTGACGCTCCCGGCGCGCCAGCGTCGCCTCACCACGGAAGGCCAGCAAACCGCGCACCGACGTCGTGCCGCCTGCAAAGAACGCGGTGGGCCCAATCACAATTGCCGCTTTGCCTATACGCAAGCCCGGGAGGAGGGCGATGGCGCCCCAGCGCGAGCCTTGCGCGAACGGCGAGCCGGAAGCGAGGTACCCGCTCGCTTCGAGCGTGACATCCAGACCGATCGCGGTGCCGCGCTCGTCTTCGCCGAGCTGAGCAATCCGCTTCATGCGCGTACGCGTGGCGAGCGTTGTAGCGAAGACCATACCACGCGAACCGCCCATGACCGCGGTTTCATCGATGAATGTCCCGACCCGGCCGGTTAAGGAGAAGGCGGCCAGACCGCGAGACATCGTGCGGACGTATCCGACCTCGATCGCTTCGATCTGCCAATACGACCCCAGCGTCGCGAAAAAACCGAAGCCGATAGCGTGCGGGGATTGAGCCTGGAAGGACGCTTTGCTGGTGCTGTCGGGTGTGGGCGCTTGGGCCACGAGCGTCGGCGAGGACGCGCCTAGCGCAACCAACACGATTGCCTTTACGGTGCGAACCACTTGAGTCTCCTAACCACGCAGCTGCTATACGCTCAACTCCGGCAACCCGCACCGCATCGACCTTTGGTACTAAATCCATCCCACCGGGCTACGGCTGCGAAACGCGGCACTCGTAGTGGTACTGGACCCAGGACGCGGGGATCCACCGCTGTTAGCGTCTCGCAACTTCTGAGCCACCGACATCGAGATGGGAGGTTGCCAGGCGCGAAACCGCCAGGTAGGAACGACGACGCACAAATGCGGGAGGTCGACAGGGTCCTAGCTGCGGAGTTCAGCCCCCGTAATACGCAGGCCGTGCACGAGATAGCGCTGCGCGAGGAGACTGACCACCAGCACGGGCAGTGTGATCAGGGCCGCTGCCGCCATCTGGTACGGCCAGTTGCTGACATATGTCGCGTGAAACCGCGCGAGGGCCACCTCCGCCACGTCCATTCCTGCCGTGCGTGTGATGACCAGTGGCCACAAGAAGCTGCGCCATTGGTCTAGGAATGCGAGTAAGGCGAGCGTGATAACGGCTGGCCTGGCGAGCGGGAACATGACACGCCAAAACAGGGTCCACTCCCCCGCCCCATCGAGGCGCGCCGCTTCCTCCACCCCCAGGGGCAGCACCTGGAACGTATGCCGCATCAGCACGATGCCAGCGACGGATACCAGCTCCGTGGAGATGAGTCCCGGATAGGTGTCGACCCAGCCGAGCCCGTCAATCAGCAGGAAACGCGGGATCGCAAGGAGAACCGCGGGAATCGCGAAGATGGCGAGCACGATGGCGAAGGCGCCCTCGCGACCGGTGAAGCGCATTCGTGCAAACGCGTATCCCGCTGTCGCGCTCGTCAGTACTTGCCCAACCATCACGCACCCGCCCAGCAGCGCCGTGTTCAGGACGACCCGCCCGTACGGAAGCGACTCCAGAGCGGCTCCATAGTTCGCCAGAGTCGGTGCGTGCGGCAGAAGTGCCGGTGGCCAACGCAAGAGCTCAGTCTCACCCATGAGCGAAACCGAGAGCATATAGAGGAAGGGTGCAAGCATGGCCGCGGCCAGTAGCGCGAGTGCAACCGTCGTCCAGTGTTTACGCATCGCGCACGACCCGGGTCCGGAGCTTGAGCTGAGGCCAGCGGAAGATGACCACCAGGACGAACACGGCCGCGGCCAAAGCCG
>DATFEG010000115.1:0-4724 GCA_035251445.1 Gemmatimonadales bacterium | reverse complement strand
GCCACGGTTTCGATAGGGACGATTTCCGGCTCGCTGTCCATAAACTTGACGAGCAAGCTCGCGAATTTCCTGAACTCTGCGCTTTCAGCATCGGGCCGGCCGCGCTCGGCCACCGCGCGCGCCGCCTGCGCAATCGATGTCGCGCCGATCTGGAACAGCTCGGCTATCAGCTCGCCCCACCCGGCCGGCGGGGACGCGCTGTTGCGTTCCAGCTCCGCGATCGCGCGCTCGATTCCCTCCAGCAGGTCTGGCAATGGCGGCAGATCGTTCAGCGCGGCGAGGCCGCGCAGCGGTTGCACCGCCTTCATGACTTGCTGCAGCGGATCGTGCGCCGTCGGATTAGTGCGCAGCACCCGGCCGGCACGGTCGAGCGTGCTTGCGATCGCGGCGCCCTCGCGTGCGACGAATGCGCGCGCGCCTGCGTCGAGTCCCATTCCTTCGGCGGCACGCACCTGAGCCGGGGGACGCCCGCCGAGCTGCTCGAGCTGGCGCGCGAGAGCCTCGGCTCTCGCCGTATCGGCAGCGGACCAGCTCGCGGCCGTGCGCACAAAGATCTTCAGATCGTCGACGGCGCGGGTCGCGAGCTGCCTGGTCGCGACATCCCAGGCCAGCCGCCCTTCCCGGACGCCGCGCGCGAGGGCCTCGAATCCCATCGCGGCCCGCGCGATCGCCTGGTGGCTTGCCATCAACGCACTGCCGCGCACCGCGCGCGCCAGACGCACCAGTTCGTCGGTCGCGGGAGCGGCCGATTGGACCAGAGCATCCAGCCGGTCGAGATACTCCCCCGCCTCGAGGGCGAAGAAGTCCGACATGCCGAGCGGGGGCGGTGCGCCAGCGGTGTTCATGGCGTTTCCAAGCTAGGGATTTCGGGCAGCGTCCACCAGCGTTTTCATGCGGCGCACCGCCGCTTCCATACCCCAGAAAACCGCGTTACTCACGATCGAATGGCCGATATTGAGCTCTTCGATCTCGGGGATCGCTGCGACCGGCTGGACGTTTTGGTAGGTCAGGCCGTGGCCGGCATGTACGGCCAACCCGATGCTTTTCGCGTGGGCAGCCGCCGCACGTAGTTCATTCAACGCCTTGGTTCGACGCGTCTCCTTTGACGCCGTTTGCGTCGACGCATTTGCGTATCTGCCCGTGTGCAGTTCGATCGCTGGGACACCAAGCTCACGCGCCACGTCGATCGTGTCGAGTGATGGATCTATAAAGAGGCTCACGCGGATACCTGCGTCTTGGAGTCGCGAGATGGCATTGCGCAGACGCCGATCCCTGATTCCCAACGCCAATCCCCCTTCGGTCGTGATCTCTTGTCGCTTTTCGGGGACAAGCGTCGCCTGAAAGGGTGTAATGCGCGTCGCGAAGCGGACGATCTCCTCATGCGCGCCGAGCTCGAGATTCAGGACGGTGCGCACGCTGCGCGCAAGTGCCTTGACGTCCGCGTCCTGGATGTGACGCCGGTCCTCTCGCAAATGGACCGTGATGCCGTCGGCCCTCGCGCGCTCGCACGCCGCCGCGGCCTGCACGGGGTCGGGCTCATCGGTCTTGCGCGCTTCACGCAGCGTGGCGACGTGATCAATGTTGACGTAGAGACGCATGGTATCTTACCTTCGGGTCGTCCCGACCACAGGTCGTACATCGTGAAGCGACGACTTGCAGTTCAGTTCGTCCTGCTCGCCGCTCTGACGGCTTGTAGCAAAGGGGGAGGGCCGGAAAAGCCGACCCCGCAGTCGACGAATGAGACGGTCACGCAGTTTTTCGCGGCAGTCAAATCGAACGATCTGAAGCGCATGGGTGAGCTGTGGGGGACCGAGCGCGGCCCCGCGGCGCAGTCGATGAATCCCGATGTGCTCCGCCAGCGCCTGACCGTGATTCAGAAGTATCTCGATCATACGGGCTATCGGGTCATCGAAGGCCCCATGCTCGTGCCTGGTCATGACGAGCTCCGTACCTATCGCGTAGAGCTGCAACGCGCGAACTGCAATCAGGTGCTGCCCATCGACATCGTCCGGACGCGCAGCGGCGGCTGGCTGGTGTATGACGTGCATCTCGAGAGCGCGGGGAGTCCGGTTGGCCGTTGCCCGCAGGGGGGGACGGGAACCCGGCCGTAATGCTGGGCGTTCCACCTAGTCGGTTAACTCCAGCAGGATGCCGTTCGTCGTCTTGGGGTGGAGAAAAGCGATGCGTCGTCCGCCGGCCCCGCGCCGGGGCGTCTCATCGACGAGCCGATAGCCCGCCGCGCGGCAGCGCGTGAGTGCGGCATCGAGATCAGTGACCCGGTAGCAGATATGATGAATGCCGGGGCCACGTTTGGCGAGGAACTTCGCCACGGGGCTGGACGGTTCGACAGGCTCGAGCAGCTCGACATCGACATCGCCAAAGTGGAGGCTGACGATTTTAGCGCCGTCGGCGGTATCCTGCGGGCCCGGAGCTACGCCGAGGACATCGCGGTAAAACGAAAGAGCCTCTCGGATGCTAGGTACGGCAATACCGATGTGGGCGACCGATGGATTCATAGGGGCAAACTAACGTCAGAGAGGGAGATTGGGGGACATGCAAGCGACGCACCCTGCGGAAATTACGGACGCCACCTTTGCCGTGGAGGTCGAGCAGCATAAGGGCCTCACGGTTGTCGATTTTTGGGCGACCTGGTGTGGGCCCTGCCACATGGTCGCGCCGATCATGACGCAGTTGGCGGGCAAGTACAACGGTAAGGTGAAGATTGTGAAGGTGGACGTGGACGCGAATCCGGCGACGGCGATGCGCTTCAACATCCGCTCGATTCCGAGTATTCTATTCTTCAAGGACGGCCGGCACATCGACACGCTGGTCGGGGTCCTTCCGCCCCAAGCGTTCGAGAAAAAGATCGACCAACACCTCTCGTAACTTCCTCGCCGGAGGACGATGCGCGCGAGCAGCGCTCGCCTGACGAATTCGCCGGTTCGCCTCGCGGATCTTCAGTTTCCGCAGGTGAGCCGGCTTATTCATCGCACCCACCTTGCCTTCATCCATCTCGACAACCTGCTCGCTTTCGCCAAACGTGACCGCGATGGCCGCATCGACGGCTATATCGCGGCGCACTTGCCTGACGAGTGCGTCCTGCTGTTTTTCCGCAAGGGCGAGGCCGTCAATGCCGCCTCCCTGCACACCGCCGGGCGGCAGGTCATCACCATCACCGAGGGGCTGAAGCGCATGCGCGGCGAGGTCGAGCGCGCGGATCTCGAATACTGCGCCGCGCCCATGGAACAGCTCGCCTGGATGTATGCCTCCTGCGCCGGCGACTACCAGCGACGCGCGATCGACGTCAAACAACCGGAGAAATTCTTCCCCCTGTTGCAACAGGAAAAGATCACCGGCGTGCTGGAACTGATTTCGAATGGACGGGTGTCTTACTTGAGGTTCGACCAGGGGAAGTATCTGAGCGGGCACTTCTGTGACAAGCCGGGCGACGTGCCGCCCGGACGATACGTCGAGTCGCTGTTCGACGCGGGGGCCGCCGGCGCGGAGCCCGCGATGTCGGCCGGCACATTCCCCGCCGCTGACGATCTGCCGGCCCAGGCCGCAACCGCCCTCGTCCACACCTATCGCGAGCTGTACTGGCGGATCGTCGATGCCGTCGAACGGGAGTTCCCCGGTGACGCGAAACGGCGCGCCCAGAAAGTGACCGCCGCAATCGTCGGAACACACCACGCGCTCGCACTGATCAGCGTGCCGCGCGGCACGGAAACCCCGGATGCCGTGGTGCGTCCGGAGGAGCTCGCCACGGCGCTTACCGATTGGGCTTTACAGCTGCTCGAAGGCGCCGAAGTCATGATGCCGGGAACGGCCACCAAGGTTCTCAAGGACGCGACGCGCGAGCATCGCTACGTCCTGCAAGCAGCCGGCTTCTATGGGCGTCTCCCTTGGCAGGTGACGTGGTGACGTGTCGGGCACCCTCTATGTCGTTGCGACGCCTCTCGGGAACCTCGGCGATCTCTCGCCGCGAGCCGCCGACACGCTGAAGCGTGTCGCGGTAGTTGCCGCCGAAGACACCCGCCACAGTAAACCACTCCTCACTCATGCCGGCTCGCACGCCGAGCTCGTGAGTCTCCATGCTCATTCGTCCGACCGCGCCCTCGAGCGCGTGCTGCGCATCCTTTATGATGGAAGGGATGTTGCGTTGATCACCGACGCCGGAACGCCCGTAATCAGCGACCCCGGTGTCGACCTCGTGGCGCACGCGAGGCAGCGAGGGATTCAAGTCGTAACGATTCCGGGTCCGACCGCCGTGGCAGCCAGCCTATCTGTCTCCGGCATCGGAGGCGACCGCTATTTGTTCCTGGGATTCCTCCCTCGTAAAGGGAGCGACCGCCGCCGTTTGTTAGTAACCGCCGGCGCTTCCGAATGGACCGTCGTGCTGTTCGAGGCGCCGAACCGCGTCACGCAACTCCTCGCCGATCTGATTGAGGTGTGTGGTCCCGAAAGGCCAGTTGCCGTCTCTCGAGAGTTGACCAAGGTATTCGAAGAAACGCGTTCGGGGACGTTGCAGGAATTGTCAGAGCACTATGCGGAGACCCCCGCGCGCGGCGAGGTTACGGTTGTGTTGGCGGGGACGGGCAAACCGCGCGTCGAGGAGCCACCGGTGGATCCCGCAGAGCGAGCGCAGATCTTGCTCTCCCAGGGGATGTCCCGGAAGGACGCCGCCGATCGACTCGCCGAGGAAACGGGAATCTCCCGGAATTCGG